>CAZWHE010000045.1:0-25652 GCA_964633825.1 uncultured Phycisphaerales bacterium | reverse complement strand
GGCCCTACTTCTTCTCTTTGTCCGAAGGTTTTTCAAGGCCGAAGAGGGGAGCTCGTTCCCGCTGGCTTCCGTGATTCTTGTTCTGGGGATCGTTCTGATTTACGGCGCTTCCGACGAATATCACCAGTCATTTACAGGCAGAACCATGTCTGTCCTGGATGTGGTGAACGACATGATCGGAGGCTTTCTGGCCGTCATCACGCTCAAACACCTTTTGGACCGCTGGCTTTCGACGGGGGTCTTCTGGATGACCAGCTGCGGACTGGTCCTGGCAGGCCTGGCCATGGCCTGGTTCGAATGTCATTAACCGGGTTGCCCCGGATTCAAAAAAGCCCATCGCTTGCGAAAGGAGAGAGATGAAGGATCTACGCGACCGCTACAACTCCCCGCTGGTGACGCGATATGCTTCGGGCGGCATGCTCGAAGTTTTTTCTGAGCGCAGAAAGATCAGGACGTGGCGGCTTCTCTGGGTCGAACTGGCCGATGCTCAGCGCAAGCTCGGGCTTCCGATTACGGTGGAGCAGGTCAGCGCCATGCGAAAGTCGATCGATGATATCGATTTCGATGAAGCCGCGGCCGAGGAGCGCCGCATCCGCCATGACGTGATGGCCCATATCAAGACGTTCGCAAAAGCCTGTCCCCAAGCAGGGGGTGTGATTCATCTCGGCGCCACGTCCTGTTTTGTCGTTGATAACGCCGACCTCATCATGATTCGCGACGCCTGCGCTCTTGTCCGCACCGGCTTGGTCAACACCGTTTCGGCGCTGAGCGCTTTTGCGGAAAAACAGGGCGAGACGGCCACTCTGGCATACACCCACTTTCAACCCGCCCAGCTGACGACGATAGGCAAAAGGGCGTGTCTTTGGCTTCAGGATCTTCTCATGGATCTCGAGGACCTGGAGCATTTCCTGGAAAACCTGGCCTTCCGCGGCGTGAAAGGGACCACGGGGACCCAGGCTTCCTATCTGAAGCTCTTTGAAGGCGATCACGATAAGGTCCGGCAGCTCGACGAGCTGGTAACTCGGAGGATGGGTTTTTCCGGTTCCTTTCCCGTAACGGGCCAGACCTTTCCGCGAAAGGTCGATGCCAGGCTCCTCTCCGTGCTTGCCGGAATCGCTGCCTCGGCGGCAAAGTTCGCCGTTGATGTTCGTCTCCTGGCCCATGAGAGGGAGCTCGAGGAACCCTTTGAAAAAGACCAGGTCGGCTCATCGGCCATGGCTTACAAGCGGAACCCCATGCGGTGCGAGAGAATCTCGTCGCTGGCCAGGTATGTCATGACCCTGGCGTCCAACCCGCTTCACACGGCCGCCAACCAGTGGCTCGAAAGGACACTCGATGATTCGGCGGGCCGCAGAATCGTTGTTCCCGAAGCGTTTCTCGCCGTTGATGCCATACTGGCTCTTTACCGGAACGTGATATCGGGCCTCGTTGTCCATCCCGCTGTTGTCCGGGACAACATGGATGATGAGCTCAGCGCCATGGCCACGGAAAACATACTCATGGCGGCGGTTCGGGCCGGCGGAGACAGGCAGGTGCTGCACGAGAAGATCAGGCGGCACGCCATGGACGCGGCGCAGAAGCAGAAGGAAACGGGGGGAAGAAGCGATCTCATGAATCGGCTCCGTGCAGACAGCGCCTTTGCGGGTGTGATTTCCGAGAGGGGTGGTGAAATCCAGGATCCTCTTCTTTACACCGGATGCTCGTCACGGCAGGTCGATTCTTTCCTGAACGAAATCGTTTATCCCATCATCATGCAGAGAAAGGACCTTCTCAATGAGGAGGCGGAGGAGGTAAAAGTGTAGTCCCTCTACGGGATCGGGCAAGAGGGGGCTGATATACAAGAAGCGGACACGCCGGTAAGACGTGTCCGCTTCCTTTTTTAACTGTTTTTTCAGTGCCCGGGGCGGCAGGAGTGGCCGCCTCCATAGCAGGAGTGGCCGCCTCCATAGCAGGAGTGGCCGCCTCCATAACCGTGGGCGGTGCGTTCATTGCAACCGCGATAGTGAGAACCGCATCGGGCATTCATCTTTTGGGGGCCGCAGAACCCATGGCCTTGTCCGCACGATCCGTGTCCGCCGTGCCGGGGGCCGCATCCGTATCCGTGCCGGCCCATGGAATGTCCTCCCCTCCGGGGTTCGCAGCCGCTTCCGCAGCAGCCTTGGCCGCCGCGCGAATAGCTCTGTTTTTCAAGGCACTTTGAAACGCAAATACTCTTTTCGCAGGCCCCTCCATCATCTCCGAGGATCATGATCTTGACTTGTCCTTTTCCCCCGGGGAATGAGAAGTCGCGAATGATGCAGTTGTCCTTTTCGCCGTGTCCTTTTTTGATGATTTTTTTAATCATGCCGGGCATTTTGTTGTCGTCGCAGCCGCCGATGTATCCGAGAGCTCCAAGGTTCTCGAGGCATTCGAGATCGATGGTTTTACACTCTTCGTCATCTCCGCAAGAAACCCGGACGGATGCTTTCCCTCCGCATTCTCCGCCGCAGGAATCGCCGCCTTCATCGCACTCGAACTCGGTCAGAAATTCGAAGCCCGGTCCGCATTCTCCCGAGCACTCTCCGGAACATTCACCGGAGCCCGATTCGCACTTTCCGGAGCATTCTCCCGATTCGCATTCCCCGCTGCTTATGACGGCCATCTCTTCTTCGCCGAAAATCTTGCCGAAGGGAACGGTCTTCACCTTCTTTTTGATGATCCGGCCGTCTCTCAGGATTTTCAGCGAAACGGCTTTTCCGGGGCGAACCTTGGTCATATGCTTGCAGAGCTGGTCTGGAGTTTCCACGCTCCGGCCGTTCAGGGTGATGATCTGATCGTTGCCACGGATTCCGGATTTCATGGCCGGACCTCCGTCGACCACGTCCGAGACGAGGACCGTGTATTCGCCCTCTTCGATGTGGACGCCGAGGCAGGCTTTTGTCCCGGCTTGCTCGGGCAGGACTTTCATCGCCATGATCGGGTGTTTTTCACCTTGTTGTTTCTCGAACTCGAGGATCTTCCTGTTGATGGGGCCCATTTTCCGGATGATCATTTCCTTTTCAGCGGCGGGCTCTTCCCTCCCTGCCAGAACGACCTGAACAATGGTTTCCTTGTCGTTCCGGATCAACCCGAGCTCGACCTTGTCTCCTGCCGTGGTTTGTCCGAGAGCATTGAGCAGATTATCTTTGGTTTCGATCGGTTTCCTGTTGAAGAAAACGATCTTGTCTCCGGGCAGGAGCCCGGCTTTCATGGCGGGAGAGCCTTCGACGAGGCTTTCGACAACAACGCCGGAACCATCGTCGCTTTCGGGCAGATAGATTCCGAGAAACCCGCTTGGCTTGTCGCCGGTTTCAGCCTCCTGAGCCGCCGCCGCCGCCGGCAGCAAGAGGAAAAGAGCGAGGGCGAGACAGGCCGCCGGGTTGAATTGCTTTTTCATTGAAATTCTCCTTACAGATTGAAAAGGTTACGGTTTTCCAGGGATCCGATCATTCCAAGTATAGTTACTCTATATATGGGTATTTGTTTGGAGAAAGTCACTGGAATTGAAGCAGACGGGGCGAAGGATTCCAAGGCTCGATCTGCCCGGGGCGACGGGGGAAATAGTCTTTGACATTGGGGGGGTATATGATAAGGTTCTCAACCTGTCAGCGGGTGTAGCTCAGTGGTAGAGCACAACGTTGCCAACGTTGTTGTCGAGGGTTCAATTCCCTTCACCCGCTCCAAAGAAAACCGAAGCGTGCCGGCCCGGCGGGGTGGGTGCGCTTTTTTTGTCTTTCAAATGATATCCGGCATAAAACGCTGAAAATACCCGAGAGCACGCTTTCTGGAGATACGATTATGGCGTGTCTATAATTCTGAACGAAAATATGAAAAACCCCTTCTCCAGATTGTCAAATTGATTAATTTTAATATTGAAATCCCTTCCTGCTGTTTCTCCGGAAGAATCCGTTTCATATCGATATGAGTTCTAAATCGGCTTGCCTGAAGGTTTAATAAGCGATCAAAATCGTTTCGCCAAAAACCTCCCTGGAAATCCCCTCAAAAAAATTAAACAGATCTTTTGCAGCTCCTTCCTTGTTCGACTGGCACGGCACGTGCAAGTATCAAAAACAGCCCATATAACCTTCGATGGTTTCAATCTTATTTTCGTCTTTCGATTTTTACAGGAGCCCTGTTCGATGAGAGAGAGTGAACCGCGGCATAGAGAAGGCCCTTCCGAGAAGGAAGAAACTTTTGCATCTCTGGAAGATACCCTGTTGCGGGAATACAGACGGCAGCTCTTCCGGCGGCTCGTGGCTCTCCAGAGCGTGGTCCAGATCGCTTTGAGCAAAGTGGAAGCTTTGCTCGATCAGAAAAAGGGGGACGGAAAAAGGCTTGCTGCCGTGAGCCGGAACCTGACCCAATCCTTGGAAATGTGCATCAAGGCCCGCCTTCTTATGGAAAAGAAGATGATCGAGGAAAGAAAGGCTCTGCCCGGCAGCGGTCCCGTGAAAGCTCTCGAATGTCCTTCAGGAGAAGGGGGACGGCACGATTCGAAGATGTCTTTCCGCGAATACGTGGAATTCACGTCTCTCGAGGAATACAGGAAGTTCAGAGAACAGCCTCCTCTGACCGATGACGAGGTGAGGCTGTGCGATCTGGATGCGCTGATCAGGAAGCTGATGGATTCCTGAAACGGCCGGGCGGTCCCGAAGGATTCCGCTTTCCTTCAGAATGCGGGCGGGTCATCAATCGGTGTCTTTTCCTTTTTTGGGGGCAAGGGGAAGCGCGAGCTTGTCTTCCCGGCCGGGAACCCCGGGCTGCTGGACGATCCAGGCCCGCCATTCCTTTTCGGCGAACTCGGGCGTCATTTTCCCGAAAGCCATTTTCCATGCTTTTTCGCTCGGAAGCTTTCTCTCCCCCCTGTATGGAGCCAGTGCTTTCCTGGCGTATTCCACGAAAGCGGTTCGGTGGTTCTTGATGAGAAATGTCACCGCTGACCAGGCTTTCGCCATCTGCCGGGAGTTCATCGTTTCGATCTGGAGATCGAAAAGCTCACGGATGGTGGGGAGGGTGTTGTGCGTCGACTTGTTGATCAGGTTTTTCTTCCACTTGCGGAAGTTGCCCCAGTTGTCGATCCACTTCTCCACATTTTCATACCCCTTGAACTCGCAAATCGAGATCGTCTGGTGAAAGTTTGTGAGCCCTTCGTAATAGTGTGCGACTCCCGTTTCGAGCCAGCCCGGCACGGACCCGCCCCGTTTGAATCGCCTGATCAGTATATGGCCTACGTGGTGGGACATGAATCCGATCTGGGACGTGTGCTTGTCCTGCGCCCCCGAGAGGTGGCGCCCCTTGGAGAGCACGACCAGGGGGCGCGGGAAGTAGATGCTGTAATTGTCGGAATGGGCGTACCTGTCCAGGATTTTTCGCGGCGGGTTGTATCTCTCGATATAGCCCGAATCGATGAAGAGATCGCACGTATCGATGTCGTCGAGGATGTAGATCGCGACGGGATAGTAGTACATGATGCGCGCTTCGATCGGATCGGGCTTGAATGTCATGAAGAAGTGCTCGTATTCGAGCTCGCAGTAGTCGAGGAACTCCAGGTGAAGGGCTTCCGGGCTGCGTGAGCGCATCGTGAAGTGCTCCGAGTCGGTGATCGTCATGGGATAGCCGAAGGTTTTCACGATGTCGCGCTCGCCGAGGCGGCGGTAGTAATCCATCTGGGTGATCCACTCCCCCTCGAAGAGCTGGTAGCCCCTTCGTTTCTTGGCTTCCGCTTCGGGGATCCATTCTCCGTTTTGCAGAACCATCCCCTGGGCCTTCATGCGCTCTTCTTCGCTTTTCTTGTAGTTGTTGAGCTCGGATGGATTGAGCCACCTCCCGTCGTATTTGACTTTTCCAGACTCCTTGTTGGCGCCGTCGTGCTGGGGGTTCGCCTTGAGCGTCAGTTCGAGAAGTTTTTTGTGCTCTTTTTTTAGCCCCTTCTCTTTGCACCACTGCGCGAGCTCGTAGACGGCATCGGCGTTCTTTTTGTCCAGGGCTTTGAACTTTTTTTTGTATTCTTCTTCCGACGTGTCGCACCGATCGATTTTTACGATCCTCGATCTTTCGATCTTGACGGTTCCGAAGCGGGTTTTGAGCTCGATATACTCCGGTGTTTCGGTCTTGATCGTTCCCTCGATCTTCTGCCCCCCCTTGAGGTGGATGACGTCGGCCTGTGCGGGAAGGGCGATAATGATCAGCAGAATCAGGATCTCCACGGCGCGCCGGGGGATCGCCCGGCAGCCGGCCGTTCCGTTGTCTCTATTCAACATACGCGAATCCCTCGACTCTATGTTCTTTAGAAACAGGGTTTGAGTGTTCTATAATAAGCATTGAAGCGCGCTCTGACAAATATTGTTGAAAGCGACATGGTTTAATAGGATCGTCCGAGGAGGGAAACTTGGAGGAGCATCGCGGCCGCCTGATTGCGGGAGGGCGCTACAGGATCGACGAGGTCCTCGCCGAAAGAAAGAGCTCTCCGGCCGGAAGGATCGAACGGGCCGTATACAGGGTCTTCGATCGAGCCGGCCGGGCCGAGTTGGTGATGAAGGCTTTTCAAACCGGCGGAATGGGCGCGGTCTCGGAAAAGGCTTTTGACGAGTTCGGAAAGCTCGCCGGCATCGATTTTCCTTCGATTCTGCCCGTTATCGGCTGCGGGCTGGACCGGGACGAAGAGCTCTTCTATTTCACAACCCCTCCCGTTGAAGGACGGGATTTTGTGGAAGGCCTTGAAGGCCGCCCGCTGGATGCCGTTCTGTCCGTGCTGGCCCACATCCTCCGGGCCCTCGACTTCCTTCACGGAAGGGGAATTGTTCACGGCGATCTCAAGCCGTCCAACGTTCTCATTGCCGATGATTCGGGAAGCGGCGGCGGCGCCACCCCCTGGATCATCGATTTCGGCCTTGCGCGAACCATTACCGGGGCCGGGAATGCACCCGAATCGAAGGAGCATGGAGGGGGCCCCTCGGGAACTCTGCTCTACATGGCTCCCGAAGTCCTGGAGGGAGAAGGGGCCCACATCTCCTCCGACCTCTACTCTCTGGGGCTGATGATCTTTCAGGTTCTTTTCAAAACACTTCCATTCGATATCTCGACGCCGGAAGCATCGATTCGGGCCAGGCTGGATTCCGAGCTCAACCTTCCTTCTGAAATACCCGCGGGAGTTCCGGCTTCTGTTCTCAATGTTCTGGAGAAGTTTCTCAAAAGGAACCCGAATCAGCGATATATATCAGCGCACGAAGCCCTGAAAGACCTGTCCGATCAGTCCGGAGCCGATCTCGATCTTGTGACCCGGACCACGCTCTCGGGGCTGATCAAGTCGAGCACCCCGCTGCTTCTCGATCATGAAGCCGGGAAAATCGAAAAAGAACTCGGAATTTCCGGGGAGGGGGGTAAGCCCCTCGTCCTTCTTTCATCACCGGAATACGCGCGCCTTCTTGCCGAGCGGGTCCATTTCATCGCTTCCGTTGCCGGTGTGCAGTCCTCTGTTCTGATCTTCGATGGGGGCGAGGAATCCTGGCCCGATCTCATGGCCGAAGCGGAAGCCGCTCTGAGCGGGGTCTTCGCCGGGACGAAATCGGCCGAGACGGGGCTCCGGGAAAGCGACAACGGATTCATGGGTCTCGAGAGGGCGGTCAATGAGAGCGGACAGGAGTCGCTTTTGCTTCTTGTGATGAATAAAAAACCCGTCTCGGATGGAAGGATCAGCCGGATATTGCAGAAACTGGTTTCTCAGGCTTCTTCGGGAAAGATGAGGATCGTTCTCTTCCTTCCCGACACTCCCGGTGAGATGGCTGAGGATCTCGATCTGGCCGGGAGCGGGCAGGCGACCCTCTTTCCAGCGGGTCGTCTCGCGCGCCAGGAAGCTTTGGAGTTTCTCGCCCGTCTTTTAGAATGGAGAGAGGTGTCTCCTTCTCTCGCGGACCTTCTCTGTCCCGCCGCAACGGTCGATTTCGTGGACCTGAAACAGACGCTGATCCATCTCGTGGCCTCGGGAGTGATCGGTTTCGAAATGGGTGAATACAGGTTTCACGAGAAGCGCCTGGCCGGGATCAGCTTCGACGGCTTGGATCAGCTCATGGGAATCTCTCTCGAATCACTTCCGGACGATGAAAAAGAAGTGGTCCGGTTCCTGTCCGTCTTTTTCGAAGGAGTGGATGAAAAGGTAATCAAGGAGATGTGGCCCGAGCGGGACCTGAGAAAGCTCGTTCTATCGCTCAGGGACCGGGGGCTGGTCACCCTCTTTCCGGGGCGCGGAAGCGATACCGTGGCTTTGCAGGGTTTCACTCTGCGCCGCCTCGTCTATGACAGTCTGCCGCCGGAGGTGAAAAAAGAGCACCACGAGCGGGCGGCTCATATCCAGGCCGACGATGAAGAGGCCGCCGTTCACTGGGCCAGAAGCGGTCATGTCGACGAGGCGGTTCCCCGGCTGATCCGGTCGATCGAGACCCGTATCGCCACGGGCCACCTCGGAAGAGCCGAGAGCCTGGCCGACGAAGCGCTCCGCATGGATAAAGCGGCCGATTATCCGGGAATGTTCAGAGTGCTGGCTCTCAAAGGAAAGGTCGATGCCTACCGGGGCCGCGTAAAGGACGCGCTTTCCCTGTTCGGTCGCGCGCTGAAGGAAGCCGAGCGTCACAACGCGGGTCCCGATGAGAAGGCGGAATTGCTCATCGAAAGGGCGAGATCTTTCGAAAGAACGGGCGACGCTTCGAAAGCGATCGCCTGCTACGACGAAGCCCTGGCCCTGAACATATCCGATAAAGCCTTGGAAGCCCGCATCCGGAGTTACCGGGCTTATTCGGTTTATAGGATGCATCGCTTCGACGAAGCTCTTCTCGATCTCGAAGAGGCGCTGAAGCTGATGGGCAAGACCGAATCCGAAGATCGCGCCGCCACGTGCAATCGGTATGGAACGGTTCTTTTTTCCCTGGGCCGCTTTGTCGATGCCGAAGCCAGGTACCGGGAGTCCGTCAGGATTTTCGAATCGATCGGGAAATCGCGTTATGCCGCCGGCCCCTATTACAATCTGGGAAGGGTGCTGCGGGCGCGGGGGCGCAAAAACGAGGCCGTCGAACATATGAAAAAAGCGGCGGAGTTCTCCCGCGAAAACAAGGAAACATACTCGGTCTGCACCATATTGACCGGTCTATCCAAAACATACATCGAAATGGGCGAGCTCACCGAATCGAGGAGGTGCGCCCTCGACGCTCAGGCCGTGGCCGAACAGCTCGGCTCGAAGCGCAACCTGGCTTTTCTCTGTGAGAACCTCGGCGAGATCGCTCTGAAGGAAGGGGATCCCGATCGAACGGAAGAGTATGCCGACAAATGCGACACCATCTGGCAGGGTCTCGGCGACGAGCGGTCCCGGTCAAAGGCTTGCCTTCTGCGCGCCGAGCGCTGCACGCGCCTCGCGCTTTTCGATGAGGCCGAAAAATGGATCGGCAGGGCCCGGGACCTGTCCGGAGAAGCTCCGACCGATCCGGCTTCCCTGGAATGGGCTCGCATAGAAGCCGAATTCCTTCTGGCGTCGGGACGATTCGACGAAGTCCCGGCTGCCGTTGAAAGCGCTGTCGGGGCTGCGTCGGAGATGCACGCTCGCGAGGGAGAGGCTGTTCTCCGAAACCTTCTGGCCAGGGCTCTTGCGGCGCTTGGAAAAGGACAAGAAGCGCTGCGTGAGGCGGAGTCGGCGCTCGGGCTTCTCGTTGACGTGGAGATTCCCGATCTCAAAGGGGTTGTCATGACGACCCGGTGTGCGGCTCAGAGGGTTCTGGGAAAACCGGATGAGACGGCGGCCAGAGAGGTGATCTCCCGCATCCAGGCCCCCGGATTCCGCGATGCATTGGCCGAGGCGTACCTCGAGCTCGCCAAAACCCTCCGCTGCCGGTTCGAAATGGAGGGCGGCATCCAGGATCTCGATTCAGCGCGGCAGGTTCTCCGCGAAGCCGAAAATATCGCAGAGTCTCTGCGTTACGAGGCTCTGCTCCGGGAAGTGAAGAAAGAGGAGAAGAATTTGACCGAAATAACCGGAACCGCCGGCAACGGCGATCACGAGCTCATCCGCAGGCTGGCGGACATGGAGCGCCTTCAGGAGATTACTCGGATCATCAACTCGGAAATGGATCTGAAGAAGCTTCTCGACCTCATCGTGGACACCGCTCTGGAAATGACCGGGGCATTGAGGGGCTTCATCATTCTTGTCAAGAGAGGGCAGCTCCATTTCGAGGCGGCGCGCAATATCGCCGAGGAAAATATCAACAATCCCGAGTTCGAGGTCAGCCATTCCATCGCCAAGAATGTCGCTCTCAGCGGAAACCCCGTCTCCGCTTCCAATGCCCAGGCCGACGACAGGTTCCGCGACGCCGTGAGCATCAGTGAGTTGAAGCTGCAGTCCGTCCTCTGTGTTCCGCTCAAGGCGAAGGATGACATCCTGGGGAGTCTCTACATCGACAACCACAAAGCCATCAATGCTTTTGACGAGTACGATCTCAAGGTGATGACCGTTTTTGCCAATCAGGCCGGGATCGCACTGGGCAACGCCGACCTTCTCAAGCAGAACATAGAGAAGCAGCAGGACCTGGCTCGGTCCAAGGCCGAAATCGAGCGGCTCAACAAAGAGCTCAGGAATACCGTGTCGAACCAGGCGGAGGAACTCGTAACCGTCAAGGGTTCTCTCGAAGTCAAGCAGCGCCAGCTCGAGTTGAAGTACAGCTATGACAACATCGTCACACGGTCTTCCGCCATGCATGAAGTTCTGAAAGTCCTCGATCGTGTGACACCGTCGGATTTTCCCGTGATTATTCTCGGTGAGAGCGGAACGGGCAAAGAACTGGTCGCCAGCGCCATCCACTACAACGGGCCGAGGTGCAAGGCTGATTTCGTCTCCATCAACTGCGCCGCTGTTGTAGAACCCCTCATTGAGAGCGAGCTTTTCGGGTATAAAAAAGGCGCTTTTACGGGCGCCGACAAGGACAAAGCCGGCCTCTTCGAGCTCGCCGACAAGGGGACTCTCTTTCTCGACGAAATCGGGGATATGAGTCTCGAGGTCCAGAAGAGGCTCCTCCGCGTGCTGCAGTCCGGCGAATTCATGAGGGTCGGGGGAAAGGATGTCATCAAGGTTGACGTCAGGGTGATTTCGGCGACGAACAAGGACATCTACCGCATGGTGAAAGAAGGATCATTCCGTGAAGATCTCTTCTATCGCCTGAATGTGGTTATCGTCAAGCTTCCGCCGCTTCGGGACCGCAAAGAGGATATCCCTCTGCTCGTTGATCATTTCCAGAAGCTTCACGGACAGGGAGTCAGGAGCGATCGAAAAACCCTTGAAACGGACGCAGTGGAAGAATTGCTCCGTTACGATTGGAAAGGAAATGTTCGTGAACTGGAAAATATGATCCGGAACCTGGTCCATCTGGATGCGGCGCATCAGCAGGTATCCCGGAAGGATATCCTTTCTCTTCTCAACATCGGAAAAGAGAGCGAGGTCACCGGCCTGAGCCTGAAGGAGCAGATGGAGCAATTTGAAAAAATGCGGATCCTCAAGGAGCTGGATCTTTACAAAGGAAATAAATCTAAAACAGCAAAGGCATTAGGAATGAGCCTCAGGGGTTTGTATAAGAAATTGAACAAATATGAAATCCGTTGATTGGATTCGGCGATGTCGAAATATGGGTTCAAACAGCGTTAAAGATGCTTTTTTGAGTGTTTTATTGTTTTTTGTTTATGCGTATTTGAGATGAGAAGGTAAACTATACGTGACGAGCCTGATAGATAATCAGCACTATTTTAGATATAGATATTAGAGAAGTCGACTAAAACCTGTGCCGATATAATGTGCATTGGTACTTTCACGAGCGTTATCCCTATGATATGATGAAATTCGGATAGGGTGCTCATATCAAGGCGAAAATGAAACAGTCTGTACTCAAATCTCTGCTCATCGCCGGCGCATTGGCCGTTTTCGGGCTGTGCTGCCTCGGGGCGTTTGAATACGGTTCCTGGATCACGATCCTGGAAGATGATTTCGATCACTGTCGCGTTGAGTTCAACATCATCGAAGCCGAGGTCGGCTATTTCTACCTCGAAGATCCCTACTCCATCATCGAGCCTGTTTTCGATGCGTTTCAAAACGGGGTGATCCGCTTTCAGGATCAGGTGGGGAACAACGCCCAACGAACTGCTCTGTTCGGTTATCCCAGGGAAGAGTTTTTCGAAATCCGGCTGGTCGTAGAGTTTGATCTGGTTGCCTCTCAAGACGACAGCTCGATGAAGGCCGTTTTGACCGATGACGACGATCTCGATGTATTCCTCTGCTCCATGGGCGACAACGGAAACTGGTTCATCAACGGCCAGGATTTACAGATTCCCTATCAGGAAGACGTAACATATACGGTTAACATCTTTGTGGAAGTCGATCCCTCCGGCGGGCCGACTCTCTTTGCCGTGATCTTTTTCGAAAACGGCAGCCCGTCCTTCGAGGTGCTCGATACGGGTGTGATCAGCGACTTCCACTATGGAGACAAGATCAAGAATATCCGCTTCGAGAAACCCGCGTTGTCGCCGGCCGGAACGTTCTACCTGGACAACGTCCTCATGCAGTACTCGATAACTCCCGAGTGCGGCGGCCAGAGCGGAAACTTGCAGATGCCGTAATAACCGTCGCGAATCTTGCGAATAGTTCCGGGTATCAGTTGTTTCAAATCCATTCCCCGGAAATTAAACCGCCTTCATTTTGTAGTGATGTTGTTGATCGCTTCTGCCGCTCTAAGTCGACAGAAAGCACGCCCGGATCAGCGCGGAATTTGGTAGAGTGCGGCTTTGTCGACGGGCAGAGAAAAGCGAATGAGTGCAATCCATTTCATTGTGACGGCAGGCGGAACACGGGAACCGATCGATGATGTCCGCTACATTGGGAATGTTTCGTCGGGGCGTCTCGGTGGATGTATAGCCCGGACGGCCGCGGAGAGAGGGCACAGCGTGACCCTGATCCGCGCCCGGGGAAGTTTTTTCCCTTCCATGCCCAGGCCGGCGCCCGGACCGGATGAGGAGAGGCCGAAGCTTCTCGAGTTTACAACGGCCCGGGATTTGGGCGCCCTCCTCGAAAGGGAGGTTCGAAGTCTGCCCGAGCCCGGGGTGGTCGTCATGGCGGCGGCTGTGGCCGACTATACACCGATTCCTCGAAAGGGTAAGATTCCGTCGGAGTCCCGGCAGCTCGTCATTCGACTGGAAAGAGCGGAGAAGATCGTTGACCGTATTAAAGCTTGGAATAAAAAAGCTCTTCTGGTGAAATTCAAACTGGAATCCGGGAGGACACCGGAAGAGCTTCTCGAGATCGGGTTGAAAAGCGCTTCGAGATCTCGAGCCGACCTGATGGTGCTCAACGACATCTCCGGGATTCGGGACGGCCGGCACCCCGCGATCGTCCTGCGGCCGGACCGGGAGCTGCACCGGGAAGTGGAGGGAAAAGAGAGTATCGCCCGTGTGCTCGTGGCGGCCGTGGAAGAGCTTGTTCGAGATGTGAGAGGTGGAACGTGAAGGGCCTTAAAATTCTGATCGGAGTCACCGGCGGGATCGCGGCATACAAAACGTGCGATCTTGTCAGGGCCCTGGTGAAAGAGGGGCATGCCGCCAGGGTTATTATGACGCAGGCCGCCGAGCGTTTCGTCGCCCCTTTGACTTTCGAAGTCCTGTCCCGGAACCCCGTGCCGCGCGGGCTTTTCGATCCGCGTCAAGACCCCTCGGTCGAGCACGTGGAAGCGGCGGCGTGGGCCGATCTCGTCGTGATCGCGCCCGCCACGGCCAACGTGGTTGGAAAGCTTTCCTCCGGAATCGCCGACGATCTGCTGACCACAACGGTCATGGCCGTGCCGGCGGGGACGCCCGTGCTGCTGGCTCCGGCCATGAACACGCGCATGTGGCAAAACCCCGTGATGCGGCGCAACCTGAAAAGCCTTCTCGAGGATACGGACGGACGATATCACACGGTGGGTCCCGTGGAAAAAGAACTGGCCTGCGGAGAGACGGGGATGGGGGGGATGGCTCCCGTGGAAGAAATATTTCGGTCCTTGCTCGACCTTAAAAAGTAGATTGGATTAATCGATGCGCATTGAAGACGTTTCTCTCGAAATCAAGGCACTGCAAAAAACCCTCAACGAGCTCAAGGACTCCCTTTGAGTACTCCGCTCAACGGGCGCGTTTCAAAGAAATCGAAAAGCTCATGACGAAGGCCGGCTTCTGGAATGACCAGGAGAAGGCCGGCGCCCTGATCGCCGAGCTGAAGGACTGTAAAACCGTTGTCGAGCCGGTGGACTCCTTGGAAAGCCTCTTCGAGGACTCGCAGGTCATGATGGAGCTGGCGCGGGAGGACGGCGGGGACGACGCCGCTGCGGAGCTGGAAGAGATCGTCCGGAGCCTTCGGGAAAAAGTGACCCGCCTCGAGTTTCAGGTTATGCTCGACGGCGAACACGACAGAAACAGCTGTTTCATGCTGATCCAGGCGGGGGCGGGCGGCGTCGAGTCGTGCGATTGGGCCCACATGCTGCTTCGCATGTACCTCAGATGGATCGAGAGGTCGAATTTCGAAGCAAAAGTGATCGACATCCTTTACGAGGAGGAGGCCGGCATCAAGTCCGCCACTCTTCTCGTGGAGGGGCGCTGGGCGTTCGGATACCTCAAGGCGGAAAAGGGAATTCACCGACTGGTTCGCATCTCGCCCTTCGACGCACAGAACCGGCGCCACACTTCCTTTGCGGCAGTGGACGTCATCCCTGAATTCGACGAGGACATCGAGATCGGGATCGATCCCCAGGAGCTCAGGATCGACACATATCGTGCCGGAGGCGCGGGCGGCCAGCACGTCAACAAGACCGACTCGGCCGTTCGCATTACCCATATTCCCACCAACACGGTGGTCCAGTGCCAGAACGAACGGTCCCAGCACAAGAACAAGGCGATGGCCATGAAGATGCTGAAAGCCAGGCTTTATCAGGATAAGGAAAAAGAACGGGAGGCCGAGCTGAAGGAAATCCAGGGCGCCAAAAGCGACATTGCCTGGGGCCATCAGATCCGGTCGTACGTTCTTCATCCCTATTCGCTGGTCAAGGATCATCGAACGGGTGTGGAAAAGGGCAACGTCAACGCCGTGCTTGACGGCGGCATCGATGTCTTCATAGAGAATTTCCTGAGAAGCAAGAGGAAATAAGGGAAACCGGAGGAGGAGAAATGACCGGTCTCAAGGTGCGCCGGGCTCTGTTCAGCTTGACGGACAAGGCGGGGGCCGTCGAGCTCGCCCGGGGTTTGGCAAACCAGGGGGTCGAGATCATCTCCACGGGCGGAACGGCAAAACATCTCCGCGCCGCCGGTCTGGAAGTCAGGTCCGTGTCCGACCTGACGGGATTTCCCGAGATCATGGACGGCCGCGTCAAAACCCTCCATCCCGCCATCCACGGGGGGCTCCTGGCCGTGAGGCAAAATCCCGACCACCTGAGGCAGGCCGAGAGGGAGGGAATCCTTCTTATCGATCTCGTGGCCGTTAATCTCTACGCCTTTTCCGAGACCGCGGCGCGCGAGGGGGTGTCCATGGCCGATGCCATGGAGAGTGTCGATATCGGCGGGCCGGCCATGATCCGGGCGGCTGCGAAAAACCACTCTTCTCTCACGGTGCTGACCGATCCGAACGACTATGCCGCGATCCTCGATGAGATGAAAAAGCATGGCGGGTGTGTCACGCCCGCCACGCGCGAGAGGCTGGCCGCAAAGGCGTTCGCCCTGACCTCGTCGTACGATGCCGCGATCCGGTCCTTTCTCGAGGGGGAGTCGAAAGAGGACGGACTCCCCGCCGGTCTCTCGATCCTCACCGATCCCGGCACCGCGCTTCGCTACGGGGAAAATCCCCATCAGCGCGGGGCGTTCTATCCCCTCGCCGGCCGCAGAGAGCCTTCGGCGGCGACGGCAGAGGTGCTCAACGGAAAAAAACTCTCGTACAACAACATTCTCGACATCGATGCCGCTTTCGAGCTCGTGAAGGAGTTCGATGACCCGGCGGCCGTCATTGTCAAGCACACGAATCCCTGCGGAGCGGCCCTTTCCTCCGGCATTGACCGGGCCTTTGAGGACGCCCTCGCCGGTGATCCCCAATCGGCCTTCGGCGGCATCCTGGCGATCAACCGTCCACTCACCGCGGCGCTGGCTTCCCGGGTCGCCGATCCCGCTCATTTCTTCGAGGCCGTGATCGCCCCCGACGTCGAGAAGGGCGCGGTCGAAGTTTTTATCGAAAACGTCAAGTGGGGAAAGAACGTCCGGATCTTGGCCGCTCCTTCCCGTGGAGGATCTTCACCATCCTCACGAAAAACCGCGCACCTTGCGGATCTGCTTGTCAAATCGGTCAGGGGGGGGCTTCTGGTCCAGGATCGCGACGAAGGATTCGAAGGGGAAGAAGTAAAGGTCGTCACGAAAACCGCGTGCCGTGACGATTTTCTCCCGGCGCTTCTCTTTGCCTGGCGTGTTGCCAAGCACGTCAAGTCCAACGCCATTGTCCTGGCCCGCAAGACCGACGGGGGTCAGGCCGTTGTCGGCGCCGGAGCAGGCCAGATGAGCCGGATCGATTCGCTCGCCATTGCGGGCCGGAAGGCCGGCGAGAAAGCCCGTGGGTCGGTCATGGCGTCGGACGCTTTCTTTCCTTTCAGGGATTGCGTGGACAGGGCTTCCGAGATGGGTGTGAGGGCGATCATTCAGCCCGGCGGTTCGGTGCGGGACAAGGAATCGATCAAGGCGGCCGATGAACACGGCATTTCCATGATCTTCACGGGGAGACGGCACTTCCGGCATTGACCGGCCGGGTTAGAGTTTCTTGGCTTCCTCAATCATGGCAGGAACGACCTCGAAGAGATCGCCGACGATTCCGTAGTCGGCCGCCTTGAAGATGGGCGCGTCGGCGTCCTTGTTGACGGCGACGATGAACTTGGAAGAAGACATCCCCGCCAGGTGCTGGATGGCCCCCGAAATACCGCAGGCGATGTAGAGGGTGGGGGAGACGGTTTTGCCCGTCTGGCCCACCTGGTCCGAATGGGGGCGCCAGCCCGAATCAACGGCGGCCCGGGACGCGCCGACCGCTCCTTTGAGAAGGCCGGCCAATTCTTCCAGCATCTTGTAGTTTTCGGGGTCCTTCATGCCCCGGCCGCCCGAGACAATGATGTCGGCTTCGGTGAGCTCGATCTTGCCGCTCGCTTCCTGAAGGATCTCCTTCAGGATCGACTGAGGGCCGTCGGGCTCGGCATAATCGATCGATTCCACCGACGCTTCCCCGCCTTTCTCATCAGCAGTAAAAACGTTGGGCCGTAAAGTGGCGACGAAGCAATCGGCCGAGGACTCGATCCAGGCTTGGACCTTTCCGGCGAACAGGGGGCGTCTGGCCGTGATCTTTCCGTCGTCGCTCTTGAGCTCGAGGCAGTCGGAAACGACCCCGGTTCCGAGCCGTGCCGCTACGCGCGGGGCCAGGTCCTTTCCCATGGCGGAAGCGGCGAAGAGCACGGCGGTCGGGTTGACCTGTTCCGCGGCCTGGAGAACGGCGGCAGCGTACTTTTCGCCCGAATAATCTTTGAGTGCATCGTTGTCGACGGTGATAACACGGGAAGCCCCGTATTTCCCGAGCTCTCCGGCCATCTCCTTAACGCCCGCTCCGATGATCAGGGCTACGGTCTCGCCTCCGATTTCCTCGGAGAGGCGTGCCGCGGCACTGGTGATTTCGAAAGCGGGTTTCCTGAAAGCGCTGCTTCTCTGTTCTGCAAATGCCAGTACGACACCGGACATGTTGATTTCCTCCTGGTCTATTTCTCTCGGTTCATTTCTTGATCAGAGCACCTTCGCTTCGTCCTTCAGCAGGCCGAAAAGCTTCGGCACGGCTTCCGAGCCTTCGCCCACGATCTGGCCGGGGGGACGGGAAGGGGGGTGATCGAGTTTCTTGATTGTAATTTTTGAATCGATGTTCTCGAACTCCACATTGTCGAGCGGTTTTTTCTTGGCCGCCATGATCCCCTTGAGAGAGGCATAGCGGGGATCGTTGAGGCCTTTCTGGGCGGTGAACACGGCCGGGAAGGGAACTTCGATGACCTCCACGCCTCCTTCGATGTTCCTCTTGACCGTTGCCGATGCGTCGCCGCACTCCATGGAGACGATCTCGCCCGCCACAGGGAGGTTCAAAAGACCCGCAACGATATGGCCGACCTGAGTGTTGTCCTGGTCCACGCCCTGCTTTCCGAAAAAGAGGATGTCATAGGGCATCTCTTTGACGGCGTCCGCCAGGATTCCGGCTGTCGAAAAGGCATCCCGGTAAGGGGATTCGTCGACCAGGTGGACGGCTTTGTCAGCCCCCATGGCGAGGCAGGTCCTGATCGTTTTCGTTGCCGATGACGGGCCGAGGCAGACGACGGTCACTTCGCCTTCCCGGGATTCTTTGATCTTGAGCGCTTCCTCGACGGCGAACTCGTCGTAGGGATTGAGGATGTATTCGAGTCCGGAGGTTTCCCACGAAGTCGTGTCGGCGGCGATTTCGATTTTGGATTCCGTGTCCGGAACGTTCTTGACGCAGACAATGATGTTCATCATTCGTTCCTTTAAATGTTCTTTGTTTTCCGAGCGGTCGTCAGATGATCCCGGTTCTATGAGAATGTGAAAATGGAAATGTTAAGAAAGGGTCCGGGCTTTTCAATGTTTTTTTTTGACGCTTTGAGACCCGTATCAGGAGGAGAGAGTGCCCGTCTGTTTTTCAGATTCCGAAAGATTTTTCAGCATTATTTCGGCGAGTTTCGGATCGAACTCTTTATTGAACCCCGCCCGGAGAGCCTGAACCGCTTTTTCGAAAGGCATGGGATCTCTGTACGGCCTTTTCGAAGTGATGGCGTCCCAGAAATCGGCGATCTTGACGATGCGCGCCGCCAGGGGAATTTCCCCGTCCTTGAGCCCGTCGGGATAACCGGATCCGTCGAGGCATTCGTGGTGAGATCTGACAATGTCGGTGAGATCCTTGAGAGACGAAATCGGGTGGATCAGTTCGGCGCCCTTTACGGGGTGCTGCTTGATGATGGTGAATTCCTCGTCGGTGAGCGGGCCGTTCTTGTTGAGAATGGAATCGGGAGTGCCTGTCTTGCCGATGTCGTGTAGCTGGGCGCCCAGGGCGATGCGCTGGATGTCGTGGATGTCGAGGCCGATCTTCTCTGCGATGAGGACCGAAAACATGGAAACCCGGGCGCTGTGCTCCTGGGTGAACGGGCTCTTGGCATCGATGATCCTGGCCAGGGCGATCATGAACTCGGCAACGTTTTTCGTTTCGATACGGTGGCGCTCGCGGAGGCGTTCCAGCTCGATGGTTTTCCTTTTCAGCGTCTGTTTCTCGATGACTCTCATGATCGCGACGCGCACGTCTTCGAAGAGAAAGGGTTTTTTGAAATAATCGAACGCGCCCTTCTTGATCGATTTGATGGCGTAATCGATGTCGAGATGTCCCGTGATCATGACGACATCGATCTCGCGATTGAAATTCATCGTATGGGTGAGAAGATCGAGTCCGTCCATGCCCGGCATGCTGATGTCGGTCAGGCAGAGGAAATAATCGTCTTTCTCGAGGAGGTCGAGCGCCTCTTCTCCGGTGGAGGCTTCTTCGACCTGGAATCCGATTTTTTCAAGGTAGAGTCTGAGGGATTTTCTGATTCCCTTTTCATCATCCACGATGAGGATCTTTCGATTCTTGTAATGCTCTTCCTCCTCGCTTCCCTTCTCGAACGGTACGGAAAGCGGAATGCCGATATCCGAGGGAACCACTGTTGTTGAATCGCTGTTGGGTTTGTCCGCCATTGGTGACCCTGAGTATCTTTTCTCTAAAAAACAATCCCTTCTCTATTGCTATTATCGGCAAAAGGACGGGTGGGAGGTAACTAATTTAAAAATCGGTGCGGGAAATTACCCCCCGCTCTTTTGAGGCTCCTTCTTCCGGGCTTTTTTGGGGAGCTCGAAGCTCGACCCCAGATAGATCCTTCTGACTTCGGGGTCGGAAGCCAGGGATTCGGCGCTTCCATGTCTGAAAATCCGGCCCTCGTTGATGATGTACGACCTGTCGCAGGTTGACAGCATTTCACCGACGGCGTGGTCCGTGATCAGGATGCCGATCCCTCTCTCTCTGAGATCGAAAAGGATGTTTTGAATCTCCTCGACGGCGATGGGGTCCACACCCGAAAAAGGCTCGTCGAGAAGGATCAGTTCGGGATTGGTGGCCAGCGTGCGCGTGATTTCCAGCCGGCGCCGCTCGCCCCCGCTGAGAGTGTTTGCTCTGTGGCCGGCGAGACGGACGAGCCCCAGTTCGCCGAGGAGCTCGAGGGCTTTTTGCTTCAGGCTGACGCCGGTCTTTTTTCCGAGATAACCGCCGGCCTCGAGAATGGCCTCGATGTTCTCCTGGACGGTCATCTGCTGGAAAACCGAAGGCTCCTGCGAGAGATAACCCATGCCGAGGCGCGCCCTCTTGTACATGGGAAGATGGGTGATTTCCTTGTCAACGAGATAGGCCGAGCCTCCGTCGGGGGAAATCAATCCGACCGTCATCTTGAACGTCGTCGTTTTGCCGGCGCCGTTGGGTCCCAGGAGCCCGATGATTTCACCCTTGTCGAGGCGGAAGGAAACGTCGTTCACGACCTTCCTGCTCCCGTAGGTTTTGACCAGGCCCTTGACTCTCAACAAGCTCATACGACTACCTGATTAGTTTCCAGCGAAAATGGGGAAAGATGGGCCAGAAAACGGCCATTGCTTTTCCGAGCAGGAACTTCTCGTGGAAAAAGTGCCGGGGCTCTTTCTCGGGATATTCCAGCAGATCCGTGCCGCTGATGTTATGGGTATCGCCGTAAATATCGACGAAGGCGCCGGCCGTTCGGTTGGTGAGGGAGTTGAGCGAGATCGGAAATGTGCCTCTCATGTATTCACCCTGGAGGACCCTCCCGTCCCTGCACTTGAGGGTGATGAGCTCCCATTTCCGGCCGTCGCTCGAATTCTGTGTGTTGTCTCCCAGGGCGAAGTAGTGATTTTCGGGAACCTCATAGTCCGTATATCCCCGGCCGGGGGACTCGTGGAGGTAATAGATGTCCCTGAAGACGGACACATCGCGGAAGAGAGCGCCCGATCCCACGGACCCGAAGGTGATCCTGTTGGGATCGTTTCCGGTCTCGATGTCGCTCGTTTCGTATTCCCATGCGGCCACTTCTTCTCCGTCGAGCCGGATCGAGAGGCGGTCGTCGATGTTGGAAAAAGCCACGTCGTACGAGCGGCCCGGCTCGAGGAAGATCGTTTCCGACGTCCAAACGGTGCGGGCCGTTCTGCTGCGCGAAGCTTTGGTGTTTTTCGTTGTGATGATCGAGGCGCCGCTTCTGTCGCGGCCTTTCAGGCAAAAAGTGTGGACCCGGCCGTTCTCTGCGATCTCGCCGACAACGGCGCCGGCGCCCTTGTCGAGTACGGTTTCAAAGGAAATCCTGAGATCGCCCACGTGGTGGCTTTCATCGGGCCTGAGGCTCGCCGGAAAAGGAATGCCGTAATCGGGATCATACCCGTGGAGGTAACGGTCCCGGATTCCGCTTATCGTGGCTTTTCCCTCCTCGGGGAAGGTGACGCTGTTTCCGTCGGCGCTGACTCCCCTGTCGTTGATCTGGAAGTAGTGCTCGAACAGTTCGTTTTCCTGCCCCGAAGGATAAACCTTCTTCATGACGGAGCCGACGGCGCTTTCGGATTTTCGGGCGATCCTGTCGTTGATGTAAATGTCGCCGTTCTTGATGGTCACCTTCTCGCCCGGGAGCCCGATGAGGCGCTTGATGTAGTTTTGCAGCTGGTTCAGGGGAAACCTGAAGACAATCACGTCCCAGCGCTCCGGCTCATCCACGAGGTAGATGAACTTATTGACCAGAACCCGGTCGAAGAGGCCGGTCTGAGGATTGCCGAATATGGTGGGCTGCATCGATCCGCTCGGGATCTTGTAAGCTTCGATGATGAAAAACTTGAGAATCAGCGCCATGGCGATGGCAATGGCCAGGCACTCCATATTCTCTGAAATGATAAATCCCAGTTTTTTTTTCTTCTTGGCTGTCATTGTGACCCGCCTGATCGGATTTTTTCGAAGGCCTTCCGGATCCGTTGCAGGGCCGCCGCTCTGTGGCTGACTTGATTTTTAACTTCCTGAGGCAGCTCTGCAAAGCTCTTCTTCAGCGGAGGGTAATAAAAAACGGGATCGTATCCGAAGCCGCCCGCGCCTGTTTTCGTTTTCAATATCATCCCCCGGCACTTTCCAGTCGCCGCGGCCCGAACACCTTCCCCATCGGCCACCACGACAGTGCAGCGGAATTCGGCTGTCCGTTCCGGGTCGGGGACCTCTTTCATCGCCTCGAGGAGCTTGGAGCAGTTGTCGTCGTCGGTTGCTTCATCGCCCGCGTAGCGCGACGAACGGACCCCGGGAAGCCCGCCGAGCGCGTCGACGGCCAAGCCGGAGTCATCGGCCAGCGTCAGCAACCCGGAATGCCCGGCGTAGAAGAGGGCTTTTTTCGTGGCGTTTTCCAGAAAGGTGTCGCCGTCTTCGACCGGCTCCGTATCGATGGCCGCCTCGCCGGGCGTCACGATCAAGAAACCGAGCCCGCCGAGGATTTCCTGGAGTTCATTTCTTTTCTTCGGATTATTGGATCCCAGAAGGAGTTTTTCCGTCATTCCGTAGATGCCTCCAGAGACTCCTTCTGCAAGAGCGAGAGCTCGTCGATCCCGGTGCGCGCCATTTTCAGGATTTCGGCCAGCTGATCCTGGGTGAACGTTCCTTTTTCGGCTGCTCCCTGGATTTCCACGAATTCGCCGTCTCCTGTCATGACGATGTTCATGTCTATTACGGCTCTGGAATCTTCATGATAGTTCAAATCGATATAGGGCTCGCCGTTCATGATGCCGATGCTCACGGCTGCAACGCTCGACCGGATCGGCCAGCCTTTTTTGAAGCCGCCTTTCGCCTCGACTTTTTTCATGGCGTCATGGAGAGCGATATAGCTTCCCGTGATAGCCGCCGTGCGCGTGCCTCCATCGGCCTGGATGACGTCGCAATCCACCCAGAACGTTCTGTTGCCGATGGCGGTCAGGTCCACAATCGCTCGCAGAGAGCGCCCCACGAGCCGGCTGATTTCGAGGGATCTCCCGTCCACTCTGCCGCGCCGCGAATCCCTCTGTTTCCTCTCCGCGGAGGAGCCGGGCAGCATGGAGTATTCGGCCGTAATCCATCCCCGACCCGAGTTGAGGAGAAAGGGCGGGACCTTCTCTTCAACCATGACCGTGCAAAAGATCATGGTCTTGCCGAACTCGCATAAAACGGAACCGTAGGGCAATTCGGTAAAGCCCCTCGCGAAGCGTATCCTTCTCAGCTCGTTGTTGTTTCTGCCGTCTATTCTCACGGACGATAATCTCCACAAGACGAAAAGCTTCGATCTTATTGATTGGATGGGAAAAAGCAAGTTCGGCGGTAAGAAGTCACTCTCTTTTTCTGTGGGCGCAGAACCGCAAAAGTTCCCCGCTGCAGGCCCGCGCCGCGATTGCGATGACAAGCCTGTCATCCACCAGACCCAGAAGCGGTATCCCTTCCGGAATGAAATCGAAGGGATTGAGAAAGAAGATCATCACCGCGACGAGAAGGGCGGCCGTTTTCTTATCGAGTGTGAATGTTTCATCGAAGAGCATGTCGTGAAACGTCTCGAGATCGCTATAGGCGTCGCCGAGATTGTGCCGGAGCCTGCTCGTTTTTTTCGCGAATTCGATCCTGATCTTTTTCAAGGTGTCGGGATCCGAGGCTTTTGCCCGTATGCCTGGATCTGAAAGGAATTGCTCGATCCGGGTCTTGATTTCGCCGCCCAGAATGTCGCTCATGAGAGCCGCCCTTCTTTCGGACCGCTGAGCCTGTCGATCGACCGGTTCTTTTGGGATTCTATCTTCCTGCTTTTGTCCGGTGCGTCAATAGCCAAGAATCTCGGTCCCTTCTCCCGGAAGCGTGATCGCTCCCCGCACCGTATCGAGGACAATACCGAGGTCGTCCGTGTGATCCACCAAGAGGCCTTCGTATATGTTTTTTGACCGCTCGAGGCGGACTGTCCTTCCCATAAGCAGGGAACGGCGTCTCAGCTCGCGAACGAGAGAAACCCGGTCTCCTTTTTCGAGCGCGTCCATCCGGTTTTGGAATTGAACAAGCACCGCGGCCAGAAGGCGGGTCCTGTCCGTGGTCCGGCCCGAAGCTTCAAAGAGGGACGCGGCCGCTTGTTTCCGGCCTGGTCCGGATTGGGAGCGGCCGGGTAATTGAGGAGAGGAATCCGTGTTAATACCGAAACCGACGACGGCACAGGGTCTCCGGGAGACCTCCAGAGCCTCGGCCAGAACCCCGGCCGCTTTTCCTTCCATGAGATAGACGTCGTTGGGCCATTTGATGAACGGCGAAATCCCGGTCAGGTCTTCCATCGCTCCTGCGATCGAGAGCGCCGCCGCTGCCGTGAGAAATCCCGGTTTTTCCGGCACGGGGTTGGCGATCAAAACGGAAAAGGTCAGGGACCGTCCGGGGACCGAAATCCAGGCGCGGCCCATCCGGCCCTTGCCGGCGGTTTGGGTCTCGGCGGCCAGTACGGCCCCGAGGGGAAGCTCCTTTTTTCGGGCTCTTTCCATGAGCGTCGTGTTCGTGGAATCGAGTCGTTTTTCAACAACGACGGGGCCGAGGGGGAAGTTCTCCGGGAGCAGCCGGTTGACCGCGTCGGGTGAGAGGGTTTTGCGTTCTTTCATACAGAGGCCAAATTCATTTCGAAGATCTTGACGCTTTGAAGACGACCTCAGGCATGATACGCAAAACAAGAGGAGTTGAGAAGGGGCTCGGAAAGCTCTCGGGCAAGCGCGGCGTTCTAGCCCGGACATTTCATACGATTTTGTGACGAGGAGCCGTGAGATGTGCTGTAACAAGGCGCGCGAGCGTTTCGGCCGCAGGCCTGTTTTTGACAGGTTGAAGATCGGAACGCGATACGCAACGCAGTTATCAGCGCATCTCACGGCTCCGCGCATTCTGCGAATTCGCAGTAGAAAGCGCGTGAAATGTCCGGGCTAGGTGAGGAGGTTCTTCTTGACCCTTTCCAAGTGAACTTTCAGCTTGGATACGATGTTGGAATGGATCTGGCAGACTCTTGATTCCGTCAGGTTCAGGATGTTGCCGATCTCTTTCATGGTCAAGCCTTCATAGTAATACATGATGATGATGAGCTTTTCTTTTCGTGAAAGAGTTCGGGTCACCGTCATCAAAATATCTTTTTGATTGAGATTTTCCACAGGGTTGGAGCTGTACTTGTCTTCAATCATGGCGAGCTTCTCCAGGGCCTCCTCGTTGCGGTGTTCATCCCATTTTTCATTGAGGGAATAAACTGTTTTGGGAGAGGATTCCTTCAAGAGCTTGTCATATTCATCGGTCGACATTTTCAGGTGCTGGGACATTTCAAAATCTGTGGGCTTTCTGCCGTATTTTTCTTCCAGTTTTTTGATCGCTTTGTTGATCTGGTTTGCTTTCAGGCGAACGAGCCTGGGAACCCAGTCCTGGGATCCGAGCTCATCCAGAATGGCTCCCCGGATGC
>CAZWHE010000044.1:0-25733 GCA_964633825.1 uncultured Phycisphaerales bacterium | reverse complement strand
TAGACCCGGCCTCCGAACCTTTTTTCAGGCTCGGCCACATAAAAAGAACTGCTCTTGTTCTTGATCTCGGAGAAGAAATCTTCCTCCTTCGGTTCCGTTTTAATTTTTTTCTTATATTCCCAGAAAGGATAAGTCGTAAAGTCTTTAGCCTTTCCCGTGATCTTCAGATAATACATGAGCTGCTTGCCCAGGATACTGCACCCTCCCTTGTTGTGCCTCAAATCGATCACAAGATTGTTTATTCCGTTTTCATCGATCTCATCGAAAAGATCCTCCAAAAGATCGTTGAAATAGGGGTGGTAGCCGAAGCACACCTGCTTGAACCAGACAACGGGATAAGAGATCAGTATGATCGGGCCAAGAATGGGATAGTAGATGAACCAGGGGACCTTCGATATGTACTGGAACCCGACCGCACGATCCATGAATTCATTGAACTGCAGATAAGCAAGGTCGTGCTCTTCATAAATGGAATAATCGAACCGGGCATCCATTTTTCCGGTAATTTCGTGATCCCGCGCGGCATCATCGCGCCAATCGACGTCGTCGTTCTTGAGCAAGGTGATTTTTTCCTTTGCGCCGTCCAGGTCGACTGTCAGATCCAGGCTGTCGGTTGTCTCGGTGATTCCCGACCTGTAATAAAAGTCGGGGCATGTCATGAAGTGTTCCAGGTAATTTCGAATGCAAATGTTGTTTTCCGCGGAGAAATAACACGCCGCTTTTTCGATAAAATCCTCTACATCCATAGAAGCGATCTTTACGACTTCCCCGCCCACCAGGCGTTCGTCAAGATCTCGATCCACATTTTTGATATACAGTTTGTCGCCTATCCAGATGAATTCGACAGGGAAAATATCGTCCGACTCGAACAGGTCGAAAAGAAGAAGACTCGTGTGCGCGTCTTTCATCTTGGCCAGGAACTTCTGCACGGCCAGCTGAAAATCGAGCTCGTCCTCCATGTTTTCCAGGCGCTGTAAGAGATCTTCCTTGTCCTTTTCGAATTGGTCCTCGGGATAATTGTGATTCATGTCCGGATGCTTGTATTTCAAGCACTGGATGGCGTAAAGAAAATCACGCTGATATTTGTTCTTTTCCCGGTATTCGGCGGTCTTCTGCATCTCGAAATAGGGCGTCTCGCAAACATTGAGGAGCATCTTTTTGGATGAACAGCCCGTAAGCGGAAGAAGCAGAAACAACAAAACCATTCTCGTTCGATGATTGATCATCATTTCTCTTTCCTGCAAGTGCTTCGTCAAGCGACTCCGCCGCACGAGAAGCAACCATGCTCTAGGGAACCGTCAGAGTGATGCCGTCGAACTCGGCACCGGCTACGCGATCGTTGTTGTGCGACGTGACGCCGAAGCCGATGCAGCAAGGATCGTTGATCTGCGGGGTCGTTGCCGAACCGATCGACGTCCAGTTCACGCCGTCCGATGAGTAGTAGCCGTCGAACCGGCCGCCCACACGCTTCAGGCGGATGTAGGAGCTGCCCGGAATCAATCCGTCCTCGAAATGATCGTGTATGCCGGTCCCGGCTCCGGGGAAATCTCGCCAGATCATCTGGTGCCGATCACCGTCGCCGTCCGCGGCGTTGACGGCCATGTAGACCATGGCCGAGTCGTCGCTGAGGTCGCTGCGGATCATGATGCCGGCCTTGGCCCACCAGTCGGTCGGGTCGAGGATATTGACATGGCAGGTGATATCGATGTCGCCCGACCACTCGACGTAGGCGTAGTGGCCGCCGTCGTTGGTGTGCCAGAAGTCGGCGCCCGAGCCCGCGATCACGGCCGTGCCTTCATGATAAGTGGCGTATCCCGCGAAGCCGACGGCGCCGATATCGGAGCTCACCCACGGCTCCGGCAGGCCGATGTCTCCCAATTCGTAGACCAGAATGCCGTTGTAGCGCGCCGACATCCTCCGGCTGACGACGCCGACCTGCGCCGGGCCGAACGCCTCATGAACCGTCATCACCTCTTGGCCGTCGACGAAGAGGATGACGCGGTCGCTCAGCTTCACGGCGCGCAGGCTGTAGCTGTCCGCCTGCTGGAGGGACGCCGTCTGGTAGGGCACCGTAACGCCGTTATTGACGCCGTAGGCGACGATCCGATTGTCGACCAGGTCGATCTCCGCGCCGAGGTGGTTGTTGCGGTCTATAACGACCGGCAGGAAACCGATCGAGTGCTTCTTTCCGTCATTGGGAACGGGCCGGCTGCGCGTGACCTGCAGCGCGAACTCGTACTCCGGCATCAGGTCTCCCTTGAAGATATAGCTTATGCCGGTCATCAAGCCCTGGTTCAGTCCGCTGCCGTCGACATACCACGCCCCTGCAGGCTGAATGCCGCCGAGCGTCGGTCCCCATCCCTCGATGTTCCAGTCCCACTCGTCCCAGCCGATCGTGTAGATCACGCCGTCGTAGGTCGCCGAAGCGTGATCGGCATAGAGGCCCGGCGCGGCCGCTGCCGTGAAGCCGGTGGCGACCGGCCCGTTGCAGTCCGGCGGCACTTCGTCATCGATGCGCACCTTGAAGGAGGAGCTGTTCCGCTCGACGCGGATCTTGTGACAGGCGTCCCAGTCGAAGCCCGGCGGATAGACCCCGCCAACGACCGCGTCGACGCCGCCTTCCTTCTTGTGGTAGTACCAGTTGCCGTTCGTTCGGTCGAGGCCGACGATCATCCAGTTGTCCCAATCGAAAAAGCTCGCCAGCACGCCGCATTTGTCCTCGCCGTCCGGCGGAGCGTTGAACCTCACGTTCGCTTCGATCAGGTAGTTTGTCGCCGCGGCGCGATTGACCGTGTTGAAAGAGAACGTATCCTGGTCCGTCTGGCGAGCCTCCCCGCCGAAGACGTCCCACATTCCGGCTGAAATCGGCGTCCAGTCCTCCCCCGGCATCGCGCCGTCGGGAATGCTGAAAAGGCTCAGCAGCGCCGGGTGCGCCGGATCGGGATGATAGCCCGCGGTGTAGCGGTTGGTGGGGCCGTCGATGTAGAGCCGGCGGTCGAAGAAATGGATGCGGTCGATGTACTGGCCCCAGAATCCGTCGTGAACAGCGAAATAACCGACCCACTTTTCGAAGCCGTTCGGCCCCTCGACGACCCATGGCTGGCCCGTTCGCGTGATCTCGCCCCCGGCCGGCGGTGTCGCGCGCAACAGCACGGGAGCCGGATACTTGCCGCTGTTGCTGAACGCCGTCGGGCCGTCCGCCTCGACGCAGCCGACGCAGTAGTTCTCTCCCGTGTTCGCGTTCACGTGTGAGTTGTACAGCATGTAATAGCGATCGCGATGCTTGAACACCTTCGACGCCTCGTTGATGTTCGAGACCTCCCACCCGCTGGGACTGATCAGCCGGGAGTACCCGCCCGTCAGCGTCCACGGGTCGAGAGCCGTGCGATAGTAGACGCGCTCCTCGCCCGTCGGCCACCGCGTGGAATAGAAATACAGGGCGCCGTCGTCGTCGGTGAACAGGTCGGCGTCGATGAGCTCCGCGAAGGGGCTGTTGATCGGTTCGGTGTACGGTCCCCAGATGTCGTCCGCCACGGCGTGGGTGATGCCGCTCGGCGGATAGTCTCCGAAAAGATGCGGGTAGATGTGAAAGGTTCCGTTGACGTAACGGATGTGCGTGCCGTGAATATCTTTGTCCGGATCACCGGGATCCTGAGGCGTGTGCCAGGTGTTGTTCCAGGAGAAGACATGCCTGCGACTGCCCCAATTGACCAGATCGCGCGAGGAAAGCATGTCGCCGCGCAGCCAGTTGCCGGACAGATAGTATTCCCCGTTGTACTTCAGAACGTCCGAATCGTTCAGGCCGTTGACCCAGCTCACTGGATTGTCGACGGCAAGCAGCACTGACAGGCAGCCGAGGGTCATTGCCGCTGACAAGACACAACAGCGAAGAACCCGTTCCTTTTTGACCATGCTACCGGTTCCTTTCCGTCGTTGCCCGGCCGACCAGTATACCATACGTTTGTACGAATATTGATTGATACATTGGCGCACAAGCAGTATAATGGCGTTATGAGTTTTGCTTCCTTGACAATGCTATCGTGGATACGAAAACAACGGATCCGATCAGAGAGATAAACCGGAAAAGGAGATGCCATGAGAATCCAGATCTATGTGGGTGTTTTGGTGTTGTGCTTGTGCGGCGCCGCAGGGGCGAGCGGTGTCTTCGACAAACTGGTGGTCAACGGGCATCCCGGATTCTTGTCGGCTTATGAAGTCAGCGGGCCGGCGGACAAGATTCTGATAATCGTAAAGGGATACGACAGCGAAAACAGCGACCATCCCATCGAGGACCTGCACGGGGATTTCCAGCCGATTGTCGATCTATTGGGACCGGACGGCTGGGATATCATCGTCTTCGACTATGTCGACGGCAGCATCGATATAAAGCAGAACGCGGATAATCTCGCCCATTTCATCAAGCTGGTGCACCGCCGTGCCGAACCCGGCTACCACCTTGCCGTGATCGGGGGCTCCATGGGCGGGATCGTGGCAAGGACCATGTTCGTGCAGGAATACCACAACATGGGCGTGGACACCTTCGTGACGGTGGATTCTCCCCACTACGGGGTCTGGCTCAGCGCATGGGTGGAAGATCTGGCCTTACTGCTCATCGACACGGTGGCCGGCCACCAGATGACCAACGGCCAGCCCGAGTACGGAGAGCTGTACGGATGGCTCATGGCGGTGGAGCACGACGGGTATTTCATGCCCGCGTACATCGATCCCATGGCGACCTGCGCCATCGCCCTGAGCGACGGTGAGAGCGATTGGAACACGAGCTGGGGCGATCTGATCATCCACACCAAGTTTCACGATGTGGCATCCTACGTGTATGCCGAAGGACTGACGTCGGACTACATGCCTTACCATTCGACGATCTACATGGACGATTACTCGACGCATACGAGCTATTACATCGGTTACAACAAGTATTATTACTACGACACGACGACATCGTACTTCGACCAGAAGATCCCGAATCCCCAGGACGAGCACGGCGCACCCGAGTACGCTGTTCAGCAGGCGGTCGATTTCGTCGTGGCTCACGGTCCGGCGCCGTAAATCCATGAGATTATTCCCCATCTCCTCCGGGACATCTCTTGCTCGGTATCACTCGATGCGAGAGTTGTAATCGAACTTTCTTCACGAAATGAGTTGACAACCCCGCCCATTGTGTGTATTATTAGTAGTCATTATGGCTACAAACAATATACCAAACAAACGTGGGCAGATGGATCGTGAGGCACTGGACAGGACCTTCAAATCACTTGCCATCCGCTTGGAGGAGAATGACGCGAACCCTGTCGAGATCGTGGTTTGCGGCGGCTCGGCTCTCATCATGACAGGCATGGTCGCGCGGACCACAAGAGACGTGGATATCGTTGCGCTCGCAACGTCCAAGACCCTCCATTCACCAGACCCATTACCTGACGACCTCCGGAAAGCGGCCAACGAAGCGGCCGAGGACATGGGACTCCCCGACAATTGGCTCAACAATAAACCGAGCCGAGGGGAGGGCGGTCTGTTTCAGATGGGCCTCCCCGGAGGATTGGTGGAACGGCTGCATTCACAGCCTTATGGATCTCACTTGACAGTGTACTTCATCGACCGCCTTGATCAGATTCATTTCAAGCTGTATGCCGCGGTGGATCGAGGCGGTTACCATATCGATGATCTTTTGGGCCTTGTTCCCACATCGGACGAGATTGAAATGGCAGCGCGGTGGGCCATGAGCCACGACGTCTCTGAGGGCTTTGCCCTGGTTCTGAAAGACCTCTTAAGGAAACTCGGATATGCAGAGACTGCTGACAGACTTTAGGATGGAGTTTCGCGACCGCTTGCTGGACATTCTCTGGCGCCAATGGACGTCACTCGGTGTGTTCGGCCACAGCGAACCGTGGACGGGTTCCGTGATCGATCCCGAAGCGCTGCTCCTTCTCTCGTGCACTGTTACGCGTTACGACGCGAGGCTTTTCGACGCCGCACTGGAGTGGCTGCGCCTCAATGGTCGTTTTATCAATGTTCATCGAATCAAGCGCATATTGAAAGAGGAAATCTACGTTGGCGAACCGGTGCTGCGGGCCATGACCGCCGTGACAACAACATCAGTACATGAAGCCAAGTGGGCGCGCATGACGCGTGAGGCAACAAAGAAACCCGGAAAACGAGAAGCGCTCTTCTTCCTCAAGGACGGGGGGCATCTCCCAACCGTCAATGAGGAAGACCCTGTATTCGCGAAGTACGGCTATTTGCGCGATCGCTTTGAAACACGCGGTGTGGCCGAATCCTTCCCTCCCGAACCTCTCAGCAACCTCCTCCTGCGTTTGCGAGCTTTGCTGGGTGTGAATGCCCGCTGTGAGATCCTACTCTTCTTGCTGCTCAACGGCCGTGGATCACCCCGGGCCATGGCGAGGAGCTGTTACTACTTTCCGGCTACGATCAGCAAAGCACTGGCCGAGATGAACCAATCCGGTTATGTCATCTCTCGAACCGAGGGGCGGCACCGATACTACATGCTGGTACCGGATACGTGGAAAAAACTGCTCCTCGGAAACGAACCGAACCCCGCCTGGGTGGTCTGGGCACGTCTGTTCAGTGCTTTGGAACAGGCCTGGCTGTTCCTCGACAGCAACGCTCAGACCGGCAAATCGCCCCTTGCGCAGGCATCATCCCTTCGTCGGATTCTCAGGCATTCCGTGGTATCGCAATTTGATCGAAGCGGGCTTGCGTTCCTATTCGGCGATGATTCCGCTTATCCCGGTGAAGCGCTCATTCCGTTCTTTGTCGCACGCGTGAGAACCATTCTGGATTGGATGGACCACCCGGACGGCAGCTCCCAATAAGTAAAGATTGCATATTCCAGAGATCCTTTCCCATCCCCTCCGGGACATCTCTTGCCCGCTTTTTTAGCCCGGCGTAGAATAAGGTCTGTTTTCTTTCTGAAAAGAAACACCTCCTTCATTCGTGGGGCCGTGTAATCCTTGAAAGTCCTTTCCTTTTTCAAAAGCAGGGTTCTTGTCGGGATCGTCATCGGAGCGTGCGCTGTCTTCGGAGGCCGGCAGGCCGACAAGGCCTCGTCGACCGACGAGTTCTGTACATCCTGCCACGTCCATCCCCATGCCGTGGAGTCGTGGAAGCGCTCGACCCACTTCGAAAACGCAAGCGGCGTGATCGTCCACTGCGTCGAGTGCCACCTCCCTCCCGAGGGATTGGCCCGCCTGAAGGAAAAAGCGTGGTTCGGTCTCAAGGATGTCTGCGTCAAGCTCTTCGGAGACACGGATGCCATCGACTGGAATGCCAAGTCGCGGATCGAGGAAGCGGGAAGGTTCACCTTCAAGGAATCGTGCGAGAGATGCCACCAGGAGCTATTCCCCCTGACCCTCTCCATGGAGGGCGACGACGCTCATCTCAACTACTCGAGGCACGCCGACGAGATCCGCTGCATCAAGTGTCATCTTCACGTGGGTCATTACGACCCGACGGCCGGGCGGAACGTCGGTTTCAGCTCGACGGAAAGAGGAACGGGGGAGATTTTCACGGAACCGGCCAGGCCGGAGCTGTTCGAGAATTTCACGGAGACCGTGCCGGGATCGCGCGTCACCTTCGACATGATCGCTCTTCCGGGCGGAACCTTCCGCCTCGGCTCGCCCGACGACGAAGAGGGGCGCGGGTCCGACGAAGGCCCGGTCCGACGGGTCCGGATCAGCCGATTCTGGATGGCGAAGACGGAGGTCACCTGGACCGAATACGAAGAGTTCTACAGGCGGACGGCCGCCGAGGGACGCACGACCGATACGGACCGCGCGTACGCGGCCGGCCTCGACCGGGCGAATGCCGCCGACGCGGGCGCCGACGCCGTCACCGGCGCCACGCCCCCATGGGGCGATCCCGGCCAGGGCTGGGGACGCGGCGAGAGGCCGGCCATCACCCTCTCCTTCCACGCGGCCGAGACCTACTGCCGATGGCTGTCGCTCGTCACGGGAAAGAGATACCGCCTCCCCACGGAAGCGGAGTGGGAATACGCCTGCCGGGGCGGCACGAGCGGCCCCTACTTCTTCGGCGGCGATCCTGGCGATTACGACACCACCGGTTTCTGGAACAGCATCTTCGGCGCCGATCTCGACGAGATCACGCCCTACGCGGCCTATCGAGGGAACGCCGGCGGGAAGACACGCCTCTCATCAGAATCGAAGCCCAATCCCTTCAGGCTCGTGAACATGCTCGGAAACGTGCGCGAGCTCTGCTCCGACTGGTACGCGGCCGATGCATACGCTTTCTACCCCGAGGGAATCGTCGTCGACCCGATGGGTCCGCCGTCGGGCGAAGAGCACGTTGTCCGGGGCGGTTCGTTTCTGAGCAGCGTAGTGGACTTGAGGTGCGCCTCCCGGGACCGGACGCGAACGAAAGAGTGGCTCTTGACAGACCCGCAGATTCCCAAGAGCATCTGGTGGTATTCGGACTGTATCGACGTCGGCTTCCGCGTCGTCTGCGAGTGCGACCTGGAAGAAACGAAAAAACAACCGGCCGAAGGAGAGAAACGATGACCAGGAACAAACCCCGCAACAATAAAGGTTCGGTAAGCCGCCGCGAGTTCATCGGCGCAATGGGCGCAGTGGGGGCTTATGGATTGGCCGGCGTTCCGGACGCGGCGGCGCCCTTTCCCACATCCGACTGGAAAGCCCCGCCCCTCCTCGACGAGGCGCCCGGCGGGCAGCCGTTGAAAACCGGCCTCGTGGGCTGCGGCGGACGGGGCACTGGGGCGGCTTTCGACCACCTGAGCGCCGGAGAAAAGATCGAGATCACGGCGCTGGGCGACGTGTTCCAGGAAAGGCTCGACAGCTGCCGCAAAAGGCTGAAAGACGAAAAAGGGAACGCTGTGGACGAATCCCGCTGCTTTCTCGGGTTCGACGCCTTCCAAAAGGTGATCGACTCGGGCGTGGACGTGGTGATCCTGGCCACGCCGCCCCACTTCCGTCCCGAGCACTTCGCCGCCTGCGTTCGGGCGCGCAAGCACGTCTTCATGGAGAAGCCCGTGGCCGTCGACCCCGTGGGCGCACGCTCCCTTCTCGCCTCGGCCCGCAAGGCGGCGCGGATCGGGATCTCTGTCGTCACCGGCACGCAGCGCCGCCACCAGCACGATTACATCGAGACGTGGAAGAAGATCGCAGACGGCGACATCGGCGACATCGTTTCGGCCAACTGCTACTGGAACCAGAACAAGCTCTGGCACCGGAACCGCAAGGACGAATGGTCGGACATGGAATACATGATCCGCGACTGGGTGAACTGGTGCTGGCTCTCGGGCGACCACATCGTGGAGCAGCACGTCCACAACATCGACACCATCAACTGGTTCACGGGACTGCATCCCGTGAAGGCCGTCGGTTTCGGCGGCCGCCACAGGCGTTTGACGGGCGACCAGTATGATTTTTTCAGCGTCGACTTCGAGTACGAGAACGGGATCCATGTTCACAGCATGTGCCGGCAGATCGACGGCTGCGTCACCAACGTTTCCGAGAGGATCCAGGGGACCAAGGGATGGTCGAACTGCCGGAACACGATCTGGAAGCCCGACGGCAGCGTGGCCTGGAAAGCCCAGAACCCCCCGAGAAGCGCCTACCAGCAGGAGCACATCGATCTCGTCACCGCGATCCGGAGGAACGAGCCGATCATGGAGGCCGACGGAACAGCGATCTCGACCCTGGCCGCCGTCATGGGACGGATCTCGGCCTACACGGGTAAAGAGGTCGGCTTCGAGGAGATGATGAGCTCGCCGATCCGGATCGGCCCGGAGAAGTACGCCATGGGTCCCGTTGATATGGAGGCCGCCTCACCCGTGCCGGGGCAAAGCCCCACGTAGCAACACCTGCATTAACGAAACTTCTTTCGTGGAGTGTGTCATGAACCGTTTTTTCGCCACCTCGATTCCCCTTGTCATCGTACTGTCGTTTATCGCCGGATGCCGATCCACAGAAACGACGATCGTCGAAACGGCCGAGATCATTTCTCCACCGCCCTTCGTCCTCACCGAGGCGCAGGAAAAGGCGGGCTGGGAAGTCCTCTTCGACGGAAGGAACACCGAATGCTGGCGCGGGTTCGGCTCCGACTCTTTCCCCGGCAAGGGGTGGGTCGTCGACGATGACTCTCTTCACATCGAAGCCGGATCCGGGGCCGGCGACATCATGACGAGGGGAAGGTTCGGCGACTTCGAGCTGCGCCTCGAGTGGAAGGTTTCCCACAATGCCAACTCGGGGATCATGTATCTCGTCAGCGAGGACGAAAACGCGCCGTGGCGAACCGGCCCGGAGTTCCAGATTCTCGACGACCTGGGACACGGCCTCGACGCCCAGAACCTCCACTCGGCCGGCGCGCTCTACGGCCTCTATCCCCCGCCCGCGCACAAGCCGCAGAAACCGGCCGGGCAGTGGAACGAGGCCCGCGTCAAGATCCGGAACGGCCGCGTCGAGCACTGGCACAACGGCGTTCGGGTCGCGGAATGCGATCTCGAGAGCAAGGACTGGGCCGACCGCGTCAAGGCCAGCAAGTTCGCACCCTTCTCCCGCTTCGGCCGGAACGAGCGGGGCCACATCGCGCTCCAGGACCACGGCCACGACGTCTGGTTCCGGAAGATCCGGATCCGCGATCTTACACCCGACCCGGCCCGCAAAACGATCTCCCTCTTCAACGGAAAGAACATGGAGGGCTGGCGCCACCACTTCTCGGGCGGCGGAAAGATGGCGGACACGTGGATCGTTGAGGACGGCGTGATGATCTGCCGCGGCAGCCCGGCGGGCTACATCTACACGGACAGGGAATTCTCCGACTTCCTTCTCCGGCTCGAGTGGCGCTTCGACCCGGTCACGAAGAAAGCCGGCAACTCGGGCGTGCTCATGCGCAGAACCGGCCGGCACAAGGTCTGGCCGAAGAGCCTCGAGGCGCAGCTCCACTCGGGAAACGCCGGCGACTTCTGGGTGATCGACGGCTTCCCCGTAACCACGGATCCCGCCCGCACGAGGGGCCGCAACACGAAGAAGACCCACTTCAACGAGAACCCCGTGGGTGAATGGAACGAGTACGAGATCTCGTGCGTGGGCGGCGACGTGATCCTCATCGTCAACGGCGAGGTGCTCAACGAAGCGACCGGCGCCAATGGCGCTTTCGGCCCGATCTGTCTCCAGTCGGAGGGGGCCGAGATCCATTTCCGCAACATCGCGATAACACCCCTCGACGAAAGGAAAGACGTGCGCCACGGATGGAAGCTCGGGGTCCAGGCCTGGACATTCAGGAAGTTCTCCTTCTTCGACGCCGTCGATATGACGGCGTCCCTCGGGCTCGGCTGGATCGAGGCTTTTCCCGGCCAGTCCCTCGGGAAAGGAGACGCGCTCTTTCACCACAGCATGCCCGCCGAGGCGCGCGCCGCGGCGAAGGAGAAGCTGGCCGACGCCGGGGTGACGGTCATCAACTACGGCGTTGTCGGTCTCCCCAACGACGAAACGGAGTGCCGGAAGGTTTTCGATTTCGCCGAGGAGATGGGGATCGAAACGATCGTGTCCGAGCCCGCCCCGGACGCTTTCGACCTGGTCGACAGGCTCTGCCGGGAGTACAGGATCAAGATGGCGATCCACAACCACCCGAAGCCCACGACCTACTGGAGCCCCGACATCGTGCTCGACGCTCTCGAAGGGCGGAGCCGTTGGATGGGAGCGTGCGCCGACACGGGGCATTGGACGCGGTCGGGCATCGACTCCGTCGAGGCGCTGAGAAAGCTCGAGGGCCGCGTCATCTCCTTCCACCTCAAGGATCTGAATCTTTTCGGCGACCCGAGAAAAGCCCACGACGTTCCCTGGGGAACGGGTCAAAGCAATGTCATGGGCATACTCGACGAGATGAAGCGACAGGGATTCCGGGGTGTCTTTTCCGTGGAATACGAGTACAACTGGGACAACTCCCTGCCCGATATCAGAAAGTGCGTGCACTTTTTCAACAACGCGGCGGGCATTCTGTAAGAGACGGCCGCCGGTCCCGCGAACGACATCAACGTGGAGAAAGCAAGATGCCTTCCCGAAAAATAACACGCCGGTCGCTCTGCAAGGCGGCTGTCGCCGGCACGCTCTCGGCGACTCTTGCCGGGTGCACGGCCCCATCCGCCGGGCACGGCGCCCCGGCCCCGTCCGCCGGGCGCAAGAAAAAAGAGCCCGAAAAAAAGCTTCGGACCCGCTTCGCCATCAACGTGGAGATGTGGTGGCACAGGCTTCCCTTCCTCGACAGGATCGGGGAAGCGGCGCGCCTCGGGTTTCGGGCCGTCGAGTTCTGGCCCTGGCGGAACAAGGACCTCGACGGGATCAAGCGCGTCTGCGGCGAGCTCGGCGTCGAGGTGGCCCAGTTCACGGCCTGGGGTTTCGTGCCGGGCATGAACAACCCGAAGAACCATGACAAGGTCGTCTCCGAGATCACGGCCGCCTGCGAGGCCGCTGTTTTTCTCGACTGTAAAAAGATGACCGTCGTGGGCGGCAACGACCAGCCCGGCATGACGCAGGAAGAGATGCACGGCCACATCATCACGGCCCTGAAGAAGGCCGCCCCCATCGCCGAGAAGCACGGGGTCATGCTGATCCTCGAGCCGATGAACATCCGCGTCGACCACAAGGGGCACTGCCTCTACGGAAGCCCCGGCGCGGTGCGCATCTGCCGCGAGGTCGACTCCGGCTTCGTCAAGATCAACTGGGACCTCTACCACATGCAGATCTCGGAAGGCGATCTCTGCGGCCGGCTCCGCGAGGGCTTCGACCAGGTGGGCTACCTCCAGCTCGCCGACCATCCCGGCCGGTGCGAGCCGGGGACGGGCGAGATCTATTACCCCCGCGTCTTGAAGGAGGCCCACGACCTCGGATACCGGGGATACGTGGGCGCCGAGTGCCGGCCGCGCGACGGCGAGGAGCTGGCCGCTGAGCGGCTCGTCAAGGCGGGCTGCTGGTAGGCGCTCACCGGTTAATCTTCATCCACCCACCCGATCGCTTTCCGCAGGTAGGGAAGAAGCGTTCTCGCCGCAATCCAATGCCCCTCCTTGTTGGGATGCTGGTCGTAGGGCGACACCCAGAGGGCGCGGGCATCCTCGCCTTCGAACCCGGGAGTGAGGGAAAAAACGGGGATTCGACGGCGGGCGGCGAACTCCATGATCTTTTCTTCCACGCCGTGAAACTCGTAATCGTGCAGGTTGTAGAGCAGGGGAAAAACGATCAGATGAAAGGAGATGTCCTTCTCTCCGCAGAGAGCCGATATCCTGCGCAAGGCCGCTTTTTGCAGCCTCCACACATTCTGCTCCTCGTAAGAACCGAGATAGGACGAGACCAGCTCCTGCCTGAAAAATGCCGAGAAAACTCTCCAGGCAATCATCTTGAAGAGAAAACGCAGCATAAACGAGCCGCCGAAGACAGCCTTGCACCGCTATCTCTGCATGATGGGATCGATGATCTCCTTGTTCTGAAGGACGGCGGTCTTCAGATCGGTGCCGTCGCGGAGAAAGAAGACGGCGAAAACCGCGTGCGGCTTGTACACGGGCTGGAGAATCTTGTAATAACGCTCCCAGACGATCGGGCTCGTCCCGCCCCTTCCCGCGTTGAAAATATGAATCCTCTGCAATGATCCCTTGCCGGCCATCTCCTCGTTCAACATGATTTCGAGCCGTTCACTGAACCGGTGGCAATCTCTGACATTCGCGCCCGCGGTGAAGGAATCCCCCAGAAAGAGAACGCGGGTGAAACCCTCCCCGAAAACCTCCGCGCCGAACCTCTCTTCCCGGAACGCCTGGCCCCGGATCACAGTGCGGGCGTCCTTGTAGTCTTTTCCCAGGTCGGGCTTCTGCTCGTTCCAGATGATGTCGGCGTCGAGCTCCATGCTCGAAAAAGGAACGACCCTGAAAACAAGCTCGGCAAGACAGAGACCGACCGCCGTCGAAAGCAAGACCACGAAGAGCTTTTTCAGGAATGTTTTCATGAAAGATGCCGGATTCGCCGGTTGTTGTCGCCGGGTCGGAGCTATTTCACCACGATCGCCTGCGGCTTGCCCTTGATCTCGAGCAGGGGAAGGGTACACATCACGATGATCGTGTATCTGCCCGGTTCGAGGTCGGCCACTCCCCATGAGTGGCTGCATGTCCCCGTTCACCCGAACTCGAACGAATCTTCGAGAACGACGCGGCCCGAGCTGTCCTTGATCGCGAAGGAAACTCCCGCGGTTTTTTTACCCCCTGACGGCGGAAGCTCGTAGGAATTGAACCGGGCCCCCTGGGACGTGACCAGAGAGAGCATGAGGTTGACCGTCTTTTTTCTCTGCCGCGACTTCACGGCCGGCGCGAGTCTCGTCTCCAGCTCGACGGCCGCCTTCTTTCCGGCGGCAATGTGGACGCGAACCTTTTCGGGGCCGGTGTAGCTGCAGCTCCTCTTCCCGGCCCTGCGGCGGAACCCGTCGACGCTCCACTCCCCTGCAGGGAGCGGGATCGTTTCACCGGCCGGGATCGTCTGCCTGCCCCACTCGGGGTTTTTCAGGGTGACCTCCACGTCGGCGGCGGGCGAGGAGACAACGCCGAAGGGAACGTCGATCGGCTCGATCACGAGCTTCCGGCCGTCCCGGTTCACGCCGATTGAAAAAGCCCTGCTGTTGAGAACGACCTTCCTCCTGAGCGGCATGGCGGAGACGAAGGACGCTCCCGGCCCCGATTCTTTCGAAGCGACAACGAGAAGATCCGATTCGTCTCCGCTCTCTTCCTCGAAATCACTGAACGCGGCGTTGATATTCCGGTCGATGAGAGCGATATCGAAATGGACGCCGCCCAGGTCGGCCCGGCCTTCCCGGCATTCCCATGCCTCGACAAAAAGCTCGACCGTGGGCAGGATCTCTTCCACTGCGGAACGGAGGCTTGCGAGGGCGTCCTTCTCCAGCTCAGTGGCGAGGCCGGAATCCCCTTCGCCGTGCCTCGGTCCCGCACCGATTTCACAGGAGACGTTGACGGGAATCGGCTTCCCGTCCGGCCCGTTGGGAAGGACCACCTTTTCGGCGCAGAAACGGCGGACATGCGGCCTCCGCCGGTCCGGCGGCGCCGGCTCGAACAAAAAGCGCTCGCCCTTGTCGACAGCGCCGTTTCCGTTGCAATCGATGATGAGAGCGGCCGGCTTCGACGATTTGCCGAAATCTATGGAGAGGAGAATCCCCTCCTCCTCAAGATCCCCCACGGGAATGTATGCGCAGCAAGTCTCTGCCCGGCCGCCCGGAGCTCCACCCCCTTCCCACTCGTCATCGCTCACCTCGAAATCGACGGCCCGGGCGAAACCGCGGCTCCACTTCCGGCTTTCGCCCTGAGCAAGCTCGATTTCCTCGGCACGAAGGGGAAGACAAAAAAGGAGAGCGGCGAGCCCAACGAATATCGGTTTCATCGAATGAGCTCCTCAGTGACCGGCTTCTTTCAGCTTCGGCTTGACGTTCCAGACGCGGAGGCTGAGCAGGAAACCAGCGGCCGCAAAAACGACAAGGAAAGGCATCCACCAGGACCAGCTCACACTGGTCAGGTGCCCGAGACAGAAGGACTGTACGGCCACCCCGAGATAAACGAAGCCGTCGATCAAGCCCACGGCCGTTGCCGTGGCCTGCTTTCCGCCGAAATCAGCCGTGGCCGCGCCCGAGAGCACGCCGTGTGTGCCGATCACGCAGAAGCTCACGAGAATGACGAGAGCGAACATGATATAGGGAAGAGCCGATGAAGCCGGATCGGTCTGCCAGATCAGGATCGTCCCGACCGCAAAAACAACGATGAGTATGCCGTAAAGAACGCAGGCCACGGGCGGCCGCCGGGACTGGAACATCATATCGGACAGAATACCGGCCGTCATTCCGCCGAACACGCCGGCCGCAAAAAGGCCGACACCGAGCCACTCGCGGACACCGGGCATGGACGACTGGACCGCCCAGCTCGGAAACCAGTACATAATGCCGTTGCGGACCACGCCCGTGCAGAACTCGATGCAGGCGATGGTGAGAACGATCTTGTGCGTCAGGATCCGTTTCAGCACGTCGAAAAGCGGGATCGTCTCGCCCTTGTCGAACTCCGTGTCCGTGCCGGTCGAGAACTCGAATCCCAGGTCGGCCGGGGCGTCCCTGATGACGAGATAAGTGACGAGACACATGACAAAGAGGAGCCCGCCCGGGATCAGGAAGTAACAGTAGGGCTGCTCGGGAAAGAGGTATTTCATCAGCATGGGCGAGACGGTGTAGGCGAGGAATAACCCCGACGAGATCATGATGCCGAAGATGCCGCCGAAAACACCGCGTTCCGATATGTGGAACCAGTTGGAGTTGACCTTGACGATGGAAACGGCGGCGAAGCTCTGGAAATACATGTTCACGCCGTAGAGCCCGATAAAAAACGGAACGAGCGGGAGCGCCGATGCCTCCCCGGCGGCGAGCACCTGCCACAGAACAATCCCCATGGCGATGTTGACAAAACCCGACCCGAGGGTGCTGATGATCATGGCTTTCCGGCCGCCGATCCGGTCGGTCATGGGTCCGTTCAGGAGAAAGCTCGCTCCATACACGACAGCGCCCACGGCCGTGATGTTTCCCAGGTCGGCGTTGTCCATCAGGTTTTTCAGGTCATCCTTGGCAGGAACGATGCTGTAGCGGCCCATGTAGAGCACGGCGTACGCCAGGCCGAGGGGGAACCAGTTGAAGAAACGGCGGCGGCGAAAAACGCCGTCCAGGCCGAGAGGATTGTGCATCAGGGCGCCTCCTCAGTGGTCTGTTTCATGAATCCCGTGACGAATTCCTCAGCGTCCAGAGCCGGCCCAGCACGTCTTCGAGATGGGCGCCCAGCTTGTCGGGCCGGTCGGTGATCTCGGGCTCGTTCTCGAACACGGCGTAGGGCACCCTGCGCCCCTTCACCTCGAGAAAGTCGGGGCTTGCGGCCGAGAACTCGGCCCAGTCCGATTCCTTGTACATCATCTCGATCTTCTTGTCCTCGAGGGAGTGCTCGAGCACGCTGTCCGGCTTGTCGGGGTTGCACCGCCGCCGGTTCTTGCGGAGGGACTCCGCCCAGGAGCAGTTGATGTAGAGGGTGGCGGCCCGCTCGAGAATCTCTTCGGAGAGGTAGTCGTAGGCCGTCTTGAACCCGCCGTGCTCCGAGCCGCGCGAGAACTCGATGAGCAGCGTCTTGTCCCGGTGATAACCGGCGTTGTCGCGGACCAGCTTGGAGTAGTTGAGGTTGAATTTCTCGATGAGGAAGTTCCAGAAGAACTTGTCCTGGAACACGTATCCCTCGTAGTTCTTCCCCTCGTAGGTGAAGTGCCTGTTCGAGATGAGGCGCGGCCTGCCGTGCTTCTCGTAAATATCGTCATCCTCGAAGCGCTCCCAGAGGATGCAGAAGTCGTCCATCTCCTCGAACGTGCCGATGTGAAAGCGCTCGATGCGCTCTTCGATCGGGCACTTCTTGAGATAGTCGATGACTTCCGACTTGCCCGCAGCGGGCCGGCCGTTGAGTATGATGAGATCGAACGTGGTTTGAGACATGGATGCTCCTCCTTTCAGGGACGGAAGGGCTTGCGCCGGCCCGTATCGCTTTTCTTGCCGTAGATATGGACCGTGTACTGGTTCCAGATCCCGAGAACGGAAAGAAGCTCGAAATCAGCGAAGCAGATCTCGTCGATCCCGTCCGCCTTGGCGATGTCGCCGATGGCGTTGCTGTCCCAGGCCACGTCGACCACGGAATAGCTGAACCTTTTGATGTCTCCCTCGCCGGACTGGATATGGTTGACGGTTCTGTCGAGATCGAGATCGAGGGGCTTCACCGTGTGGGTGTAGATCAGGCCGTATCCGCAGCAGCCCGCCAGAGGCAGGGCGAGCGCCGCAACTGCCAGCAGGAAAAAGATGTTCTTCATTTTATGACACTCCTTTTCCAGGGCTGCGGCTAATTACCGTAAACGATCGTGGTTTCCTGGTAGTAGAGCCCGAAAAGAACGCTCAGGATTTCCCGGTCCATCTGGTTCAGCGTTTTGATCTGGCCGTTGTCGGAAGCGGCCGCCGTGCCCGCATCGCCCCAGGCGACGAGCCAGAGAACCGACCTGAGTGTCGCTTCGCCTTTCTTGGCTCCCAGAACCGTTTTGTCGAGGTTGGTGTCATAAGGGGTTTTGACGTGCGTAAAGAGACACCCCGACAGGGCAACGGAGATGCAGAGCAGGACGAGCAGCATTTGCATGGTTTTCACGAGAACCTCCCTTTGTTTCATGTCAATTGCGAACAGAATCCGAACCAGCCGCTGTCGCGGCGGTCCGGCGCCGTGAGCTTGTCATATCATATCGGGACGCCGATTCACAGCATTCGCTCAGGACCGCTCATGACCCGAGCTTCGACTCAACGTCGGCGACGAGAAGGCGCGTCTTCACGGCCACGTCGGGCGTGACGGAGAAGCTGTCGATGCCGCACTTGACCAGGAACTCGGCGAAGTCGGGGTAATCGGAAGGCCCCTGGCCGCAGAGCCCGACCTTCTTGCCCTTCTTCTTGCACACGGCGATCACCTGCTTGATCAATGTCTTCACCGCCTCGTTTCTTTCGTCAAAGAGGTGGGAAACATGGGCCGAATCCCTGTCGAGGCCGAGCGTGGTTTGCGTCAGGTCGTTCGACCCGATCGAGAACCCGTCGAAGTATTCGAGGAACTGGTCCGCCAGGATGACGTTCGACGGAATCTCGCACATCATATAGGTCTCGGCCTTGACGCCCTCGTTGTCGATGATGCCGCGCACCTTCTCGGCTTCGGCCGGCGTGCGCACGAAGGGAACCATGACGTTCACGTTGTCGAGGCCGAATTCGTTGATCACTTTTTTCATGGCGTGGCACTCGAGGCGGAAGGCTTCGTTGTAACGCTCGTCGTAGTACCGGGACGCGCCGCGCCACCCGATCATGGGGTTTTCCTCCTCCGGCTCGAAGGGCTTTCCGCCCACGAGGTTGGCGTACTCGTTCGACTTGAAATCCGAAAAGCGGAAGATCACGGGAGAAGGATAGAAGGCGCCGGCGATGCGGCTGATCCCCGACACGAGCTTCTCCACGAAGAAATCCTCCTTGCCGAGCTTGAGGAGGTAGAGGGGATGCTGGCCGATGTGGGAGGCGATGATGAACTCGAGCCGCGCCAGGCCGACGCCGTCGTGCGGCAGGCGCGCCGCGGCCAGGGCGATCTCGGGCGAACCGACATTGAGCATGATGCGCGTCCGCGTTTTGGGGATGTCGTCGAGGCTGATCTCTTCCACGTCGTACTTGGGCAGGCCCTTGAAGACCGCGCCCTGTTCCCCTTCCACGCAGCTCACGGTGACCTCTTCCTTCGGCGCGATCTCCTTCGTTCCCGTCTCCGTGCCGACCACGCAGGGAACGCCCATCTCGCGGGCCACGATTGCGGCGTGGCACGTCCTGCCGCCCAGATCGGTCACGATGGCCGAGGACTTCTTCATGATCGGCTCCCAGTCGGGATCGGTCATCTTCGTGACCAGGACCTGCCCCTTCTTGAAGGAGTCGATCTGGCTCACGTCCTTCAGGACGTTCGATTTTCCGTGGCCGATCTTCGTTCCCACGGGGCGCCCCATGGCCAGGAGATCGAACTTCTTGATGTCGTCGACGAAGAAATAGCGCTTGTACGAGACGGCCCTGGAGTGAATGGTCTCGGGCCGCGCCTGGAGGATATAGAGATCCTTGGTCTCGCCGTCCTGGGCCCATTCGATATCCATGAAGAGATTGCGCTCGTACTTCTTTCTGTAGTGGCTTTCGATGATCAGGGCCTGGCGGCCCAGGTCGGAATACTGTTCGTTGTCGAGAAGCTTGAGAGGGTTCTGGATCACCTTGCCCGAATGGCGCAGGACATAGACCTCGTCGGGCTTCACTTCTCCCTGGACGATCGCCTCGCCCAAGCCCTTGTGGGGCGTTATGAGGAGCAGGTTTTCGTTGCCCGTTTCCGTATCGATGGTGAACATCACGCCGCTCACGCCGTTCCAGTCGGCGCGCACCATCTCCTGAACGCCCACGGAAAGCGAGACCTTGTCCTCGGGAAACTTGTTGCTGTGGCGGTACGACATGGCCCGGCCGGTGAAGAGGGAAGAAAAGCATTTCTTGGTCTTGTCGAGCAGGTCGCTCAGGCTCGACACGTTGAGGAACGTGTCCTGCTGGCCGGCAAAGCTTGCTTCGGGGAGGTCCTCGGCCGTTGCCGACGAACGGACCGCCACGTTGCGCTTCGGATCGAGCTGCTTGAACGCCTCGGCAATCGAGATCTCGAACTCCCTGTCAAAGGGCTGGCTTTCAACCAGCCGCCGGATCTCCTTGGACGTTTTATCCAGAAGGACCACGTCGTTGTATCCGTCGGCCTCGAGGCGGCCGATGTGCTCGGATATCTTTTGCTTCACCGGCGCCATGAAGTGCTCATAAGCTTTCGTCGTGATGGCAAAGCCGTTGGGAACCTTGACCCCATCGAGCTTGATCAGCTCGCCCAGAGAGGAATTCTTGCCGCCCACGGTCGGCAGGTCCTCGAGGCCTACGTCTTTAAACCACAGAATTTCGAAATCAGACATGTTATGAGCTCCTTTTCATACACCGTCACACCCGGCAAGCATCTGGACCAATTAGGATCGAACGGTTCGAAACAATCGGCTTTCAGAGAACACAAGTATATATCGCCCCGGCATCGTTCAGTCGAGGTCGAATTTATCAGCCGCCATCCCGGCGACGGCACGGCCGATGCTGATCGAAGCGGTGGCCGCCGGGCTGGGGGCGTTGAGCACATGGATCATCCTTTCCCCCTCGACAACGCGGAAATCGTCGAGAAGGCGGCCGTCGGGAGCGAGCGCCTGGGCGCGCACTCCGGCGCCGGCGGGATAGACATCCCCCGGTTCGATCTCGGGGAGAAGCCGCTGCAATGCTTTCACGAAAGCCTGTTTGCTGAAGGAGCGCCGAAACTCACCCAACCCCATCCTCCAGTAAACGGACGCCATCCGCCAGAATCCGGGATAGGTGACGATATCGACGAAATCGCGGAGAGCGAAGCTCCCCGGGCCGTATCCCTCGCGCTCGAAAGAGAGCACGGCATTCGGTCCGGCCTCGATACCGCCGTGGACCATGCGTGTAAAATGGACGCCCAGAAAGGGAAACCTCGGATCGGGAACAGGATAGACCAGGTTTTTCACCAGGAAGGCGCGGTTCCCGGCGAGCCTGTAGTACTCCCCGCGAAATGGGATGACCCTCATCCCGGGATCGACGCCGCACATGCGGGCGACGCGGTCGCACTGAAGCCCGCCGCAGTTGATCAGGTTTCGGCTGCGCACCGTGCCGTTCGCTGTTTCGACGAGGAGATCGCCTCTGTCCCGAACGACCTTGACGACCTTGCTTCCCGTTCTGATCTCACCCCCCGCCTCGCGGACCTTCGCGGCATACGCCTCGGTGACGGCCGCGAAATCGACGATGCCGGTCTCGGGCACGAGGAGGCCGGCTATGCCGTGAACGTGGGGTTCGTGCTCCCTGATTTCCTCCGGGCCGAGTCGTTCGAGCCCCTCGAGCCCGTTATCATGCCCCCGCCTTTCGAGCTCATCGAGAGCGGGCAGTTCGCTCTCCCTGGTGGCCACTACGACCTTGCCGCACCGATCGTGGGGAATGTCGTTTTCCATGCAGAAGCGGTAGAGCGCCTTGCGGCCTTCGACACAATTCCCGGCCTTGAGAGACCCCGGTTTGTAGTAGAGGCCCGAGTGAATCACGCCCGAGTTGTGGCCTGTCTGGTGGGAGGCGAGTTTCTCTTCGGCTTCGAGAAGGATGAGCGAGAGGCCGGGTCGTTCCGAGAGAGCCATGGCCGCCGCGGTCCCCACGATCCCGCCGCCGACAACGGCAATGTCGTACCGGACGCTCTCCGTCACGGACCCTGTTCCTTCCTCCTTGACCTCGGCATTGCGGCTTGCGAGCCGCTTCAGCGACGATCAAACCGGCTTGTTTATTCCGTTGGGCGGACCAGCCCTTTGGCCTTCTTGAGGATAGCGCCATCGGGATCGATCTCAACGGCTTTCTTCCAGGCCTTGTCAACTCCGGCCTGGTCATCGAGCAAGCGATAGGCGATCGCACGAAAGACGTATATTTCCTGCCCTTTGACTTTCTCCCCGAAGGTGGTTTCGGCCTTGCGGGTGAGCTCGAGCAGGCGCTCGCCTTTCTCTCGGATCTTTGCCTCCGCGTTATCTTCGGGAGGCTGTCTCAGGATCTTGACCGCCCGGCTCAGCGCCAGGTTCAGATCGTTCATAATGGTTTCCCGAGCGATTCTCTCGTAGAAATTACCGGGATCCCGGCCGGCCACCTCCTTCAGATAACCGAGATGGGCGCCGCCCCTGTCCCGGCCCGCTTTGATCAGGTTGTAAGCCGCCTCGGCTCTCTCCTTCACACGATCCTGCGGAAAAGCCGCCATCACGACGAGGGCGCGCAGAACAAGGGCTTCGTCGGGAATGCCGCTCAAGAGTTTTTCCGCGGCTTGGAGGTCGGGCTTTTCCTTTCCTTTAAAGGCCTTGACCTTCTCACGCGCTCCGATGACCGAACGCAGGAACTCGACGTACGATTCCGCGCCTCCCTCCCGGTACCCCGTCTTTAGAAAAACCGATCCGTCGGGCTCGAGGAGGTAAATCGACGGATAGCCCTGAACACCGTAGCGCGAGCTGTATTCCTCGTTTTTCTTTGCCTGCTCGGGTGTGATCTTGCTCTTGTCCCGGGGAAAGTCGATCGCACAGAGCACGACCTTCTCGGCGGCGAAATCCTTGAATTTTTCCCGGCTGAAGACCTCTTTCTCGAGCCGGATGCACCAACCGCACCAATCCGATCCTGTAAAATCGGCCAGCACGATCCTGTTGCTTTTCTCCGCCTTGGCCAGAGCCGCGGTAAGATCGACTTCCCACTCCTCGCCTGTAGCGGCCGCTGCAGGAGCCCCGAAAAAAAGGGCGGAAAGGAAGCTCGTAACAATAATATTTCCGGAAAACGACATGTTTTTATCCTTTCGTTGACCAATGAACCATACTTATAGCACAGGAAGAGTCCGCGTCCAGCACGGCGCATATGAAGGGGCTTGACGCTCGGTATAAATAGATTAAAATAATTACATTAGACAAGCGGCCGGCAGCCGCTTCGGGGTCAAAGCCTCGACAGTCGAAACGAAAGGATCTTGAAATGAAGCTCATCATTTTCCCGGCCATGTTCTTCATCCTTTTTGTGACAGCAGTCTCCGCACAGACAGGCAAGATCATCACGACGACGGACGAGGCCTCGCCCGTTCCCGGGACGGCCGTGATCTCGGATTTTCACGGCTCTCTTCCGCAGAGCGGCCCGGGAAACAGGACCCCGCCGCAGATGACGGGGTGGCCCGTCACGATCGGATCGGCCGGCAATTTCGCTCCGTCGCGCGGCCTCGTCTTCGCCGATCTCGACGGGGACGGCCTTCTCGAGATCATCACCTCGAGCACGGACGACAGGGTCTATGCCTGGGACACGACGGGCGCGGCCATGCCGGGGTTTCCCGTCACGGTCAACGAAATGGCCCAGAAGGCTCCCGGCGTGGGTGACCTCGACGGAGACGGCGACCTCGAGATCGTCCAGTTCACGCGCGGCTGGGTGGACCAGGGACGCCTCTATATCATCGACCATCTCGGAAACGTCCTGCCGGGATTTCCCATGAACTTCAACAACAACAACCTCGCCGGCTCCCCCTCGCTGGGTGACATCGACTTTGACGGCGACCTCGAGATCATCGCCGGAGAGAGGGACTATCCCCTCGGGCTGCTTCATGTCGTCGAATACGACGGAACCGAATGGGGCGGCAACTGGCCCGTTTCCCTCGACCACGTACCCACGGGCACGGCGGGCGTGGCCGATGTGGACAACGACGGCGATCTCGAGATTACCTACATGTCTTATGACAGCCTTTACCTCCTCGACACGGACGGCAACCACCTGCCCGGATGGCCCATTCAGATCGCGAACTGCAACTTCAGCTACCAGTCGTCGGCGTTCGCCGACCTCGACGGCGACGGCGACCTCGAGATCATCGTGGGCGCCCACAAGGATGCGGCCGGGTGTTACGCTTTTCACCACGACGGCACGACCGTTTCGGGATGGCCCAAGCTGGTCGGCACATGGACCTACTGTCCGCCCACGGTGACCGACCTGGAAGGGGACGGCGAGCTGGAGGTCCTCTGCGGCCGGGCCGGGTTCATGTCGTACCCCAGCGACTGCTTCTGGGCCTGGACCGCGTCGGGAATCACAAAACCCGGTTTTCCCTATCGCCAGAGCCACGGAGGGGGATCGGAAGGCCCTCTCACCGTGGCCGACATCGATAACGACGGCCTGATGGAGATCTTCGCCGACCACAACATGGCCGAAGTGGTCGGTCCCGATCTCGTCGGCTACCTCTTCGGCGTCGATTCGAACGGCAACGACCTGCCCGGCTTCCCTCTGCGGCCCAGCGGGTTCACCTACATGAACGGCGCCACGATCGGAGACGTTGACGGCGACGGCGACATCGAGCTGGGCGTGCTCTCATCCCATGATTACGGCGTGGACGTGAACCTCTACGACCTTCCCGAAGCCTATTATCCCTCGAACGTCGGTTGGGAGACCTACCACGTGCGGAACGAACGGGGCGGGCTTTACATGAGCGGCCACCGGCTCCACGAACAGGGATATATGGGAATAGGAAGCACGATCGGCCTCACCATCCACGACGAGCCGGGCCAAAGAGCCTACATCCTCGCTTCCCTGTCGGCGGCAAAGCAGTACTTCCCCTCTTTCGGATGGTTCTATCTCCCCACAGGGGCCGGCCTCTACAGGCTTCTCGACAACGCCGTCATCCCCGGGACCGGCGAAATCACGCAACCGGTGAACATCCCCAACAACCCGGGGCTGATCGGCCAGGAAGTTTACTTCCAGGGGCTGACCGGGACGAACCCGGCGGCGGGACAGGGATCGTTCACCAATTTCATGGGGAGGGTTGTCCACTAAAAAGGGTGCGTCAGAAAATCTCTTCCACGAGCTTGGCCAGCTTCTCCACGTCGCCGTCGGCCACGACCCTGTCGGCGCGCACTCCGGGCACGCCCGCATTCAAGAGGGCTTTGTGCGCTCTTTCCCAGAGACGGTCTTTTTTCTTGTCGCTCGTACAGAGATAGAGCTCGGTGACGATCTCGCCGAGCTTCTGGGTCATGAGCGTTTCCTTGTTCTCGTAGTAACGCTTGATGATCCCTTTCTGGTAATTCGAGTAGTGCCGTCCTTTGGCCATTGTTTTACACCTGGCAGGGCCCGTTTTTCTGGACCGTTCGTTTCAGTTTCTTGCAGTAGAGCGCCTGGAAAGTCCTGCAGCTTCTCGATCCGTCGAAAGCATCGTCCTTCGGCCAGTCCGCGTAATCGCAGGCATGGTCGCAGAACCGGGGTTTCTTGAATTTCTTCTTCGCCACGGCAGCGCTCCTCAACGTCTGCTGTAAATTTCCATCAACTCACCTTCCGCATCGACACTTTTGCGTTCTCCTCATGGAGAGCGGTCCGGTTTCCGTTGCCCGAACACGCAGCCGGCAAGAACAGGGCGGCGGCTTGCATGAGCGGCATCTCTTTTATAACGCAACGAACCGACATGCGAGTTATTCTACCTCAACTATGCAAAAAACATCGAGTGCAGGCGCGCCAGAGTGCGGCAGATGGGGCAAAAG
>CAZWHE010000043.1:0-26013 GCA_964633825.1 uncultured Phycisphaerales bacterium | reverse complement strand
AGAAAAGAGCGGCCCTCTTCCATCACCTTCGAGATGACGCCGCGGCTGATCTTGGCCTCGGCCTTGCGGATCCCCTCGTGGTCGATGTTGCGCGCCACCTCGACGCGGGCCTGGTCGTCCTTCTTCCGAACGAGAAAGCCCCGCTCCGCGCCCATCAGGTCGATGACCGAATCGAGGATCAGCGTGAGCAGCCTCTTGAGATTGAGCTCCGAATTGAGAACGGCATTGACCTCGATGAGCTTGATGAAGTGCTCTTCCAGGCGCCCCTTCTCCTTCTTGCCGAAGAAGAGATCGCGGATGGAGCTGCCGATGCTTTTTTTCATACTGTCCATATCTTTGAATCGAAGCGGGAGCGGTTCAAGGCCCGTCATCATACAGCAGCGAACACCCGATGCAACAGGGGGCGAGCCTGGGCCGGGCTATTTCGAAGCCGTCTCGACAAGAGCCGGCCCTTTTTTTTCACGAACGATTTTCAAACCGCACTTGTCGAGCTCGCTCTCGACGATATGGCCGATCGACCCGGAAACCAGCCTCTTCCAGAAGGGCTTCACGTCGAAGCCGGCGTATTCGGAAAAGCGGTCCATGATCTTGTCCAAAGAAAGATCGGCGCCAACGGGCGAGCCGGCCTGGAGCTCGGACAGGAAAGAGGCGAGCCCCCCCTCCCTGCCCGAAAGCCTGATAACGATTCTATCGAGGAAAAAAGCGAGGCTGAACGACCGCGCTTCCTCCAGGGCCGAAGCGCCGCCCGTTCCCTCTCCGGCCCGGGCGAGATACTCGGCCGTTCTCGAGAGGAGCCAATCGTTGTCCCTGTTCCGCGTTCCGGCAACCACGCGCGGCGCCAGAAAGCGGTAGGCGGACTCGAGAAAGAAGGACCCTTCCCTGTCTGAAGAACGGGGGCCGAAAAACGTGAGAAACTCGCGCGCCGTGAGCTCGAGGAACTCCGATTCCCATTTCGGCTCCGGAGCGGCGGGATTGTATTCTCCCGGAAAGAGGAAAAGGATCGAGTCGTTTCCGCGGACAACGCGCCAGTGAGCCTCGCCGCGGTCGGCGGCAACGAGAAAGGCGCTGCGCGCCCGGAGCGGGATCGCCCCCCCCACTTCGCCGAGCATCTGGTTGAACAGGGAGTTCAGCTTTATCCCTTCTTCTTCGAGGCGGGACGCGACCGCCGTCCTGAGGAGAATGTGCCGTGTCAAAGACTCGTGAACGCTGAACGCGCCGAGGCAGATGATGTTCCGCTCCATCGAATCGAGGGACGGAATCCGCCAGCTCCTGCCCTGGGAGATCCAGGGAAGGGCCGCGGCCCAATCGGGAGGGAGCGTCCAGGCGATGTCGATTTTACCCGCGCGAACCTCTTCCGGACAGAGAAGCAGGTCGCCCGAATTCATGATATATGTATGCTCCATCCCGGCGCCGTCGGTCTCCACATTCCTTTTCCACGAAAAATCGAATCGGTTCACTTTCCGCGAATCCACCCTCCACCCGCCACCCGCGCAGTCTTCGGCGTCGAGAGGCCGGTCTCCCGCGTCTCTTGCGCACACCTCATCAAATCCCATCGGAATCAGACCGCATTCGATCGTCTTCTTGAAAGGCACGAAACAGACGGCGCCGCCGGGGCGGTTGTGAACGGTGTAGACGCAATCGAAGCGCCTCAGGCTTCCGTGATCCAAATAGGGCGCGAGATTGATTTCGATATCAGCGGCCTGGGGCTGGGGCGGCGGCGGCGGTTTCACGCGGACGATCCAGCTGACCGTCTGCCTGCAGACGCCGTTGTCGTCCTTGAGAACCCATTCGTCCCCCTTGACCTTCACCGGATCGGACACTTGCGCAAATATCCTGTAGAGGCCGACGCCGATCTTTTTTCGCATGAGAAGGTTTTGGATTTCCAGGAAGTGGCGCTTCCGGTTGTTCTCCGTTTTTTTCTTTCCCTTCACCCTCTCTCCGGGGATGTCGCCCCTGTAACGGGGCTCGTAGTACCTGCCGAAGTCCTGATCGCCTTCGGGCAGGATGGACCATTCCACTTCGAGGCTGTGGCTCTTGGGTATGAGCGGATAGACGTCGAGAAAAACCTCGCCGCCCCCGGCGACGGCAACGATCGGGGCGTTGTTGGGCGTCATCTCGTCGATGGGCCGGACGATGGTGTACATTTTCAGGACAACGGCTTCGCGGCAGACGGCGCAGAACTCGTGGGCCGCCCTCATGATGCACCCGTCGGGAGTGGGCCGCCAGACCCCCTTGTAGACGCCGGCCCCGCCCTCGTGCGCTTTGAACTTGTGGGGGAACTTTTTGTGCCAGTGCGCCCAGGGGGCTTTTCGCGGATCGGAGGAGTAGGAAAGATTCGGCCCCTTCCTGGGAACGCCCTTCGGGCTCTGTTCGCGGGAATATTCGTCGGCCAAGCCCGCAAAGGCGTGCCCCCACTCGTGGACCACGACCCTCCCCATCCCTTTCCCCACCGTGGCGACCCCTCCCCCGCCCGTCCCGAGGCCGCCCTCCATGACGATGGCATAGGCCAGGTTGTCGCTCCACTCGCAGGCGGAAAGGAAATGCCGGACACGCTCCCGGTCAACGGTGATGTGACGGCCGTCGGCCGCCCTCTTCCCGTCGAGGGCCGTGTCGTAGCTGTGCTTCCTGTAATCGATCCGGTCCTCCCGGGAAGCGAGTATCACCATGTAGAAGTTGAAATAGGATTCGTACTCTTCGAAGATCTCGCTCCTGAAAAAGACGCGGGTCAGATCGGTGCAGAGCCGTTCGAACTGGTGCCTGTCCGAGTAGCTGTCTTTGAAGCCGTCCCCCATGACGGCCACATCGATCCTGTTGGAGACGGGGCCGCTCCCGCAGATCTTCCGGATCGACGTGATGCGGTTCGGGCCGAGCCACCGTTTGGCCCGGGCGGACCAGACGGAGCCCGAATACTCGTCGACGAGTTTCTGAAAGAGCTCCTCGCCCCTTCCGGGCTTGTCTTCCGAAAGCGCCGCCGCTTCCCTGTACAGCCTGCGCGCAATGATCTCGAACTCGGGGTCTTCCTGTCCGGCGGTATAGGGTTCATTCGCCCGGGACGGCCAAGCGAACAAGAGAAGGAGAAAAAGAAAACAGACTCCGCGCGGAGAACCGGATCGAAAGCCAGCGCCGTCTTTGTGGTGCGAGTTCAATACTCTGAAGAATACCTTGCCCTTAAGCGGTTGATCAGGCGGGAGTGGACCTGGCACACACGCGATTCGGAAATGTCCACGACCCCGCCGATTTCTTTCATCGTCATGCCTTCCTGATAATAAAGCATGATGATCATTTTTTCCAGCTGGGTCAGGTCCGAATCGATCAGCTCCGTCATTTCGCGGCGGTGCACGGCCTCCGACGGCTCCTCTTCGAACAGGGGGAGACCGTCGCCCCTGTCCTGCGCCGTGGAAAAGTAGGTATCCAGGTCCGTTGCGTTGATCGAGATGATGTTGGAAAAGGTGAGGCGAATGATCATGTCGCGCAGTTCGAGCACGGACATGTCGAGGGCCTCGGCCAGTTCGGAGTCGGTGGTCTCCCGTCCCAGGCGCTCCCTGAGGGTCGAGAAAGCCTTGCTGAAAAGCGCTTCGCGGTGGCGCGCCTCGCGCGGGATCCAATCCTGGTTTCTGAGCTCGTCGAGCATCGAGCCCTTGACGCGCATATGACAGTACGTTTCAAAGCGCGTGCCCCGAGAAGGATCATAGGCGTCGATGGCCTTGAGAAGGCCGCACATTCCGGCGCTGGTCAGGTCTTCGGGATCGACCGTGTTGGGAAGCCGGGAAGAGACGCTTCTTGCCAGACCTTCGACAAGAGGAAGGTACCTCTCGATCAACTGTTTTCTGGCCTGGCGACATTTCGTTTTTTTGAAATGTTTCCAGAGGACGTTCTGCGGGTTCCGTTCTCTTCTCATGGAAATGAGGTCCTTCGAAGAGCCTTGGAGTTCAATCTATTCCAGATCGCTCTCGGCCTTGCTGGTCGGCCGTTTCTCACGGTATCTGTTGGCGTCGAACCCGCCGGAGCTCGCAGTTACACCGGCTTGCTCCGAATACACAGCACCCCGGACCTTATTTTTTTGAGATTGGGTTCCCCAACCGCCATCTCAAAACTTTGCCTTCATTGAATCCGAACGCATAATAACCATATCTTGTGGTATGATTCAAACATAAACTAAATCTTGTGACAACGATGAAGAAGATCGACAACGATGTATCGCATGTTTCTTCGTGTCTTTCACTTTTCCAAAACAAACTTGAAAAAACAAAATTAGGTATTATTACTATAATAAGGAAATCACTCTGATTCTCCCGTCAACAGAATCGGGTCCGTTGGATTCATTCACTTCCGGAAACCGCGACACCTTCGACTAAGGACATCGACAAACGATCACCTCGACGGGTGGCTGAGATTTAAAGGAGGAATAATGGCAAGCAAGAAATTTCCCATCATCATTATCGACGATGACGATGACTTTCGAAAATCACTCGCCTGGCTTCTCGAGCGCCACAAGTACTCGGTGATCCAATACAACAGCGCCATGGCCTTTCTGAACGACACCATTCCGGACAGGGGGTGCATCGTCACCGACGTGAAGATGCCCGGCATGGACGGCCTGGAGCTTCAAACCAAGCTTCGAGAGCGCAACATCCATCTCCCCGTGATCGTCATTACGGGATACGGCGACATCGCAATGGCCGTGGAAGCGATGCGAAACGGCGTGCTCGACTTCATCGAAAAGCCCTTCGACGACAAAGAGTTCATCGAGATCATCAACAGGGCCAAGAAGAGGGAGAACCAGGAGTACAGCGAGCACTCCCTCGTGGGAGAGGTCAATGATCGGATCGCCACCCTTTCGGTCAGGGAGAAGGAAGTGATGGAGCGGGTCGTGAGGGGCAAGCCCAACAAGATCATCGCCAAGGAGTTCTTCCTCAGCCCGAGAACGGTGGAGATTCACAGGGCCAACATGATGAGGAAAATGAAAGCCGGTTCAGTGGCGGAACTGGTTCGAATGGCCTGTCTCGTAGAACGGCACACTTGACCCGGACAACGCTTCACCGATCACCGTCCTGTTTTTGAGCCGACGGCCTCCCGATCCGGACGGGAGTCACCCACGCCTGATGTCCGTCCGCCTGCTCCACCCTCAGGTAGTATGAGTGGTCTCCCCCACGGGGCTCTCCCGGGAGAACGAAGGAGCGCGTCCAGTCGAGGGCGCCCGGTTTTTCGTCGAAGACAACGGTCGACCCGTCGCGCACGATCTGGACGGACGAGAGGGCGGCGGTTCCGTGTATTTCGGCTTCCACCTCGAGGGGCTCGGAAGCTTCGGCTTCACCGCCCGGTCCTGCGCCGCCCATGGTGAGAAAAATCAGAATGCGGGCGCCAGTGGTTCCGTAGCATCTTCCCTTTTCGAGCGCTTTGAACACGCCCCCGCGATCGAAAGAGGACGCATAGACCGCGGTGAGACCCGACAGTCCGTACCTCATTCCGCTCTTTCTTTTCACGGCGACGGGCACGCCCGGCAGGCCAGCGTGTCCGTCCGAGTCTCCGGTGACGGCAAAGCAATGGCCCGCGGCCAGGGCGTCCCTGAAGCTCGAGCCGGGCCTCCTGTTCTTCGAGAGGCTCCCGTTCATCGGATAGGGGCCGCCGTTGAACTCGGACGACCCGTGCCACGAAAAGACCTCGAAGAGGAGCTGTCTTTCTATTGCTCCCGGTGCGCCGAAATCGTAGTCCCCCACCGGCGGATCGTAGCGCAGCATTGTGTGGTGAACGGCGATGAGGACGTTCGGGTCGCTGCCGATCAGCCGATCCAAGTCGGCCAGCGCGGGGGCGCAGGCTTCGGCCGGTCCATCGGCGGGTTTCTCGGTGAGGGCTTTCGTTCCCGTCCCGTCCTTGAGGATGACATGGCGGTGGCCGTGAACGTCCGACGTCCACTCGTACCCCGGAAAGGCGACGAACTCTCCCGGAGAGTCGTACCGGTCCGGCAGATTCCGGAGCTCCTCCCAGTGAAAGGACGGGTTCGAGCTGTGATCGGTAACGGCGCAGAAATCGAGGCACCCGATCCCCCGGGCGGCTTCGAACGCCTCGGTCGGAACGGAAAGGGCATGGCCGCCCACGGCCGTGTGATTCTGGAGGCTTCCCCAGAGAATGAAGTCCGCTCCCGGCCCCGGACGGCCCGGGCCGCCGGTCACCATGATCGGGTTGCTCTCGCCGGAAAGGGCCCCGTCATCCGACACCGCCGAGAGCCGCACCAGACCGGGCGTGTCGAGAAAGACCTCGGCATCCTTGTACCCGTCGCCGGGCTTGAAAATAACTTTCACGGAAGGAGATGCTTTGGAACCTCTGGTAAAAACCGCGACCCCGCCCGTGTAGTCCGAAACGGGAAAGGACGACGCCACTCCTCCGCCCGCGCCTCGGACGGGAAGGATGCGCACCTTCACCTTCCCCTCTTTCACGAGGGAAGGCGCAACAACGCGAAAACGGTCCGCTCCAGAGACAAAGGTTTCGACCAGGGGGTGGTCGGCTTCGGCGAGCCTGTAATTCCCATTGCCTTCCAGATCGATGAAAGAAAGAAAACTGATCTTCATCGGGATGGCCGGAACGGACAAGCCGGGCCCCCCCGACTCCCTGTCGCCGAAACAAAAGACCGCCCCTTCTCCGGCGGGCAGGCCCTCGGGAAAAATGATCCTCGGCGACCTGCGGCCCAGCCCGGCATCGCGCAGCGTCAGCTTGAACGGGCCCTTCTTTGTCCGAGCGGTCAGCCTGTCGGCCAGAGGACCGTTGCCGAGGACGGGATCGGGAAAGGCGTAGCGCACGTCGGCGCCCACAAGGGGTCTGCCGCGAAAAAAACGTCCCTGTTCGAGGCCGATGCCGCCTCCTGGTGCGATGTCGGTTTTCGAAGTGACCGTGATGGAAAATGCGGCGTATGATTTTGCGCCGCCCGAAAGCTCGGGGCTCGTGGGAAAGCGGGACGGCCCGTTAAAAAAGACTTGGGCAGCGGGGCTCCCCTCTCCGCCGCAAGAGAAAAGGAAACAGACCGAAACGATCGGAGCGAAAACCCCGAAAAGAGACAATGGTTTGCTTTTCCACACGGCATGACTCATTCGATGTCGCCTTTAAAAAGGGGACAAGGGGGACACAATACGTATTATTCCAGAAATACTTTTAATACGGTGCTTTAATTATCTAATGGAATAATACGTATTGTGTCCCCAGGAGAAAAAGATGAAGAACCTGACCTTCGCGCTTTTCATAGCCGCCGCGATCTGTCTCGGCGGGTGCGCCACGGGGATCAAGCTGGACCGCACCGTCACCTCGCAAAAAGGCGTCGTTGTCTGCGTGGACGACCTGGCCGCCCACGTGGGCGCCCGGATCCTTTCCCGGGGCGGGAACGCCGTGGACGCCGCCGTGGCCGTGGGGTTCGCCCTGGCCGTGACTTACCCCCAGGCCGGAAACCTGGGCGGCGGCGGATTCATGGTGATCCGGCTTCCCGACGGAAAGCTCACCTCGATCGACTACAGGGAAAAAGCCCCGCGCGCTTCCACGCCCGGCATGTTTCTCAACCGCGACGGCACGGTCGACGAGGAAAAGAGAGACCTCGGCTTCCTCTGCTCCGGCGTGCCGGGAACGGTGGCCGGGCTGTATCTCGCACACCGCCGTTACGGACGGATCCCCTGGAGAGAGCTCGTACAGCCCGCCGTGGATCTTGCCGGGAAGGGGTTTCGTGTGGACGCCGACCTGGCCGCTGCTTTTGAAAAGCACTGGGACAAGCTGAAGCGCTTCGAAACAACGCTCCGGGCCTACGGCAGCCGGGGAGCCCCCCCGGGGGCGGACGATATCCTCGTCCAACCCGACCTGACAGCGACGCTGATCCGGATCCGCGACTCCGGAATGGGGGAATTCTACCGCGGGAAAACCGCGTCCGAGCTCGTTCGAGCCGTGGCCGAGGGGGGCGGCATCATGACGGCTGTTGATCTCGCCTCCTACCGGGCCGTGGAGCGGAAGCCCGTTACGGGCGACTACCGGGGATTCACCATCGTCGGTATGCCCCTGCCCAGTTCGGGAGGGACGGTCCTGATCGAAATGCTCAATGTCCTTTCCGGCTTCGATCTGGAGAGCAAGGACGACGGGCAGAGGCTGCACATCATGGCCGAAACAATGCGCCGCGCATTCCGGGACCGCGCCTTTCATCTCGGGGACGCCGATTTCGTCTCCCCGCCCCTGCGGAAGCTGCTCTCAAGAGAGCACGCGGCGGCGCTCCGCTCGGGGATCGACCTTGCCCGGGCCGGATCGAGCAAGGACCTGGCGGCCGGCCTCGTTATCCATGAGGCCGACGCCGGCTCTGAAAAAGCAGAAGGAAAAAGAGAGACGACCCACTTTTCCGTCATGGACGGGGAAGGCGCCATGGTGGCCAACACCTACACCCTGGAGCAGACCTTCGGGTGCAAGGCCGTGGCCGGATCGACGGGCGTGCTCATGAACAACGAGATGCACGACTTCAACATCCGCCCCGGCCGGACCGCCGACAACGGCATGATCGGAACCCCTCCCAACCTGATCGCACCGGAAAAGAGAATGCTCAGCAGCATGTGCCCCGTCATCGTGCTGCGCGAGGGGGAGCCCTTCGCCGTCCTGGGAAGCCCGGGCGGGAGGACTATCATCAACACCGTTCTCCAGGTTCTGGTCAACCTCGTGGACCTCGGCCTCGCGCCGGAAGAGGCCGTCTCGGCCCCCCGCATTCATCACCAGTGGTTTCCCGACCGCATCTATGTGGAAAAAGCGCTTCCTCGTGCTATCAGAAAATCCCTGGAAAAAAGAGGACACCGACTCAAAGAAAAGGAATACCAGGGCGACTGCCATATCATTTTTATCGACCCGGAGACGGGAGAGATGACGGGCGTCGCCGACAGGCGCATCGACGGATGCGCAGCAGGACTCCGACCATGAAGAAAAAAACACCCAAACTGTCGCGCCTCCACGGGAAGCTCGGCAAGTACGGCCGGGTCGTCGTCGCTTATTCGGGCGGCGTGGACTCCACCTTTCTCCTCAACGAAGCCGTTGCCTCCCTGGGGCGCGACAACGTCGTCGCCGCAACGGCCGTCTCCGAAACCTACACACGGGAAGAAAGAAAGAGAGCCCGGGCGATATGCCGCTCCCTCGGCGTGAGGCACGAGCTCGTCGAAACGAGCGAGATCTGCGACCCCGCTTTCCGCCGCAACAATCCCGACAGGTGCTACCACTGTAAAAAGGAGCTCTTCCACAGGCTGACCCGGCTGGCGCGGGGCCTGAAGATCGACGCAGTGCTCGAAGCCTCCCATGCCGGCGACCGCGGCGATTACAGGCCGGGAGCGCGGGCCAAGAGGGAGTTCAAGATCAAAAGCCCTCTGCTGGAAACGGGATTCACAAAAGACGACATCCGGCGCGTTTCACGGAGGCGCGGCCTGGCCACGGCGGACCTTCCCGCCGCCGCCTGCCTCGCTTCGCGCATTCCATACGGAACATCGGTCACGAACGATCTCCTCGACAGGATCGCCGATGGAGAGAGGGCGATCCGGCGCCTCGGTTTCCGGGAGTTCCGCCTGCGCCACCACGGACCCGTGGCGAGGCTGGAGTTCGCGCCTTCCGAGATGGAGCGGGCCTTCCGGTTCCGGCGCTCTCTTTCGAAGCGCATCGCCGCCGCGGGCTGGAGTTACATCGCCCTCGACCTCCTCGGCTACCGGACGGGAAGCCTCAACGAGACGCTCGATAATAAAACACTGCGCCGGGGCAGGGACTGATCGGTAATCCCCCGTAGGGACGGCGGGGTTCAGCGGATTCTCTTCCAGATCATGTAACTCCCCACATCGGCGAAAGGGGTGTAGTGCGCGAGGATGTGGCCGTACAGAACGGGCGCGTCCCGGCCCAGGCTCAGCCCGCCCACCTCTCTGACGCCCCCCCCCAGAACGGCAAGGGACGGCGCTGTTTTTTCGATCGACTCGATCATCTTGAACTGCATCTCCTCGTTCCCGAAATAGTAGAAGGGCTCGAGAAAGAGAGCGGCGGGCGGGCGATCGGCCAGGAACGCGACAACGGGTTGGTAAGGGCTCGTAAAAACGGTTCCGCCGGGCGGACAGAGGCGCCTGACCTCTTCGACGACTCTGTTGATCTCGTCCGCTGTTTGAGCCGTTTCATAGAGACCGGCGCGCTCTCCCGAAAGGGGAACGGTGAAGGCCCAGCGGTTGCGGAGAGAACCGGGCAACACCGTGTCGGGACGGACGCAGGACAGGTTGTAGAAGACGAGAACCAAGGCGGGGAGCAGGGCCGCGCAGGCGGCGGCTTTTCCGAAGAGCCCCCTTCCTCCTTCTCTCTTCTCGCCGATTCGAACAAGGAGCACGGTCACGGCCAGGAGAGCGAGCGGCGCAGACTGAAGCATGTGGTTGAATGTGGGCGTGATCCTCAGCTGGTTCATCACGGGAAGGCCGTAAACAGCGATCGCCAGAAGCGCGAGGCGGCCCCGGCCGGCGTCTTTTCTGAAACGCCAGACAACAACGGCGAGGCCGAGGATGAGCAGCCCCCAGGGCGCCGAATAGATCATGATCGAAAGAAGCGCGAGCTTGAGCGATCCCGAGGCTTCGAACATTCCGGGAACGGTCACGGTCTGCGCAAAGCCCGCCAGGTTGACCAGCCTCTGCCATTCGGCCCGAAAAACCATGGGGAGATCGCCCCATACGAAGACGGCGGCCGCCACGGGGAGCGTGGGAAGAAGGGCGCCGGCGGCGAAGGCGCCGAGCCTCCTGAAAAAAACCGGGATCTCCTGCTTGTCCCACGCGAGCTCCAGCGCCAGAAGCACCGCAAAGGAGAGCGCCCCGAACAGGCCGGCATCGACTCGAAAGAGCGATCCCGCTCCGGCAACGAGGCCGGCGGCCAGGCACCGCGCGGGCGTCGGGGAAGCACGATAATAAAAATAGGCGATAACATTGGCGAGGACAACGACCTGGAAAAAACTCTTGTGCAGGGCGCCGTGGGCGGCGATCAGAGAGAGCGCGATCAACAAGGCCCATCCCCGCGGAAGCACACGCCGCGCCGTAAAGTAGGCCAGGCACGCAACCACGCCGCGCAGAACGAGAAAGAGGCAGGCCTGCACCTTGAGCGATGCGCCGAAGAGGCCGAACAGAAATGCAATGAGATAGTATCGTCCCGGGCCGTAGGGGGCCAGAAAGTCCCTGCCGTAAACAGCTCCGTCGAGAATGCGCCCCGCCTCTGAGGCGTACAGCCCTTCGTCGAAAGGATCGAGCCCCCTGTCGAAGTAAAAGAATGTGTACAGGACCGCAACAACCCCGACAGCCAGAGCGAAAAGAATGTCTTTTCTCTTGAACAACGAGTCTCTCCGGCCCCTGTTCTTTGAAAGAATCGATCATACCAAAAAGCCCGGCGCGACCGGGCGTCAATCCGGTGACCGGCCTCAAGGTTATTGCCTGTGTTTTGGAGGAGACTGCGGCGGCGGGCGGCGGGGCGGTCTCTTTTTCCCGTGGTGCTGCTTCGGGCCTCTCGGCGGCGGACCCTTTTTCAGAATATCCCTCAGGCCGGGAAGGACCTTGTCCGGCGGGATTTCGAGCAGGAGCTTCATCGTCCGCTCCAGCCGCCGGCGCAGCGGCATGACGGCGAGCTCTTTAATCATTGCTTCTTTTACGCCCATGGCGCGAAGACGGCTGCGGAAGTTGTGGTTGAAGAAGTGGCGTTTCTTTTTCTCTCTCTCGGCCTCATCGGGAAGCGCATCGATCTCCACCCTCTGCTCAGGAGTCAGCTCGCAAAGCCGTGCGAACGGACCGAAAAGCCCCTTCTCCCTCTTCTGGCGAAAGAGCTCCCCGTGAAACCTGTGGGGGGGCATGTCACGGAAGCGCTTCAGCTCATCGGGCGGAAGGCAGGGCTGCATGGCATTCAAAAAACGTTTTCTTTCCAGATCGAGAACGGAAAAGACCTTGTCCCTGTGAGGGAGCGACATGATGCGGCGCATCTCGTCCCTGGTGATTACACCATCCTTGACGAGCTTTCTGAGAATGGCTTCGGCCTGCTTGCGGTTCTTGGCTTCGAACTCCTTCCGGGCTCTTCGAAGGCGCTCTTTGTCGTGACCGGGGCCGTTCCCCTCGCGAAGCCAGGCTTTCTCCCTTTTCCGGATTTCCTTTCTCACCTTCCTTTCAACGAATCTTTTCTTTTCATCGGGAGTCAGATTCCCGAGCTTTTCCTTGTTCTCGGCAACGATCCTGTCCCTGAGGCGGACCAACTCCTCGTGTCTCGCTTTCAGGAGCACCTGTTCCTCGGGCGAGAGCTTCCTGAAATACTCGAACCTCTTTTTGAATTTTTCCCGTTCTCTCTCGGAAAGACGTTCCCAGCGTTCTAATAGTTTTTTTCTTCGGGAACTTTCGTTCTCAACGTCTTTGTTTCCCGCGGCGGGCTTGGGATCGTCCTGCGCCCGGACCGTGGGCGTCAAAAACGGGGCCGCCATAAAAAGCGCCATAACGAGAAGAAGGACCGGAAAGGTGAGCCTCCTCTTTTCACTCATATCGTTGTGAAGCGCTGCCTGCATTTATTGGGCGGCCTCCTCACCGCCTCCGAGAGCGATATAAAGCTCGTACTCCATGACCAGGTCGAGGTCATCGGAGAACTCCTCCAACAGATCGAGGTCCTCCATGAGCGTCAGGTTTTCGATCAGCTCGGCATTATGGGCGGGCTCGTCGTGCGTGCCGAACACGAAGAACGCCGCCGCGATCACGACGGCGGCCGCCGCGGCCACGGCCGTCCGGCGCAATCCGCTCCGGAGCCTCTCCCGCGAACGGGCGCGGCGCAGGGAATCCACCGTTCTGTCGATAAAGTTCCCGGAGGGATCGACCGTGGGAAGAACATCCAGCAGTTTCCACGAAGCCTCGAGCTCGCCCATCGTTTTCCGGCATGAAGGACAGGAACGGACGTGGTCCTCAACCAGGGCTTGCTCCGATTCGGACAGGCTCCCGTCCAGGCATTCCAGCTTTTGCAGATCTTCACATTTCATGGGGCACCTCGATCTTCAGGTAGCGAACAAGTCCTTCCCGAACTTTTTCGCGGGCCCTGAAAAGGAGCGACTTGACGGCCTCGACGCTCATGTCCATGGCTTCGGCGATTTGAATGTAGGACATGTCTTCGTACTTGTTCATCACGAGAGCCATCCTCTGTTTTTCCGGAAGCCGGAAGACCACCTCCTTGACTTTTTTCATCAGCTCGGCGCGCTCCATTTTCTCAGCGGGTTGAGTCGCGCGGGGATCCTCCAGGGTGATCCCGCCCTCTTCTTCACCGCGAAGGCTGTCGAGGGAGACGGCGCGTCTCCTCTTTCTCGCCCCCGCTTCGTTGACAACCAGGTTGTAAAGAATCCTGAACAGCCAGGTCTTGAATTTGGCCAGGGGCTTGTAACTCTTTCGGCTCCTGTAAACCCTCAGGAACACCTCCTGGGCCAGATCCTCCGCCCGGGCGGCGTCACCGAGATAGCGGTAGATCGCGCCGATAACGGGCTTCTGATAGAGATCGACCAGGCTCTCGAACGCCGCCTCGTCATCCTGTTGCACCCTCAACATGAGGTCGCAGCCCTCGTCTTTCAGGCTCTTACCCTCATGGGTCGCGCTCAAATCAAATTTCCCCTGTCACGGTCATGGAGATTGAGGTGCGGCGTTCGGCCGTCAACTCCAACCTCCATGTACAACGCCGCTCGAAGAGCCGGCGCTGCGCATTAATATGAACCTGCGTCCCCTTCCCAAGGTTTCGGTGAATCCTTGTACAGTCAAAAAAACTCGTCCTAATCCCCATTCTTTCCACGCATTACATAAACCGAACCCGGGAAAAAGGGTAAAAAATCATGAAGGGCCTGCCCATGATCGTTTCTTTCGGAATTGCTTCGAAATTCCGGCTGTCGCCGCTCTGGGGGCTGTTGTCCCCCAGGACAAAATATCGGCCTTCGGGAATAAAATAACCCCTCCCGCAGCCGTATTCGCCTCTTTCGGTATAGTGGATGTCCCTGTCGATGGCGACGCTGTAAAAGGCCGTCTCGAGCTCTTGAACGCCGAAGTAAGGGCTGTTGAAAATCGGGTTGGGACGAACGGCCGCATTTTTTTCGTAATCGAATAGAGCCAGGACCCGGCCGTCGCAGAGAAGGGAAACGCGGTTGTCCACGTTGAGGAACCTGATCACGTAGCGCCGGCCGGGCTCGAATCCCGGAAAAACGCCGGCGCCTATCTTGCGCACCATGGGGGACCCGAAGTTGTGGGTCACGCTCCCTCCCCCCCCCGCCCCGGCCGAAAGCAGCTCGAAGCTGAAACGATCCCCTTCCTCGCAGAGCGTCCCCGTGATCGCCCCGGCGCCGCTACCCGCCACCTCGCATTCCAGGGTGAGGGCCGTGTCCCGCACCAGGAAGGAACCCGGGTGGAAGACCCCGTAATGGTCGAGATAGCTGTCGCAAATTTCGGGGCCGTATTTGAGATTCACTTACCGGCCGACGGCGTCGCAGACGAGCCGGTCTCCTTCGATCTTGAAAGATTTCCCCTTTAATTCCGGAGCCAGCCTCTCGCTGCCGTCCTTGATCACGCGGCATTCCCAGTCCGAAAAAAAGATCTCCATCGAAACCGACGCGTCCCGGGAGTCAAAGCCCGAACAATAAACACGTATCAGCTGGGACTCTGTCTGATCGAGGGTTTTTCTGAAAAGCACAAAACGTTTCCTGTCGGCCGCCGGCGCCATTTTGACCTGCGGGGGGAGCTCAAAGCCGCTCTCTTTTCCGGGGGGATCTTGACCGAAGAAAATGTCCCCGTCCCTGATCAGAATCGTTTCGCCCGGAAGACCGACGATCCGCTTGATCACTCCCACGGGACCTTCCTCCGTTCCGTTGGATAGGAGGCGGTTATCGAGAGGGACCTCCACGGTGAAGGCGACAAGATCGAAGCGCTCGGGTTCGAAAAGAGCGTAATAAGGCTTGAAAACAGCGACTTTGTCGCCCCCCTCTTCGGCGCCGTGAAGCAGGGGTTCCATGGAACAGGTCGGGATCGTGTACCCCGCCACGACCCAGACGCGCAGCACGACGGCGGCAACGATGCAGAGAGCCAGGAAGGACCATAGATTCCCAAACAGCCCGGAGACTCGTTTCAAAAGGCTTTTCAGAACGCCCATGAAGGGAACCCCGCCGGAAAGCTATTTTCACATCAGTGAAGCAGAGGAAAGGCGATGCTGAAATAGATCGCGAATCCCAGGAGATCGTTCATTGTCGTCAAGATGGGGCCTGACGCATAGGCAGGATCCACCTTGAACCAGATGCAGGCAAAAGGCATCACCGTCCCCAGAAAAGCAGCGGAAACGATCGCGAGAAAAAGCGCCAAGCCGACGACATATCCGACCGTTTCCCCGCGGAAAAAGACGAGGACGCCGCCGACGAGCAGCCCGCTGATCAGCCCGATCACGGCGGCAATGACCAGCTCCTTCAGGAGGAGCTTCGTGAATATCGACGGATAAACCTCGCCCGTAGCCAATCCCCGGACCATCACGGTGGAAGACTGGATGCCCACGTTGCCGGCCATCCCGCCGACCATGGGAATGAAACAGAGAAGCAGGGTCCACAGGGTCTCTGACTTGTCCGCCCCCGGGTCGAAGATCGTTTCGTAATACTGGATGAGGAGCGCGGCCATGTAGGTCCCGGCGAGAGTCACCAGGAGCCACGGCATGCGGGCCATGACGCGCCTGTGGAAGGGCTGCTGGGTTGGGTGCAGCGCCACCTCGCCCGCCATTCTGTAGATATCCTCCGACGATTCTTCTTCGATGACGTCCATGATGTCGTCGAAGGTGACGATGCCTTTCAGCCGTCCCTGATCATCCACGACCGGCGCCGAGGTGAAGTCGTACCTGCTGATGATCTGCGAGACCTCCTCCTGGTCCATGTCGATGGGAACGGAAATGACATCCCGTTCCATGACCTCGCTGATGTTCTGGTTCAGCTTTGCCTGGAGGAGATCCCTGACCGAAACGACACCGATGAGGATATCCTTCCGGTCCAGCACATAGATGTTCTGAATGAACTCTTCGATATCGGAAGTCTTGACTTCGATGAGGGCGGACCGAACGGACTGGTCGTCGTGAACGGATATGAACTCGCTCGTCATGACGCCGCCGGCCGTGTCGGGGGAATGGGTCGCCAGGTCCTGGACCTGTTCGGCCAGATCCCTTTCCATCCGCCCGAGGATCCGGGGGTGATCCTCCTTGTCCGAAAAGCCGATGACGTCGGCGCCTTCGTCGGGAGGAAGATAGTTGAGAATCGCCGCGATGCGCTGGGGCGTGAGATCCCTCAGGATCTGCATGGCCGGGATCTCGTCGAGCTCGGACAAGAGCTCCCCGGCCATTTCATCGGAAAGAGCGCCGAAGATGAACACCCGGACCTGTTCCTTGAGATGGGGAAAGATCTCGGCGATATCTTCGATCCGGGATTCACCGAGGAGGGACGTGAGGGTCCCGGCGGGCATCTCCTCTTCCGAGTTCAGCCGTTCGACAAGTTCTTCGAGTCTCCCCTTGTCATCAACCACAGACGGGAACCCTCCTCTTGTCAGCGTTAACCCACTGTAAAATAAGACACAAGGTCAACTGTTGAATTATAGAAGAAAGCCGGAGCTCAAAGCATTAAAAAAAGAACGGGATCGCCAAAATCATTGAACCCTCAATTTTTTTTGAACAATCTTCATTGCATTGACTGACGGTCCACCTTTGATTGGATATAACATACAGTGGATGATGGTTGATCGACCTATTTGAGTCTTGCACATTGTCCCGTAACAATAAAGAAAGCCGAGCAGGCCTCTTCGAAGGGGCTGAACAGGAACCGTAACATGTCCGAATCGAATGACAGGATACTTCTCAAAAACGTCCTCACAAGATACGACCAGCTGGGACAGCTGAGGCGCCAGATCGAAGAGAGCAAACTGGCCCCCGCTGCGATCGAAAGATTGCGCCGCGAGTCACGCAGGAAGATCAACGAGATCGAGAACGATCTGCGGGAACACGCCTCAGCCACATTTCTCTCGACGCTCATCGACAAGTACCGGCTCGATAAATTCCAGGTCGTCATTATTCTCGCACTGCTTCAGAAACGGCTCACCCACGAAGTGTTCTCGCTCTCGGGCCGCGAGCTTCTCAGGATTCTCTTCGACAACTCCTTCGACATCCTCAACGGCATGGCCTATATCGAGGGATCGTCCATCCTGATCTCGTCGGGCATTGTTATTCCCGAGTCGATCGAGAGAGCCGGGGAAGATCTCCTCGACTTGCGATTCAGGCTCTCGGAGCGCGTCTACCGCATGATCCTCGACGTCTTCTCCGAACAGAATATTCCCCGGCCCGATTCAGCCGGGGATCTCGGGAAGGCATATAAAAACAACCTCGAATACCTGATGGACCTGAGGAAGTGCTCGCTTCTCTACAGAAGGAGGGCGACGCGGGTTTTCAATTATGATTACTGGGACGAGATGGGGCTCGGGGTCTCCGATTCGGTGACCCGGATCAACGGGCTCATCGAAACCCTGAAGAACAGGATCAAAGGAAGGCTGTCGCAAAACCCCGAAAAGCATCACCTGTTCACTTTGCGGTTCACGGAGAGCTACCGCCTCAACGAAGAAGAAATGGTCCTTCTCGTCACGCTCCTCTTCCAGGAGCTGATCGAAGGAAACGCCTATGTCAACGCCGTGGACCTCCTCAAGCTGATATCGCAGAACGAGGAGGATCTCGTGAGAAAGAGAAAGTTCTTCTCCAAGAAAAACTCTCTGATCCGGAACAGCCTCATCATCCTGGAAGACACGGTCAACGGGAAGGAGCTCACCGGCGAGATCTTCATGCCCAACTGGGTGATCGAACTGATGCTGACGGGCCAAAGCGAGGGGAAGGATCCGATCGACACGGACGCCCGGCTCGATTTTCACAATTATTTGAAGGGCCTCGATTCTTCAGAAGAATTTTATGACAACCTGGGGAACTCCGACGAGAACCCGGGCGATCACAAGCAGGAATAATCGAGGGGCAGCCCCGGGGCTTCATTTCGCTTCGAAGGCATATCCCAGCAGGCGGATCTTCTTGACCATCATATCGGGATGATCGCTGACGAGCGTTATGATCCCGCGCATGTAACCGGCCGGGCAGCCGGGCCTGACCCGGATCGTGAGAAGATACCTTTCTCTCTCCCGGACCGTTTTGAGATCCGCATCGATGTAGTCTTTCCCGGCGCCGTCGAGCCTCAGGTCGAGAACATTGTATGGAATGGCCGGCGCGAGGTTCACGATGTCCAGGTCGAGCGACTTCCCTTCCGCGGGCGAGAAAACACCGAAATCGAGCATCTTCCCCACGCCTTCGCCTTTCACTGTGAACACGACCTTGGGCTTGACGTTCATCCGGACAGGGACGCGCACGCTCTTGATCTTTTCGTGAATAATGGAAGCCAGCAGGATCAGCCTCGACTTTCCGAGCGGAAAATCACCTTGAAGCTTCAGGGTCAAGCAGACGGTATGATCCCGCTTTTCGTCCCGATCCGATCGCGGAACCTCCCTGATCTCATAGCTCATGTAAGCGGGAAGGTTTTCGATGCCCGAAACCTCGAACCGGCCGATTCCTTCCGAGGTCAACAGGACCTCCTTCTCGGTCAGCTTCCCCCGCACGACGTCGCCGAAATCAAGGATTTCTGGGTTGAGCAGGATGGCCTTGACGATCTTGGCTTTCACCTCGACCGTAAACCGCGGGTGGACGGGATGGTCCGTTTCGAATTTGATCTGCTTGTCGATCTTTCCGTGATACCCGTGGGTGACAAACCGAACCTCGACAACAGCGTTCTGACCGGGTTCGATCACGCCGATCCTGCTGCGCGGCCGGGTCGGCGAAACCTTCACGATCCGGCCGTTGGAAAAGAGAACGCGCGGGACGGCACACCCGCACGCGGAGTGTATGGTGCGCAGGGTGAGAGACTCTTTCCCGCTATTGCTGATGACGATCTTCTCGATCGGTTCTTCGCCGTCGAAGACGCGCCCAAAATCGAGAACACAGGGAGAAACCTCGATCCCGGGTATTGCCACATGATGCAAGTGGCCTTGATCCTCCTCTTCTTGAGGCCGTATTGCGCCATCCCGGGCAAGACAATCCGTTGGCGGAAAGAAGAGACACAAGATCAAGAGCAGAGAAGACATCGCTTTCCCATTAAGAACCAATTCGAGGACGCACCGTATATAGCCTTCTTCGTTTACATGAGTTACGCAGAATAACCGTTCGCCGCGATCCTATGATTCAAACTTTTTGATAAAAACCCATTCGGACCATTAATCATATGGTACTCAATTCCGATTCAAGGTATAATAAATATCGTTGATTGTGACATGAGTTGTCTCCATTTGTGGAGGTCCGGCATGAACAGGAAAAAATGGTATTTAACCTGCGCCATTGTGATCTCTCTGCTCTTTATCCTGGACGGCCTCAGTCAGGCCCAGGGGTGATGCCGAGGTCGATCCTCAGGGAGAGGATCCGCGGCAAGAGGGGGAGTGACGAGAGGCGGATTGGCCCGGAGCGGCGCCAGAGGAAGCACGCGTGTTGCTCCTCCGACCTGGAGAAACAACAACAGGGGTTTCACCGACTCGCGGCAGGCATTCAAAGAACTGACCAGTACGGACGATGAAAACGGAAGACCCGTCTTTCTCTACATGACCTCTTCCGATGAAGAGATGACCCAGAAAATTCAAACCTACGAGGATTCCGTTCTCTACAACGAAAAAGTGTGCATCGCAGCCCGGTTTTTCGACTGCTACCAGGTGGATGTCACTGACATCGATAAAGACCACCCCATTCTCAAGCTGATCAAAAAACCTCGCGCGCTGACCTTTTACACGATCCACGGAGGGAAAATCCTTTACGGATCCAAAGAAAAACCATCAGCATCGAGTCTCTTCCAGATCTGCTCCAAAACCCTGAAAAAGCTTTACCATGTCTCCCTGAAAAAAATCGCCAAGGAGGAAGAAAAGATTCTCGACGAGCTCGACAAGGTTTTGATCGAGCGCGAAAAGATCGAAATGACGCGCCTCAAAAAAGGGAGCAAGCTCTCCAAGAAGGAAGATTTGGCTTTTCAGAAAAGGGAGCAAGAGCTTTTCGATAAAGAAGCCGATTTGAGAGAGAGGGAAAGGCAACTTCTCGACTTGCGCCCCAAAGAAGAAGCGGAAACCGCCAAATCCTGAAAATTAACTATCATTTATAAATAACCGATGCCGGGTCGACTCGGTATCGGTTATTTTCCACATCTAGTATCTCATATCGTAATAGTATTAAAAACACAACATGTTGATTTAAAAAACATTAAACACATCAAGAAAATCCCTCTCTATTTCTCCACATTTTATCCACAACAACGTTATACGTAAAACCCGAAACACGAATTCTTCCAGAAGACCGGCAATGGGCTTGATTCAAGGAACAAAAGCATGCCAATATTCAGATGTCATGTAATTTATCAAAAAATAAATGGAAAGAATGTTGCCCCACCCACGGGATGCACTATATTCCTACGAAACGTATTTCATTGAAAAATAAGAAGCTACGCAGTTACTTGGCAACAATTTCGGAAATGATTCAAGAGCCGGCTCATCTTGTCTGATTTTTTAGTTGATTTTCCCCGAGTAACGACGTAATAACACTAACTGGCGCTTCGGGAACATCTGATCTTAGCCGGTACTGGAAGCTTCATCTATAGAGAGGAGATCTATAGAAGACAAAAAATAACAAAATGAACAAAGGTTTAAGGTTTGGACCTCATACTTTATTAGGCTTATTTTCTTCTGACCTTCCCCTCAGGTATCCCACCTCGATTAACCAGACCTTAAACCTTCTTTTTATTACCTGATTCTGAGCCTCGACCCGCGAATACTACTTCACCCGCTCAAGCACGACAAAGATGACATTCGTGCCCGAACCGAAGGTCACAAGGACGGCTTTCCGGCCCTGATCGAGCCGGGGAACGACGATCTCGGCCCGGTCGCCCCGGATCGTGCGGTATCGGCTCGGCTTCCTGAGAGCTTCATAAAGCGCAATGCCCACTGCGGCGGCGGACGTGTTGGCGTATTGGGCGATATTCGAGTAGAGCTTGTTCATGGGAACACGGAAAGCGGCCGAGAGATTCTGGTGCCCTCTCAGATTTGCCTGGTGCGGGATCAGAAGATCATATCTTTCCGAAAGCTCTTTCAGGGTGTCTTTTCTGATTCGGGAAGGGATATCCGAAACACGATCCACGTCGAGAAGACCGTGCTTCTCAAAGATGTCGAGTCCTATCCCGGCTTTCCTGAGTGCCGGAAGATATCCGCTGTTGGGAACGATCCGGCGGATCTTTTCGAGGACCTCGGCGCCGGCCATGATGAAATAGGGGTAGTGTTTGTCGGAATATGGATATCTGCCGTGAGGGGGGAAGATTTCTTTTTGGATCTCGAGGCAAGCCTCCTTCAGCCTGGCCGCGTCTTCCTTGGAAATCTCATCGGGAATACGCTCCCGGCCCGTAATCTTCCGGACAGCTTTTTTTGCCGCCTCCCTCGACCTGCGCGACACCTCGAAGGGAGTCAAATCGGAAAGGCTCGAATCCATGGCCATGATATGGGCGGAGTCGTAATCGGTCTGCGTGTTGTACGAAAGGATTTTACAGACGCAATCGCTCGTCCCGGCGGGATCTCCCGACGTGAGAACAAAAGCCGAGGCGGCATCGCCGAGAAGGAGGCAGGTGTTCCTGTCGAACCAATCCACCATTCTGGATGTAAAATCCCCTCCAATGGCAAGAACGTTTTCGGCCTGACCCGATCCGATGGAGTCGCAGGCCAGAGCCACGGCCGCCATTCCGCCCGGGCAGCCGTTTTGCACATCGAGACACCAGCAGTTGGAAACATCGACTTTCTCTTTCAGACCGTGGGCCACATCGCTCGCTATAGAGGGGTAATTGCGGGGCTGGGTATTGCATCCGATGATCAGCCTGTCAATCCGGCTCACGCCGGCCTGTTCGATCGCTTCAAGAGCAGCTTCGAGGAACATGTCCTTCAGCTCGTCGCCCTCGCCGGCCAAGTATCTCTTTTCGATGCCCACGTTTTTCCTGATCCATTCGTCGGACGTCACCAGTGCCGGAAACATCTCGCACAGATCCTGATTGGACACCTCGTTTTTGGCCAAGGCCTTGCCGAAACCCGTAATGAACACATCTTTCATCGATTTCTCCACGATGCTTCAACCCCCTCACGATCGTCTAACCTTTTAAGGTAAATATAAACAATTGATTTTATGTTATATCAACCGCCCGATCCAAAGACTTTTGTGAAAATGCGCGTCACAACGGGCCGACACCCCATTTTGCCAGAATTTCCCTTTCCTCGATCTCATCGAAGCACTTCTTGAAAAGCGCCCGGCTGACGCCTTTCACCCGGGCCTCGCATTCTGTCCAGGTTTCGTGGCGCTCGACCTTGCCTCCCACCAGACTGACATAGTAGCCGCCTTTGCGGTTTTTTCTCTTCTTGCTCCTTTTTTTTGTCGAGCCGGGCCTGGGAGCCGGCGGCTCTTCACAGACCGTGCCGTCGGCCAGGGAAATGTGCTTCCCTTTCGCGAACGCCACGGCGATCCGGTCGCACCTTTCGTTGTCGGGATCGCCCGCATGGCCCTCCACATATTCCCATTCGACACGGGAGCCCAGAAGGGCGTCGAGCTCTTTCCAGAGATCGCTGTTCCTGACGGAGCTCTTCTTCACCGTCTTCCAGCCGCGGTCTTTCCAGCCGCTGATCCACTCGGTGATACCGAGGCGCACATATTCACTGTCGGTAACGACAACGACCGAAGGCTCGACGCTCGAGAGCCTCAGCGCTTCGATGGCGGCCCGAAGCTCCATTCGATTGTTCGTTGTGTCCTCTTCGGCGCCGCCCTTTTCGAGAACGCGGCCGTCGGGATAGAGGACCCGAATCCCCCACCCGCCGGGGCCGGGGTTTCCGCGGCACGCGCCGTCCGTGTAAATCCGGACCGCCGGCGCCGGTGTTTCTTGATCGCATCCCTCTCTTTCCGTCCAGGGATCTTCCAGCCCCATTTCTCTAAGAATCTCGCTTTCCCGTTTTTGCATGATCTCCCTCTTCTCCCCGGAGCGGTCGTCATACCCCCTGAGATGGAGCACGCCGTGAACGATGTAAAGAACAAGCTCGGACAGAAGATCGCGACCGAGCTCTCGGGCGGCTTTCAGCGCTTCTTCGGCAGAGACGATCACCTCGCCGGAGACGTCTTCTCCGGCTCCGACGGAAACGGAATCCCCTTTCTCACCATAATCGAAAGCAATGACATCGGTGGGACCGTCGCGGCCCAGGTATTCTTTATTCACCCTTTCGATTGCGGCGTTGTCGACGATGGAGAGTGAGATTCCCTCGCTCCCGTCACCGGCTGCGGCCTTGACGGCGCGACGAACGAGATCGAGATCGACAGCGGTGAGATCTTGGAGGTTTTGGATTTCCAGAGCCCTATTCCTCCTTCGATTCACCGGGGGTGGTTTTCGAACCGCCCGAGCCGGTGGGGTAGATGGTCTCCGCTGTCCGGGAAATCACGCCCGCCTTGGCCGTCTTGTTGTTGGGAATGGCGGGCCGGGTGTGAAAGATCCCCACGGCGGCCTGGAAGAAAGCTTCTTCCAGCCTGTGGAGCTCCCTGAGAGTGAGCGTACAGTAGTCGAGCTGGCCGTCTTCGAGCTTCCTTTTGGTGATCGAGCGGACCATGTCCCGAATACGCGGCGGAGTGGGATCCTCGAGGGACCGCGTGGCGGCCTCGATCGAATCGGCCAGCATGACGATGGCCGTTTCCTTGCTGCGGGGCCGCGGCCCGGGGTACCTGAATGTGTCGCGCACGACCCGCGCCTCGTCGCCGCCGCGGGCCAGGGCTTCCTGGTAGAAATATTCCACCGTGGAGGTGCCGTGGTGCTCGGTGATGAAATCCCTGATGGCGCGGGGCAGGCCGTAATAATCGGCCAGCTCCAGTCCGTCCTTCGTATGCGCCGTGATGATCAGAGTGGACATCTCGGGATTGAGAAGGCTGTGCTTGACCGGGGCGTCCGACGAGTTTTCGATAAAGTACTCGGGTTTGTTCATCTTCCCGATATCGTGGAAGTATGCGCCCACCCTGCAGAGCAGCGTGTTGGCGCCGATCGTCTCGGCCGCCGTTTCCGACAGGATCCCCACGACGAACGAATGATGATGGGTTCCGGGGGCTTCGATCAGAAGCTTCCGGAGGAGGGGCTGTTCGTTCTGGTTCGAAAGCTCGAGAAGGCGGATCTCGGTCACGGCTTCCAGCGAATACTCGATGACGGGAAGCAGGCCGGTCAAAGCAAAGCCGACGACGACCCCGTGGATGAAGCCCCTCAAGAGATCGAGCGAAACCTCCCTGACCAGATGGTTCTCCCCCAGGAAGAGAAAGAGAGAGGCGAGAACGGCCACGTGGGCCACACCGACCCAGAGCCCCACGGTGACCATCTTCGACCGTTTCCGAATCCCCGTGGAAAAAAGAACGCCCGTCATGGCCCCGGCGAAGAGGGTCACCATCACCTTCAGGAGATCCTCGTATCCGCTGAGCATGATGCCCGTGTAGATCAGGATGAAGCCGCTCATCTCCACGGCGAAGCGCTGGTTGAACACGATGGCCAGCACAACGGCCGCGAAGGAATCGGGGATCAGCAGGGGCGTCCACCACTCCACAACGAGCGTGAGGCGGGCGAGAACGAGAACGAGAAGCACGAGGAAGAGCACGGCGACGGTGCGGCGCATGTTCGTGAAAACCTCGCGTTGAAAACGGAGAAGGTAGCTGCCGAAAAGGTAATTCACCGCCAGAACAAGGACGGCGCCGCCCGCGATCTCTCCCCAGCTGCTGTGCCTCTGGGAGCTGTTCAGGACGAGAAACAGGATCGCAATGGAAAAGAGACCGGCCAGCAGGAGTTTTTCCACGGGATTGGAAATGCTGCCTATTTCCAGACCGGACGGCCTGATCGGCTTGGCCTTCTCCTGGCTGACTCTCTTTGTTGTTTTACGCGTCCTGAACATCGAAACAAACGCCCCGGCCTGGGGTCAGCTCCTCTTCTCCACCCGGTTATAAGCGCTCACGATCCTCTGCACCATGCGGTGCCTGACAATGTCGTTCTTCGTGAGAAAGACACGGCCGATCCCCTTGACGCCCTTGAGTATTTCAAGAGTGTGCACGAGTCCGGAAACCTGGTTTTCGGGGAGATCGATCTGTGTGATGTCTCCGGTGACCACGATCTTGGCCCCTTTTCCCATGCGCGTCAAAAACATCTTCATCTGCATGGGAGTCGTGTTCTGCGCCTCGTCGAGAATGATAAAAGCGTTGTCAAGGGAACGGCCCCGCATATAAGCGAGCGGAATGACTTCGATGACGTCGCTCTCGACCGATCTCTTGACCTTGCCCGGTTCGAGGAATGACTCGATGGCGTCATAGAGAGGCCGCAGGTAGGGATTGACCTTGGCCTGATAGTCGCCGGGCAGAAATCCCAGTTTTTCGCCCGCTTCGACGGCGGGGCGGGTGAGGATCATTTTTTTGTAGAGACCGGCCTTCAGGCTTGTAATGGCCATGGCCACGGCAAGGTATGTCTTGCCCGTTCCGGCGGGGCCGATGCCGAAGGTGATCTCGTGGTCGGCGATTTTCCGGATGTACTTTTCCTGGCCCTTGGAACGGGGCCAAACGTGGGGCGGCAGGTCGATGGGGCCTTTTTTCCCCACCAGCCTCCCCGAGGAATTCCCCTTCCTTCCCGATCCGGCTTGGATCAGGGCGTCAACGCGGGCCTCGGAAATGCCGCCCTTTTCCCTGAGCTCATCGAGGACGCACTGCACGGCGTTGCGGGCTTTTACCGCCGCTTCGTCATCGCCCACGATTTTCAGATGCCCGTCGCGGAGAACGAAGACCACGCCGTAAAGCTTCCTGATGGTCTTGGCGTGCTTGTCGCGGTTGCCGCAGATCGCCTTCTGCTCATCGATGTTG
>CAZWHE010000042.1:0-26119 GCA_964633825.1 uncultured Phycisphaerales bacterium | reverse complement strand
TCCTGTGTTGTGGAAAAGAAGCGACCAGTACTCGATTGGGTTTCGTAGCAAACGGGGCGGAACAACAAGATTGACTTGACGGCCCGCTCCGCGCCTTTTTTTTAGACAATTCGGTCCGGCCCGCTTAACCTGGATATCCCATCTATTCCTACTGCAGAGCGATGGGAAAAGACGTTGTCTGGAGAATAACCGATGTGCTTCAACAATAAAGTGGTCCTCGTCACGGGCGGCACGGGCTCGTTCGGGAAGAAATTCATCAGCCGGATCCTCGAAAAGGACAGCCCGAAGAAAGTCATCGTCTTCAGCCGGGACGAGCTCAAGCAGTTCGAGATGCAGCAGACCCTCGACGATCCCCGGCTCCGATACTTCCTCGGCGACGTGCGCGACTATCGCCGGCTCTTTCGCGCCTTCCAGGGAGTGGACACGGTTGTTCATGCCGCCGCGCTCAAACAGGTCCCGGCCTGCGAATACAATCCCTTCGAGGCGATACACACCAACGTGATGGGCGCCGAGAACGTGATCAACGCCGCCGTCGATTCTGGGGTGGGCAAGGTGATGGCCATCAGCACGGACAAGGCCGTCAACCCCATCAATCTCTACGGCGCCAGCAAGCTCTGCGCGGAAAAGCTCTTCGTCCAGGGCAACTCCTATTCCACGGCCGAGGGAACGCGCTTCGCCTGCGCCCGGTACGGCAACGTCGTGGGAAGCCGGGGGAGCGTCGTCCCTCTCTTCAAGAAGCAGAAGGATTCGGGCGCGCTCACCCTGACGGACAAGCGGATGACCCGGTTCTGGATCACACTCGAGCAGGCCGTCGATTTCGTTCGCCGGATCACGGCCGTCATGAAGGGGGGCGAGATCTTCGTTCCCAAGATCCCGAGCACCAAGGTCACCGATCTCGCCCGCGTCATCGCGCCCGGCTGCAGGCTCGACGAGATCGGCATCAGGCCGGGCGAAAAGATCCACGAGCTACTCATCACCGAGGACGAGGCGCGCTTCACCCTGGAGACGGACGACTGTTATCTCATCCAGCCCTGCTTTCCCTGGTGGGAAGAGCTGGAGCCGCCCAAGAACGCCAAGGCCGTGCCGCCGGAATTCACCTACTCGAGCGGCAAGAACACATGGTGGCTCGACGACGACGAGATCAAGGCGATTGTGGGCGAATAGCCTTTCTGCGCGAGGCGAATTGACATGATTTCATACGGCAAGCAGTTCATCGACGACGACGACATCCAGGCCGTGACCGATGCATTGAGAAGCGACTGGATCACACAGGGACCGCGGATCAAGGAATTCGAGAAAGCCATGGCCGCCTATTGCGGCGCGCAGTACGGCGCCGCTCTTTCGAGCGGCACGGCCGCTCTCCACGCGGTTTGCTCCTGCCTCGGCCTCAAGGAAGGGGACGAGGTGATCGTTCCCCCCGTCACCTTTCTGGCGACTGTCAACGCCCCTTTCCTCTGCGGCGCGACACCCGTTTTCGCCGACGTGGAGGAAGAGACGGGAAACCTTTCCCCCGCAGCCCTGGAAGGGACGGTCACGCCGAGATCGCGGGCCGTGATTCCCGTCCACTACGGCGGGCATCCCTGCGACATGGACGGGATCAATGCGATCGCAAAAAAGCACAACCTCCGCGTCATCGCCGACGCCGCCCACGCCCTCGGCGCGACATGCAAAGGGCGCGGGATCGGCGAGCTTTCCGAGACGGCCGTACTCTCCTTTCATCCCGTCAAGCAGATCACAACGGGCGAAGGCGGAATGGTCCTGACAAGGGACGAAAAGCTCCGCGACCGCCTCTTCCGGTTCCGGCACCACTCGATCACCAAGGACCCCGAGATCCTGACACGCAGCGACGGCGCCTGGTATTACGAGATGGTCTCGCCCGGCTTCAACTACAGGATCACCGACATCCAGTGCGCCCTGGGCCTCTCGCAGCTGAAAAAAGCCGACCGCTTCGTCGCGCGGCGCCGGGAGCTCGCCGCCCTGTACAACGACCTCCTCGGCCCGTCCGATCTCGTCGACGCGCCCGTGGAGAAGCCCGGCTGCCGGTCGGCCTACCATATCTACGTGGTCCGGCTGAACCTCGAAAAGCTCAAGATCACGCGCCGCGACGTGTTCGACCAAATGGCCCGGGCCGGGATCGGGTGCCAGGTCCACTACATCCCCGTCCACCTTCAGCCTTTCTATGCAAAGCAACTCGGAACTGGAAGAGGGGATTTCCCGGCGGCCGAGAGATTCTACGACCGCTGCCTGACCCTGCCCCTTTACTTTTCCCTGACCGAAAAGGAAGTCAACCGCGCGGCCGCCGCGCTGCTCGAAATTCTCGAAACGGGCCGGGCCTGAACCCTGCCGTTCCTGCAATCTTGGGGGATATCAAATCGTGCTCTGGCGATCTCAAGACCTGGGAAGCGTCATTCTCGGCACGGCGCAGCTCGGCCTGGAATACGGAATCGCCAACCGGACGGGAAAGCCCTCGGAAAAGACGGCTTTCCGTATCGTCGAAAAAGCCCTCGAAAAGGGTGTCAAGGCTTTCGACACGGCCCAGGCTTACGGCGACAGCGAGTCGGTTCTCGGCCGCGCTCTCACACGGCTTGGCTCGCGGGAGAAGATTGCCGTTTTTTCCAAGCTCGCACCGATCCCGGCCGGCAAAATCCCGGCCGGCAAAATCTCGCCCCAAATAATCGTTGAACAGATCGAGCGCTCCCGGGAGCGGCTGCAGCAGGAACGCCTTTTCGGGTTTCTGCTCCACAATTGCGCGGACCTCGATTACTGGGACCGGGGCCTTGGAGACGCTCTCCTCAAAGCACGGGAGAGCCGCCTCCTTGACCACCTCGGCGTGTCGGCCTATAACATGGCCGAAGCCGAAAGGGCTCTCGACCTCGACGGCATCGACATGGTGCAGCTTCCGTTCAACCTCTTCGACCACAGAGCGATGACGAGCGGGATCATGGAGAAGGCGCGGAACAGGGACAGCCTGCTCGTTCTGCGCAGCATCTACCTGCAGGGACTGATTTTCATGGAGCCCGGAAAACTGAAGGACGAGCTTTCCTTTGCAAAGCCCTATCTGGAAAGACTGCGCCGCCTGTCGGCGGATTCGGGCCGGACCCCGCAGGAGCTGGCCCTCGGTTTCGCCAACGAAAAGAGAGAGGGGTTCCCCCTCGTGATCGGTGCGGAGACGTCGGACCAGGTTTCGGACACCCTCGACCGGCTCGGCGGGATCCGTCTCGACGAAAAGACGCTCTCGGCGATCATTGAAGAGTTCGCCCACGTTCCCGAGCGACTCGTCACGCCCAGCCTCTGGTGAATGGAGAAAAGGTGAAAACGATCGGCATCATCCAGGCGCGCATGGGATCGACCCGGCTTCCGGGCAAGGTCCTGGCCGAGGTCGGGGGACACCCCATGCTCCGGCACGTAGTAACCCGCGCCTCGAAAGCGCAAAAGCTGGAGAGCGTCCTCGTGGCCACCACGACGGACCGATCGGACGATCCGGTGGAGAGCTTCTGCCGGGCCACGGGGATCCCCGTCTTCCGCGGGAGCGTGGACGACGTGCTCGAACGCTACTACCGGGCGGCGCGGTCTGTTTCGGCGCAGAGCATCGCCCGCATCACCGGGGACTGTCCGCTCATCGATCCCGGTCTGATCGACGAGGTCGTCTCGCTCTTCCTCGAACGCTCCTACGACTATGCGAGCAACGTCCATCCCCCTACCTATCCCGACGGCCTCGACACGGAGGTCTTTTCCTTCGCCGCCCTGGAGAGGGCTTTCGAGGAAGCCCGGCTCCCGTCGGAGAGGGAGCACGTGACGTCCTACATGGTCAACCACCCCGAGCTGTTCAGGCTCGGCGCGGTCCGATGCGACAGGGATTACTCCCACATGCGCTGGACCGTCGACGAAGCGGAGGACCTCGCCTTTGTCCGGGCCGTGTTCGACGAGATGAAATCGGAGGCTTTCGGCATGCGCGACGTGATCGCCCTCCTCGAAGAGAAGAGCGAGCTCGCCGCGATCAACGCCGACATCAAGCGCAACGAGGGATACGAAAAATCCCTCAAGAAGGATCGGCCGGCCGGCCGCAACGATAAATGAGGTAAACGACGTGTCCAAGACGCAGGATCATTACAAAAAGGCCCGGAGCATCATTCCGGGCGGTACGCAGCTTCTGTCGAAGAGACCGGAGCTTCACGCTCCCGGGCTCTGGCCGTGCCACTTCGACAGGGCGAAGGGAGCCCATATCCGGGACCTGGACGGCAAGCGCTACCTGGACATGTCGTACAGCGGCATCGGGGCGTGCATTCTCGGTTACGCCGACCCCGACGTTAACGCCGCCGTGATTGCCGCCGTGGAGAGAGGGAGCATGAGCACGCTCAGCTGCCCCGAAGAGATCGAGCTGGCCGAGCTTCTTCTCGAGATCCATCCCTGGGCCGACATGGTTCGCTACACGCGCACGGGGGGCGAGGCCATGGCCGCGGCCGTCCGGATCGCCCGCGCGAAGAGCGGCCGGGACACGGTCGCCTTCTGCGGGTACCACGGCTGGCACGACTGGTACCTGGCCGCCAACCTGGCCGATGAAAACGCACTCGACGGCCAGCTCCTGCCCGGCCTGGAGCCCCTCGGCGTCCCGCGCGCCCTGGCGGGCACGGCCATACCCTTTCGTTACAACAGGCTCGACGAGCTCGAAGAGATCGTCGCCCGAACGGGGAAGGAGCTCGGCGCCATCGTGATGGAGCCGGTCAGGAACATCCCGCCCGAGCCCGGCTTCTTCGAGGGAGTGCGGCGCCTGGCCGACGAGAACGGACTCGTCCTCGTGATCGATGAAATCACGGCGGCCTGGCGCGTCAGCAGCGGCGGGTTTCACCGGCGGCTGGATGTTACGCCCGACATGGCCGTTTTTGGGAAGGGGATGAGCAACGGCTTTCCCATGGCGGCTGTGATCGGAAAAGAGGACGTCATGCAGGCGGCGCAGTCGACGTTCATCAGCTCGACCTACTGGACGGAGAGGATCGGGCCTGCCGCCGCGATCGCCACAATCAGGAAATTCGACGAGATCGGCGCGGCCAAACTGCTCGTTTCAGCGGGCAAGAAGATTCTCGCCGGGTGGCGGAAGGCGGCGAAGCGATCGTGCCTCGCCGTGGAGACGAACGAGGACGAACCGATGGCGCCGCTGAGCCACTTCACTTTCCAGTACGAAAACGGCCAGGCCATGCGGACCCTTTTCACGCAGCTCATGCTCGAGCGCGGCATCCTGGCAACGGGCGCTTTCTACGCCTCGGCCGCCCACGGAGAGGACGAGATCGAAGCGTATCTGGCCGCCGTGGACGAGGTTTTTTCCGTCATTGCCGATGCGCGAAAAAAGGGCGGAGTGGAAAAGATGCTCAAGGGTCCGGCGGCTCACACCGGTTTCCGCCGCCTGAATTGAGATGCGCTTTCCGAATCAATCCGTTAACCTCAACTGTGCAAAAAACATCGGCTCAGACCGGCGGGCCTCGCGCCATAGCACGGCATCTGGAACCAAATATCGTTTTTTCTGAACCTCACGTATTGTTAAATACGCTGCGGCCCAGAAAAAACGATATTTGGCACCATCTGCCGCACTCTGACACGTCTGCGCTAGATGTTTTTTGCACAGTTGAGGTTTAAAAAGGCCATGACAGACAAGATCGTTATCAACAACAAGCCCGTCGGTCCGGGACATCCCGTCTATGTGATCGCCGAGCTCTCGGCCAATCACAACCAGAAGCTCGACCAGGCGCTCGAGCTGGTCCGCACGGCCAAAGAAGCGGGCGCCGACGCCGTCAAGCTCCAGACCTACAGGCCGGACACGATCACCATCGATTCGGACAAGGAGTGCTTCCGCGTGGGCGGCGGGACGCTCTGGGACGGCCGGACGCTCTATGATCTCTACAAGGAGGCCCACACCCCCTGGGAATGGCATCCCAAGCTCAAGAAAGCGGCCGACGGGCTCGGCATCGATCTTTTTTCCAGCCCCTTCGACCCGACGGCCGTCGACTTTCTCGCAGAGATGGGGATTCCGGCATACAAGGTCGCGTCCTTCGAGATCGTCGACATTCCCCTGATCGAAAAGATCGCGCGAACGGGAAAACCGATGATCCTGTCGACGGGTATGGCGACCTTCGCCGAGATCGAGGAGGCCGTCAAAGCGGCGGTCGGCGCGGGCGCCGAGGAGATCGCCCTCCTGAAATGCACGAGCGCTTATCCCGCCCCGCCCGAATCGATGAACCTGCGCACCATCCCACACATGGCCGAGGCATTCGGCCGTGTCACGGGGCTCTCCGACCACTCGCTCGGTATCGCGGCGCCCGCGGCGGCCGTGGCCCTGGGAGCGTGCATCATCGAAAAGCACCTGACCCTCTCACGGGATTTTGCGGGGCCCGACGCCGCCTTCTCCCTCGAGCCGGACGAGTTCAAAGCCATGGTCCGGGCCGTTCGCCGGGCGGAGAAAGCCCTGGGAAAGATCCGGTACGGCCCGACGGAGCACCAGATGGCCGGCCTCGCTTTCCGGCGCTCCCTTTTCGCTGTCCGCGACATCGAAAAAGGGGAAGCTTTCACAACCGAAAACGTCAGGTCGATTCGGCCCGGGCACGGCCTGGAACCGAAATTTCTGCCCCGCCTTCTCGGCAGCCGGGCCGCCGTCGACATCGAGCGCGGCACCCCCCTCGCATGGAGCCTCGTGAAGTCGTGAAGATCGCCATCATCGATTACGGCATGGGGAACCTGAGATCGGTGGCCAACGCCTTCGAAGCGATCGGCGCAACGCCCGAGATCTGCGACCGCCCCGAAACGATCGAAGGGGCCGACAGGATCGTGCTGCCCGGGGTGGGCGCTTTCGGCGACGGCATGGAGAGCCTCAGGAAGAGGGGATGGATCGAAACGCTCGAGGACGAGGTGAGGCGGAAAGGAAAACCATTCCTCGGCCTCTGCCTCGGGCTCCAGCTCCTGGCCACGGCCGGCGAAGAGCACGGCGCACACTCCGGGCTCGGCTGGATTCCGGGGAAAGTGGAGCGCTTCCCCGACAACGATCCCGCGCTGCGCGTCCCCCATATCGGCTGGAACGACGTCGTCTTTTCCGAGGGGAGTCGCCTCTTCGAAGGCCTGGGGGCGGGCGGCGTCTTCTACTTCGTCCACAGCTTTGTTTTCAGGCCGGACGACCCGGCCCTGGTGAGCGGAAGGTGCTCCTACGGGATCGATTTCTGCGCGAGCGTGGAGAAGGACAACATTTTCGCGACCCAGTTTCATCCCGAGAAGAGCCAGAAAAAGGGGCTGGCCGTGCTGAAGAATTTTCTGAAATCAGAGCCCCGTTGAAAGAGAGCGATGCTGAAACACAGACTCATTCCCGTCCTGCTCCTGCAAAACGGGCTCCTCGTCCGCTCCGAGCTCTTCAAGATCCACCAGATCATCGGCAACCCGATCCACGAGGTGGAACGGTTCAACCAGTGGAACGTGGACGAGCTGATCTACCTCGACATCAGCCGGGGCGAGACGTACGACATGCGCCGCGACGACCACAAGATCAAGGACATGGGGAACCCGCTGGCCATCCTCGACAAGGTAAGCAAGACGTGTTTCATGCCTCTCACTTGGGGCGGCCGGATCACCACCGTGGAGGAGATGAACCATCGTTTCAGCCGCGGCGCCGACAAGATAACGATCAACAGCGAGGCGGTGCGCCGGCCCGAGCTGATCACCGAGGGAGCCCGCGTTTTCGGAAACCAGGCGATCGTGGTCAGCATCGACGTTCTGCGCGGGGAGGGCGGAGCCGCCGAGGTCTTCATCGACGGGGGGCGGACTCCCACGGGGCTGAAGCCCGCCGAGTGGGCCCGCCGGGCCGAGGAGCGCGGCGCCGGCGAGATCCTTCTGCAGAGCATCGACCGCGACGGCACGGGCACGGGGTACGACCTCGACCTGATCCGCGACGTCGCCTCGGCCACGTCGATACCCGTGATCGCCTGCAGCGGCGTGGGGATGTACGAACAATACGCCAAGGGGATCAAGGCCGGCGCGTCCGCCGCGGCGGCGGCCAACATCTGGCACTTCAAGGAGCTCTCCGATCGCGGGGGCAAAAGGGCGCTGAACAGGGCCGGAATCGACGTGCGGCTCTGGGACGAAGAGGAGGCGAGATGACGACCGGCTCAGGGAAAAACTTCGGTTTCGAAAAAGACCTTCTCCCCCCGGGAGAATGCCTCTATTCGGACAGGCTGATCCTGCGGCGAGTCGTCCCCGGCGACGCGAGGCCGCGCTACCTCTCGTGGCTCGAAGACGAGGCGGTGACCCGTTTTCTCGAAACGCGGTGGCATCCCCAGTCGATCGACACGATCACCGAGTTCGTTCGTTCCATGCTGGGCGACCCGCTCAACTACCTCATGGCCGTCATCGAAAAAGAGGGCGAAAACCACATGGGGAACATCAAGCTCGGGCCGATCAATCCCATGCACAGGCACGCCGACATCTCCTATTTCATCGGCGAGCGCTCCTGCTGGGGCCGGGGATACGTTTCGGAAGCGATCGAGAGAACGGTCGATTTCGGGTTCGAGACGCTCGGGCTCAACCGGATCCAGGCCGGCGTCTACGAATCGAACCTCGCCGGCATACGCGTTCTCGAAAAATGCGGGTTCACCTTCGAGGGCCGGTTCCGCAGGCAGCTCAAGCTCGGGGAGCGATGGGAAGATCATCTCTGGTATGGAATTCTCCACCCCGATTATGATAGGAATGACCCTCACGAGGAGTAAGCCCCGCTTGCTCCGCCGCGCCCGCTTCGAACGGGGCGGGAAGAGGCTCTTGTCGAGGAGGGTTGTCGAATGCCCGTACAGTACTGCACGAAATGCGTCTATCCCAGCGTGGCCGCCACGCCCCTGACCTTCGACGAAAAGGGGATCTGCTCCGGGTGCCGCGTGGCCGCCCAGAGGGAGAAGATCGATTGGGACGCCCGCTTCGCCATGCTCGAAGAGCTCGTGGGCGAATACCGCTCGACGGGCGACTACGACATCGTGATCCCCGTGAGCGGCGGCAAGGACAGCTACTTCCAGACCCACGTCGCCGTCAAAGAGCTCGGCCTGAAGCCCCTGCTCGTCACCTACCACGGCAACAACTATCTCCCCGAGGGGGAGCACAACCTGAACCGGATGCGCGACCTCTTCGACTGCGACCACGTCATCGTCCGCCCGAGCCTCGACATGCTGATCAAGATGAACCGCATCGGCTTCAAGCTGCAGGGCGACATGAACTGGCACAACCACTGCGGCATCTTCACGACGCCGATCCAGGTCGCCGTGCGCTACAAGGTCCCGCTCATGATGTGGGGCGAGCACGGTTACATGGACCTGGGCGGCATGTACTCGTACAACGATTTCGTCGAGTTCACGGCCAAGACCCGCCTCGAGCACGGGCTGCGCGGCTACGACTGGCACGACTTCACCGACAGCGGGCTCGAGAAGCTGGGACGGCCCGACCTGAAAGAGGGCCTCTCCGAGAAGGACCTCAAATGGGCCCAGTACCCGTCGGACGAGGAGATCGACCGCGTCGGGGTTCGCGGCATCTATATGAGCAACTTCGTCCGCTGGGACGCGAACTCCCACGCCAAGACGGTGATGGACCTCTACGACTGGAAGCCGGCCCGGCAGCCCTTCGAGCGAACGTACCGGATTATTTCCAACCTGGACGACATGCACGAAAACGGCATCCACGACTACCTGAAGTTCGTCAAGCTCGGATACGGCCGGGGGTCGGACCACTCGTGCAAGGACATCCGCTCCGGGATCATGACCCGCGACGAAGGGATAGAGATGGTCCGCAAATACGATCACGTGAAGCCGCGCCGCGACCTGGAGCGCTGGCTCGAATATGTGGGCATGAGCGAGGAGGAGTTCGACTTCATCTGCGACTCCTTCCGCGACCGCCGCGTGTGGCGCATCGAAAAGGGCGAGTGGGTGAAGGAGACGATCTGGGGCGAACCGACCGCTTTCGGACCGGTCCGCAATCAGGCGGCGGAATCATGACGTTCAAAGAAGACGACATCCGGCCCGGTGATCTGATGGCCGGCCAGGCGGAAAGCTTCAACGCCGATATCCAGCGGCTCCTGACCCGGATCGACGAATTCCTGTCAGTCCCCTGCCCGGCCTGCGGTCTCGAGAACGGTTCGGGGGTGTTCGAAAAATATTCCCTCTCCTTCGCGCTCTGCCCCGACTGCGAGACCATGTATATCAATCCGCGGCCCTCTCCCCAAGTGATCAAGTGGTACTACGAGAACTCGGAGAACTACCGGTACTGGTGCAAGCACATCTTCCCGGCATCCGAGGAGAGCCGGCGGAAGAACATCTTCCGGCCGAGAGCGGAGCGCACCCTCGAGATCTGCGACAGATACGGCGTGAAGCGGGAGCGGTTCCTCGAAGTGGGGTCCGGCTTCGGCACATTTTGCGAGGAGCTGCGCAACCTCGGCGCCTTCGAAGAGATCATCGCCCTCGAGCCCACGCCCGACCTGGCCGAAACGTGCCGCAAGCGGGGGCTCGACGTGATCGAGAAATTCGTGGAAGAGCTCGACATCGAGGAGGGATCGGTCGACGCGATCGCCGCATTCGAGGTGATCGAGCACCTCTTCGATCCCGGGGACTTCATCCGCCACTGTTCGCGCATCCTGGCCCCCGGCGGCTTGCTCATCCTCACCTGCCCCAACGTGAAGGGCTTCGAGATCTCGGTCCTCAGGGAGACCTCGCTCTCGGTGGACGTGGAGCACCTCAATTATTTCCACCCCGGATCCCTCTCCCGACTGGTCGAGCGGCACGGGTTCGAGGTGGTGGAGGTGACGACACCGGGAGAGCTCGACGCCGAGCTCGTGCGAAAGCAGATCCTCAGCAATGATTTCGACCCGTCGAACCACCTTTTTTTAAGGCGAATTCTGATCGACGAATGGGAGAGCACGGGCCGAGCGTTTCAGCGTTTCCTGGCCGACAACAACCTCTCGTCCCACATGTGGCTCGTCGGCCGTAACCACTGACCCGGAGAGACACTTTCTCCAAAGAGTGCCATGCTCAAAGAGATAGAGATCTACGGTCACAACTTTCTCATCAGGGACCACACGGGCTACCCGCCCTGGCTCTTCCTCCCCTGCCACAGCGACCACGGCATCATGATGAAAGGCGAGGTCCTCGAAACCGATCTCAAAACAAACAAGCCCCTCATGCTCGTCAACGCCCGGTACACTTACGATCTCTGGAAAGAGAAGAGCGCCATTCCGGCCGTCCTGTCGGGCTCCGTCTTCGTTCATTTCCGCAGGAAGCACGGAATCGAAAAAGAACGGGACGCGCGGGGAACGGTGGCGTTCCCGTCCCACACCACGGCCAGCATCGACACCCATTTCGACATCGAAAAGTACTGCGAAGAGCTGAAAAGCCTGCCCCACAACTTTCAGCCCGTCACGGTCTGCGTCCACTGGTCGTGCATGAAAAAAGGAAGGGACAGCCTCTACAGGAATGCCGGGCTCGACGTGACCTGCGCCGGCCATTACAGGGAGAAGCGCTTCGCCGAGAGCTTTTACAATATATTGAAACGGCACAAATACTCGACGTCGAACCTCATCGGCTCTTATGCCTTCTACTCGGTGGAGATGGACATCCCCTTCTTCCTTTTGGGAGAGGACCCCACCTTCACGAGCAGCGGAGAGGACATCAACGTGCCGAAGGGGGACTACACGACCGAATTCATCCCCGGCCTCGAGATCGTGAGGAAGGCCTTCTCCACGGGCCCTGTCAGGAAAACCACCCGCGAACAGAGAGAGCTCGTCGAAGAAGCGACGGGGATCAACGACTGCGTCCCCCCGGAGGAGCTGAAGAGGGTGCTCCTCGAAACGTTCAAAAAGCACTACCTGAAAACATATCCCTGGTACATGCTGAAGAGGTTCATCAGGAAGCCCAAGGTTCTCTTCGAGTGGCTCGGACTCTCGCGGTAATCACGCCCCGCAACGCCGGCTCAATTCTTTTGGAGAACGATGACGCTGCAACGCGTCATCCAGGGCGGGAGATGTCGCACGATCTTTTCCTCGAAGAAGGTGATGAGCTCGAGCACGTCCTTCTTCCTGAGAAATTCGTTATAGCCGTTCTCGAAGGCCTTGTCCTCTTTCATGCCCACGGCCTGGCCGAAGAAGGCGTTGTGCGTGAAGAAGGCGTAAGGGTGAACGGCCGTAAGCTCCAGACCGAGCTCCCTGCAGGCCGCGTCCAGATCCTCGCGAGAGTACATGGCGCAATATTCGCGCGATCCGTCCTTGATATCGGATGTGTAGATGTAATGGTGCTCTTCCCCGGCGTCCTTCAAGGCGATCCGTTCGTGGTCGGCGTTCATGAAGTTGAAGGCGATGACTCCGCCCGGCCTGCAGAGCCGGACCTTCTCGGCGAGGTAATCCTTCCAGTTGGGAAAGTGCATCAGGTAATCCATGGAAACGACCATGTCGAAGGCGCTGTCCTTTGCCGGGATCCTGTTCCCGTCGCCGTGGAGTGTCTCGATCGTGCCGGCGGCGTCCTCCTTCTTCAGCCCGTCGATGTGCCCGAGCATGCCCTTGCTGATATCGAAGGCCGTGACACGACACCCGTGGTCGGCAAGGAGGAAAGTGAGCCGGCCGCTCCCGCACCCCACGTCGAGCACCCGGTCGCCCGGCCTTGCGTATTGCAGGAAGAGCTTGCCGATCACGGCATTGAAGAGATCGCCCGGTTTCGACACGTCCACGTCCTCGGCGTAGCTTTCAACCCTTTCCTTCGAAGTCCAGGCGGCGTTCTTTCGGGAGACGATCTCTTCAACGATCTCGTCTTTCGACTTGAAGGCGTTCTTCAGCCGGTGCCTCAGCCTGCGAAGGGCTTTCATGAAAAATCTCCTGTCTCACGTCCGGGCAAGGTATAACCGACCCCCCGGGGAGCGGCAAGCGAAACCTACTCCCCGCGCGTCCAAAGAAAGACGAAACACTCGACGCCGTTGACCTCGCTCGCGCCGGCTGGTTTGAATCCCGCTTTTTCGAAGGCCCTGGCCGAGGCCTCGTTTCCGGGCTTGATCTTGGCGATCATTTTTCCCGGCCCGACGCGGTCGTCCACGTACTTGACCCCGGCCGAGATCACAGCCGCGCCCAATCCCCGGCCGCGGTGCTCGCTTCCCACGGAAACGCTCACCTCGCCCGAGGCCTCGTCGAACCGGAAATACCCCACCGGAACATTCCCCGCATGTTTTTCGACCACGAGGAGGTGGCGGTCTTTGCAATCGAGCATTTTCCTGAACCACTTCTTGTGGTCATCGAGCGGGATCGGGTCGGAATAAAAGGAGGCGGCCCGGACAGCGGGATCGTTGGCCCACTCGAAGATGAGCATCATGTCGTCTTCTTCGGCGGGGCGGCATTCGAGCATTGTTCCCCCTTCGGTCATTTCTGTTTCCTTTCGCCGAAAAGAGCTTTGACCTCGCCGGCGACGCGGCACGCGCCGAGGCCGTCCACGAGACGGCGGCCCCGGCGGCTCATTTCTTTGCGAAAGGCCTCGTCTCCGGCCAGGCGGAGGAAGGTTTCCCTCACCGACTCGTCGGACAGGCGGTCGGACCGCCCCATGTCGATGAAGGCGCCGCTCTTCTCACCCTCCTCGGCGACCCGGACCTGGTCGTCGGCCACGACAACGACGGCGGCGGGAACACCGAGGCAGGCCAGCTCCAGAACGGTCGACCCGCCCGCTGTGAAACAGAAATCAATCCCGGCCATGAGGGCCGCCATCTCTTTCACGCTCCTGTGGACGAAGAGGCTTTCCCGGGACGCCGCATCCGCGGAGATGTTCGCGCTACGGCCGGCGACGGCGTGGATCTCCCAGCCGAGGCGGACAACTTCGGGCCTGAGCACGTCGATGAAGCGCTTCGTCTGGCGCGACGGATCGCTTCCACCGAAAGTGAGAAGGAGCTTTCGCGCCCCGCCGCTGTCACGGCCTGAACCCGGATCGGAAGGGAGCTCCATGCGCGCTTGGGCGAACTGTTTCCGGACCAAGGCGAACCGGGCGCCGGCGAGCACCCGTGTCTCGGGCGAAGCCTCGATCTCGAAGGTCTCGGCGCCGATGTTGTTGTTGACCACCATGTCGACGGGATAGCGCCTGTTCGCGAGATCATCGAGACAGACGAGAAAGCGGGCGTTCGGCTTCATTGCTTCGAGGTAAGCCGTGGTCGCGTCGCGATGATCCACGATCAGGCCGGCCCTTTCTTCTTTTACGATTTGCGAGACCAGGGCGGTCTCTTTCTCGACCGAATCCGCCCGATCGATAGCAACTGCGGAAAAACCATTTTCCTCGATAAGAGAAACGCCGAGCCCGTCGAGGGGACGGGTGAGAAAGCGGACGCGGAACCCGAGCGCTCCGAGCTCCCGGCCGAGGACGGTCATCCGCATGACGTGTCCCGTGCCTATCGCTGCGGAAGCGTCGGCCCTGATGAATATGGTTTCCGCCATCTCTTGGTGGTCCGTTTCATAAACACTGCTGCTTTTGAATCCTGATATGCCGCCGGGATCAAGGCGCATCCACTTTCTTGTCGAAATAAGCGGCCAAGTGCCGCATCTCGTCGAAGAGATCCTTGAGCTCACTCGGGTGGAGCGACTGGCACCCGTCGGAGAGGGCCTGCTCCGGCTTGAAGTGCACCTCCACCATGATTCCGTCGGCGCCCGCGGCGAGTGCGGCGCGGGAGAGGGGCCTGATCATGGCCCTCTTGCCTGCGGCGTGGCTCGGGTCGGCGATGATGGGCAGGTGGGAGCGGATCTTGATCTCGGGGATCACGGAGACATCGAAAGTGTTTCTCTGGAAGTCGGAAAAAGTTCTGATGCCGCGCTCGCAGAGGATCACATCCGTGTTGCCGGCCGAAAGGATGTGCTCGGCGCTCAGAAGAAATTCCTCGAGGGTGGCCGAGGCCGCCCTTTTGAGGAGGACGGGCTTGTCCTGCTGCCCCACGATCTTGAGGAGCGAGAAGTTCTGCATGTTGCGCGAGCCGACCTGGAGAACATCCACATAGTCGCGCGCCTGCGCCGTCGTCTCGGCGTCCATCACCTCGCTGACCGTGACGAGGCCGTGCTTCTCGCCCGCCTCGTGGAGGAGGCGGTATCCCTCCTCGCCGATTCCCTGGAACGTGTATGGGGACGAGCGGGGCTTCACGGCGCCGCCGCGCAGGAACTGCCCGCCCGCGGCCTTGACCGCCTCGGCCGTCTGCATGATCTGGTTTTCGCTCTCAACGGCGCAGGGGCCGCCGAAGAGGGCGAACCGGCTGCCGCCGACGGCGGCGCCTTTCACGTCGAGGATCGTGTCGTCCCGCTTCGCTTCGCGCGACACGAGCTTGTACGGATGGGTGATGGTGATGATCTCGGCCACGCCGGGCAGGTCTTCGAAATACTCTCTCGGAACGGGATCGGGATTCCCGGTCACGGCCACGGCGGTCCTGTATCCGCCCGGAATGCGGAACGGGAGAAGGCCGAGTGAGATGATCTTCTCCTCGACCCCCTTGATGTTGTCCTCCCCGGCCCGGGGATTCATGACGATCAGCATCGGGAATATCCTCCCTGTTCTGTCATCTTCCGTGCAGCGGACAGCGGCTTCGGATCGAAGCGCGGCCGGCTGCAGCAGGATGGAGATTGAGCCGCGGTGCTCAGCCGTCGGCTCAAATCTTTATATGTAACGCCGCTTATAGAGTCGACGTTGCTTATATTTTTATCCTTCCTCGCTTCGATCTACAAGCGACTTTTGGGAAGCCCTCGGGCCGCCTGGGGGCTCACTTTTTCATGACCGCCGAGATGAGGGTTTTGTCGTTGCCGCCCATGTTGATGAACATGGCGCAGGGCTTTTCGTCGGTAAATCCGACCTGGCAGTCGCCGGCCTTTTCGGTGAGCTGAAGCACCAGGTCGGCGGCCTGGCGCACGCCCGTGGCGCCCGTGGGGTGGCCGAAGCCGACGAGCCCGCCCGTCATGTTGACCGGACACTCGCCGCCGGCGCGCGTCTTGCCGTCGAGCACGTATTCGGGCGCCTTGCCCGGTTCGGCGAGGCCCACGGCTTCGAGGGAGAGAAGCCCCGAGACAGTGAAACAGTCGTGCACCTCGAGCAGGCCGAGCTCGGCCGGTGTCGCGCCGGCTCCTTCGAGCGCCCGAGCGGCGGCTGCGGCCGTGGTGTCGAGGCGGCAGAGATCGGCCGGGTCCTTTGTGATGTCTCCCTCAACGTGGGCGATGGCGGCGAACTCGACGGCGGCGGCGCGCTCGACGCCGAGCTTCCCGAGCCCTTCTTCGGAGGCGACGATCAGGGCGGAAGCCCCGTCCGTCACCTTGGAGCAGTCGAAGACCGAGATGTTCTCGAGGAAGGCCTTGGGGTTCGGCTCGGTGAGGCCCGTCGCCCTGAGGTCGGCGTCGGAATTGTGGTGCTCCTGGGCGTTCGGGTTGCGCCTGGCGTTCTCAACGGCGAGGGCGTACCACTCGGCCATCCCCTTCCGGAAGGTGTCGCGACCGTACCTCTCATAGCAGGCGCCGGCGCGATCGGAAAAGAGATTGGGAAAGAAATAGGCGTGGCCCTCCTTGCGCTCGCGGCTGTAGTGGCCGGCGCCGGCAAGGATGTCGGCGCCGTAAACGGCTTTCACCGTGTTCTGCACCTCCACGCCGATGACCAGAACGGTGTCGGCCTGGTCGGAGAGAACGCTCTTCACGGCGGCGGACACGGCCATGCCTCCCGACCCGCAGGCCCCTTCCACACGGGTGCAAGGCTTGTGGAGAAGCGATTCGTGCACAGCGGGCAGGAACGCGGCGAGGTGGCCCTGCCTGACGAAGCGCGAGGCCATGAAGTTGCCGATCACGGCTTCGTCGAGGGCGCCGGGGGAGGCGACCTGGGTGAGACATCCCTTCCCGGCCTCGAAGATGTAGTGCTCGATGCCGGGGCGCGGCTTCTTGGGATGGAACTCCTTCCGGCCAGGGCCGAGATAGGTCGTGTGGAAGGGCGCACAGGCGAACAGGGGTTTGCGCAGCTTGGTCATCTCTCGTCTCCTTTATCAACGGCCGGGATCGGTCGATCCGACCGGGAGCCCCGCCGGGAATATTCATCGCTATCCGGGTTAACCGACATAGTCGTTGATCGGTCCATAAAGGTGAAAGAAGCCGTTGGTGAGAACACCGTTCACGTCGTCGGCGCTCCGGGCGACGCCGTCGGCCACGAGCGCTTCGCCGATCTCCTTCGACTTTCTCAGGTATTCGACGGCGAGGCTCGCGCCTTCGGTTTCCGCCGGCTTGAGCGCTTCGAAGTGGGAGGCCAGGGCGTAGGCCTTGTCCTTTGCCATGAGAAGGGCTTTCCAGGGACGGAAGCCGTCGGGGAGAGGGCCGAGCTCCTTGTCGCACGCCCCGGTCCATCCCTCCTTGTCGAAGGGAACATAGTCGCCCTTCCCGAGGGAGTAGACGGCCGCGGGACGGCCCTTTTCGTAGCGGAGGATCCCGTCCTTCTGGGAACCGTCGGGGTTCTGTCCGCCGCGCACGTCTTTTTTCATGAGAGCGTCGATGAAATCGGAGTGGAGGCCCCGGCCGGGGAGGTAGCGGTCCATCACCTCGAGGATGCACCGGAACACGTCGACGCCCACGTAGTCGATGAGCTGGAAGATCCCCATCGGCCTGACCAGCCAGTCCTGGGAGACGCGGTTGATCTTGTAGAGGGCGGGCGCCCAGTCCTTGGACGCCGCCTCGATCTTTTCCGCCGCTGCGATGGCGTGAAGCCCGTCGCGCATGAAGTGGCCGTTCCCGATAAAACCGGCGATGTCGTTGGAATGGAAAACCTTCTTGCCGAGCCGCTTGGCGAGCTCCATGCCCGCCTCTTTCAGTTCGGGAAGGACGTCGCCGGGGGTGATGAACTCGAGGAGCTTCTGGACGGCCGGCGGGTTGTAGAAGTGGTATCCGGCGATGCGGCCCTCGAGCTCCAGCTTTTCAGAGAGGCCGCCGATCGGTATGGACGACGTGTTGGTCAGGTACCAGGCCTCGGGATGGACGACTCCGCGGACGGCGGAGAGGAGCTTCACCTTGAGGTCCTCGTTTTCGAAGACCGCCTCGAAGACGAGGGTCGCGCCGGCGGCGGCCTGCATGTCCACGGCGGGCCGGACGAGGGAGAGCGCGTCGGCCGTGAAGGCCCGGATCGCGTCCCCGTTTTCCACGATATCGGCGCGTCCCCGGTAGAGCTCGCGCAGGAGGGACGTCCGCTTCTCGGCGAGCTTGGTGAGCTGGGCGCGCAGGTAATCGAGCAGCCCCTCGAGAGCGGCGTGGTTCACGTCGATCAGCGTGAGGCGGAAGGTTTTTCCCTCGCCCGAGAGCTTCATCCGCGCCATCTCGTTGGCCAGGAGGAGTGAAATGCCGCTTCCCATCTTGCCCGCGGCGCCGACAACGGCCACGTTTTCGAGTCTTTCTGACAGGTTCATGGAATGTCTCCTCCTTCGCAGAGGGTGTGTTTACCTCAACGATGCAAAAAACATCGGCTCAGAACGGTGAACCTCGCGCCATAGCACGACATCTGGGACAAAATACCGTTTTTTCTGAACCTCGCGTATCGTTAAATACGCTGCGGCTCAGAAAAAATCGTTCTTTTGCCTCATCTGCCGCACTCTGGCGCGCCTGCACTCGATGTTTTTTGCATAGTTGAGGTTTATTTGGGTGCTGGCCCGGCACCGGATTTTTCATTGGGTGTAAACGGGATAATATACGGCCCTGTCCGGGGCGAATCAAGGGGGGCCTGAAGAGTCATCCCCATCTATTGGAACCGCCGCACCAAGACGAATGCTTCGGCCGCCGCCGCGCCCATCTGCGACCCCCTGAGCCGGGCCAGCGCCTCCACTGTTTCCAGTGATCGAAGATCCGGCGCTTCCCGGATCTGGCTCTTGTAGCTGCGGAGAGCATCGAGTTTCACGGAGAGCGTCTCCGAGATGTCGACCCACATGTTGGGACTGAACGACTGTTCCAAATAGGGTGCGTTCAAGTGGGTCTCCGAAGGCACCTCGTAGGTGTATATCTCCCGGACGGCCCGGCCCGTTTCAGTACAAGGACGCCAGGCCACGGAAAAGGAGTGGAACAGCTCGCGATGGTCCTTGTGCAGATCGAAGAGAAAAGGCACGAAGAGGATTTCCGGTCGAACCCGATCGATCAGCTCCGCCGTGTTCTTGTTGAGCCGCCACACGGGCTGGTCCGCGACGAAGACGGCCGGTATCTCGCTGAAGATCGTCTCTTCAACTCCCAGGAGAGTGTGCGCCTCCCGGGCCTCGGCGCGGACCTTGTCCCACAGGCTCTTCGGCCCCAGCGGGTGCGGGCCTTCGTTTCCATGTCCGGTGAGAACAGCGACAATGACATTGTGACCCTCACGTGCAAAGCGGGCGATGGTGCCGCCCATTCCGAGCACTTCGTCATCGGCGTGGGGAGCCACCACAAGAATCTTCATCGAATCACGCCTCCTCAGACAGGGTTTAGGGCCTGTTGTCCGGTAAACTCTCGAGCCGCGACAGGCGCTCCTCCATTTCCGCAATCCGCCGCCGCAGGATAAAAATCTCGTCGTCCGAAGCATAACCCAACCGGGTGCCTTTTTTGAGCCGCTTCGACATTGGGGCCGGCTCCGCTTCGCTCTCTTCGAATCCATACTCCAAGAGCCGGAGCAGCCCGCCGCCCGTCTGCACCAGGAGCTTCCCGTCCTCCGATACTTCCAAGATGCGGCCCACGACTCCGCGGATGCGCTGTTTTTTTTCTTCCTCGGCTTGCCAGACGATCAGTTTTCGGTTGCTCACGTAGGTGTATGCGCCGGGATAGGGCCTGCCCGCGGCGCGGATCAGAGTCAAGATCTCGGCCGCTCGTTTCTTCCAGTCGATGAGGCCGTCCCGGGGAAACCGTTTGGCGTTGAACGTGGCTTTTTCCGGGTCTTGGGGAGCGGGTGTCCATTCACCGGCGTTCAGCCGGGGAACCCATTGATCCAGAACCCGATCGATGGCGTTCATCACCTTCTCGACAACATCGGATGAATAGTCGTTCTCAGTGACCTCGAAGGATTCCTGGGCCAGGACGGGCCCCGAGTCGACGCCCTCGTCCACTAGAAAGAAAGTGGCCGCTCCTTCGCTGGGCCCACCCTCTTTTCCCGAATCGAGCACGAGCCACGGAACCGGCGCGCGGCCGCGGTTCTCGGGAAGGCGAGTGGGGTGGAATCCCACGCTGCCGATTCGGGGAATACGGAGGATCTCCTTTTCGGCGAGCTGGGACAAGCCGACGATGAAAAAGATGTCGGGGGTCCATTTCCTGATCGTTTCCACCACGTCCTGAGCATTGATCTTTTCGAATGCCCTGAAGGGAATCCCCGCGGCGCGGGCCTCGTTTTCCATCGAGACAAAACCGCTCACATTGCCCGAAGCCTTTTCATCGAGCCCGAGAACACCCACCATCCGGGCTCCGTTCCGGATGAGCCCTTGGAGAGTCCGCAGCGAGCTGGTGACACTGCCGGCCAGCGCGATTTTGGGAATGTCGTTGCTCATCGGCGTTCCTTCCTATCTCCTGCGTCGGTTTTTTTAAAACAGCGATCTTCACCGATAACAACAATTTTGAGGGTTTTCAGAATGATCTCAAGATCTAAAGCCGGCGACAGGCTGTTCACATACTTCACGTCCCATTTCCAGCGCTCCGGCCAGGAGAGGCGGATGTTCCCATTGATCTGTGAAAGCCCCGTAAGCCCGGGACGGACCTCCAAGCGGCGCCTGGCTTGTTCGTCGTATTTGTCCAGCTGGCGGGGAAGGGCAGGCCGTGGGCCCACAACAGACATATCCCCCTTGATGATGTTCCAGAGCTGGGGCATTTCATCCAGTTTAAAGCGCCGCAGCCATCGTCCTATCCGCGTTACATCCCTGTCATGGAACAGGATCTCGCGGCGAGAATCCCGCGGCTCGTCGATCATTGTACGGAGCTTGTAGAGCTTGAAGATCCGCCCCCCCCGGCCCAGGCGATCCTGCACGAACAAGACCGACCCCTTGGAGTCCAGGCGGATCAATACCCCAATCCCAACAAGCACCGGGAAAAAAAACACGATCAAGGGAAGAGCGATTCCCAAGTCAATCAGTCGCTTTGCAAGTATCCGATACATATTAAAAATATTGTACTACGGAGACATCGCTCGAGCCAGGGTATCGCCCCGCTTCCGATGGACACTTCTTCCTCGACGTGTTAGTATGGACATATGGCGGAGATCCTTTCAGCATGATTCGCAGAGACAATGTTACATGAAGGACAAGTCGATCACACACCGGGGGATCATCTTCGGGTCGCTGGCCCGGGGGGAGTCTCTCATTCGGGGATGGCTCGACAGCGCCGACACGCGGAGCACGATCGCGTGCGTCCGGAAGCTCGGGGTGACTGTGGAAGAACGGGACGCCGGCCTCGTTGTCAAGGGCCGGGGACCCGAGGGATTCGAGCCGCCCGAAGGTCCCCTCGACGCGGGCAACTCGGGAACGACGATGCGCCTTCTCGCCGGGCTCTGCGCCGGCCTGACCTTCGACACAACCATCACCGGAGACGCATCCCTCCTCAGGCGCCCCATGCGCCGGATCGTCGAACCGCTCAGAGTCATGGACGCCCGGATCGCGGCCGAAGGAAAAGAGGGGCACGGGCCGCTCAAGATCGAAGGGCGGGACAAACCGCTCAAGGGATGCGGGCACACCCTTCTCATCCCGAGCGCCCAGGTGAAAACGGCCCTGCTCCTTGCGGGGCTGCTCGCCGACGGACCGACCAGGATCAGGGAGCTCCTGTCGACACGCGATCATTCGGAACGTCTCCTCCAAGCCATGGGCGCATCGATTCATACCTCGGAGGAGGCTATTACGCTCGAACCCTGCCGCGATCTGCGTCCTGTGGATCTGGTCGTTCCCGTGGACATATCGAGCGCGTCATACTTTTTCGTTTTGGCGCTCTTGAAACCGGACGCAGACCTGACAATCGACGGAGTCGGCGTCAATCCGACCCGGGCGGGCCTTCTTCGCGCATTATGGAAGATGGGGGGCCGGGTCGATTTGATCAACCACCGCATCGAAGGCCCAGAGCCCGTGGCCGACGTTCACGTGACACACTCTTCGCTGAACGGGATCACCGTGGGTCCGGCCGAGATTCCGTCCATGATCGACGAACTCCCCCTCCTCGCACTCGCCGCTTCCCTGGCAAAGGGCGAAACCCTTGTCAGGGGGGCTGATGAGCTCCGCGTGAAAGAGTCGGACCGAATCAGCACGACCTGCAGCGCCCTCGACGCGATCGGGGCGGAGATCAAGGAGCTCCCCGACGGGTTCCGCATCAAAGGAAAGAAGCACCTCCGCGGCGGTAAGGCCTCATCCCAAGGGGATCATCGTATCGCCATGATGCTCGGCGTAGCTGATATTCTTTCCAAGAAAGGCGTGGAAATCGAGGGCCGGGAAGCGGTGGAGATCTCGTTTCCGGAATTCTGGAAGATGTTGGCGAAAACCGTTCGCGGGAAACATCCGGGCTAAGGGCCATTGAATTCCGGCACACCCTTGAGGTTTCTATTGCCCCTTTTCCTGGAAACAGCGGGCACGCCCGTCATGATCGTGTTTTCTTCAAGACAGTCTTTCACAACTGCGGCCCCGACGCTTACCACTATTTTATTCCCCAGAGACACTCCCGGTCTGAACCGGGCGCCCGACCCGACAAAGCATTTTTGACCCAGCTTCGCCGAGCCGCCCATGGCGATTCCGTTTGCTATATGAGTTTGCTCGCCGATTCGGCAATCGTGCCCGATCATTGTCCCATGGGCGATCTTACACTCTTTTTCGATTACAGTGTCATTCAAAGAACCCCTCACTATCGACACATTGGTCCCGATAAAACAATCGTCTCCTATGACCGTTCCCCCTATTTGCGGCATCATCGATTGTTTTCCCTTATAATCCCACGCCCAATTGACTCCGGTGGCACCGATACACGAGTTGGCCTCTATGACGACCCTCTTGCCCACTCTCGAATTTGAATATATCACAACATTCGAATGAACAACCGTCTCCTCTCCAATAACGCATTTTTCCAGCACGGAATACGGGCCTATCGATACGGTCGGATGAACCTCCGCATCCTCGCTCACTATCGCTGTCGGGTGGATTCCATTCGGCGCCGTTCTGTTGATCAACAGCTTCGAAACAATACAGAAAGCCAGCTTCGGGTCGCTACAAATTATTTTCGTAACGGTTTCATTGTTAAAATCGAGCCCCGGCAGGCATATCAGGACACAATCCTCGAGATGATCCACTTGAGATTTCTCATTTCCGACATAATAAACAAGGCTGTTTTTATCGGACTTTTTTAAATCTGCAAGATGGTTCGGCTCGACATCCGTTATATTTTCAATCGATATATCTATTCCTTCTTTCGTTAACTCGTCAACCATTGCCTTGATGGTTAGTTTACGATTTGATTCCATGTTTTTTCTCTATTTACAACCGATAGTCGTTTTTGACGCCTTCTATCACACTCACGAAACGATACACATGATTTCTGTATGAATATTTTTTACCCAGTTCGCCCGATGCCGCTGCCATCATTTTTCTGACATCCTCTGATTTTACCAAGCCGCGGACGGCATCATACAGTGCGGAAACATCTTCCGGCTCGACGACGATGCCGCATTGACAATCGATAATTTCTTCAGCCATCTCGCCGTCTTTAGAAGCGCCGACCACCATTGGCAGGGAAGTCCCCAGATAATCTATATATTTATTCGGCAGCGCCTGTTTGTTCAGGTCGGCCCTTTTTAAATTCTTTTGTGTAAATATGGCGATGTCGGCTTTTAACAAAGCTTTCACGGTATCCTGTTTGGACAACCTGCCCCTCAGCAATATATTCTCAGGCGCATTATCCCTGAGCCTTCGAAGCACCGGCCCATCCCCAACGATTTCAAAAACGACCCGGGGCGCTAACTCATCGTTTTTCATAAACCGATCGGCCACCTCAAACAGTATCTCAATTCTGTTATTATAGCCACAGCTCCCGGCATAAATAACATGGATACATTCATGTGGGTCCTCATTCCTCAGCAAAGCATTCGCTTCTTTAACCAGGTCATCATTCACCATCTGAGGAATGAAAAATGCTTTCTTACCGGAATGTATTTTAACCTTCCTGCAGATTTCCTCCGATATCCCGATTACAGCGCCGGCATTTTTATATGACTTGCGCTCCAGCCATTCCGCAATGGCTATCAAAAACCTGTTTTTCAATATTCCGAGCTGTATCGGTGTTTCCGGCCAGAGATCCCGGACTTCGAACACGAAAGGGGCTTTTTTTATTTTAGAGCATATGATCGCGGGTATCGCTATGGAAAGAGGGGTGCTCGAAGCAAAAACAACATCCGCCGGTATTCTTTTCAAAACAACCATCAAGCAAGCATACAATGTAAATAACACAAAGCAAGCCATACGCAATGGAAAGAACAGTCTCTGATCGTAAAAATCCTTCAGGCTGTATACAGTGGTTCCGTCATCCAAAGAAAACTTCCAATAAAACATCGACCGACAATCATAAGATAGCCCCATGGGCTCCACGCCGGGCCGGCATGACGCTCCCGTAATAATATGGACATCATGGCCTTTTTCCCTCAATGCTCTTGAGAACAAGAAAAGCCGTGAACTTCCGGCCTGGGTGGGAAGCTTGAAATACTGATGAAAGATTATGACGAACAAACGGCTTCGTCTCCCTATGACAGCAGGAAAATCTCCTTCTCCCGAATTCGAGTTGGATCCCCATGGTTTATGGTTATATGCCTCATGGTTTATGTGTTTCCCTGCGAATCAACAAAATGGACGGTCGGTTCGCTGCCTATATTTTTAAAATAACCCTTTGTGCGCTTTTTACCTGTAATATAATAACAACACCATGTTTTTATTTTAATATGATTCAGCCATCATGTTAGGGGCACTCATAAAATAAATTTCATAACATCATTATTAACAAAAGGATCCTTTATACGCAACGTCGCTGTTCTCAGCATCGGAACAGCTTCCGGGCGTCTCATAATAATACTGATATCACCTATATTGACAAGACTCTATACTCCCTACGATTTTGGAGTTATGTCGGTATTCATTTCTTCTATTGGCATATTGGGCGCGGTTTCCTCGTTGCGCTACAATATTGCCGTTCCGCTTCCCAAAAGCCCATATGTGGGGGCGAACATCGTTGTCCTGTCAATCGCCATTACCGCCATATTAACGGCAGCCTTGACGCTGTTGCTGCTGATATATGGAGCTCATATCGTTCTCTTGCTAAACATCCCAACCCTTGAACCTTACCTGTGGCTGCTTCCTGTTACATTTCTTGTATCAGGTTTTTATAAAACATTAAATTACTGGGCGATAAGGCAAAATCATTTTTCTCTTATTGCTCATGCCAGAATCACGAGAAACGCCTGCATGGCCGTCTGTCAAGTTCTTGTCGGGTTTATCAAAACAGGTCCCCTAGGTCTGCTCCTTGGGTTTTTTGCAGGAGTATCTGTCGGCATTTTAGGTTTTATAAAATCGATCATTAAGAACGACAATGTTTATTTTAGACGTGTTAATTGGACTGAAACACTCAAAGCGGCCCAACGTTACAAGCGATTTCCCCTCATCTCCAGCTTGTCCGCTTTATTGAATTCGCTGGGCTTGCACTTCATCCCGATCATGATAACAATACTCTACAGCAGCCGAATCACGGGCTGGTTCCAAATCGGCCAGCTGTTGGTCGGTATGCCGATGATGCTTCTCGCAGAAGCAGTGAGCCAGGCCTATTACAGTAAAGCATCACAACTCAAGAATGATTCCCCGAGCAGATTAAAAATATTTTACCTCAAAGCAACGGGAACATTATTTATCACAGGCATTTTTCCAATTGCCATCCTTGTCTTATTTGCCCCGATGTTATTCGGTTTCATCTTTGGTGAATCATGGACAGAAGCCGGAAAATATACGCAATTGCTTTCCGTGCTGTTTATTGCCAGGTTTGTAGTACATCCTATTTCACAAACATTGAACCTGCTGGAACGCCAGGATCTCCAGTTCTACTGGGATTTGTTGCGCCTTATATTAATAGCCGGTCTTTTTATATTTGCGTACACATTGAAATGGC
>CAZWHE010000041.1:0-26171 GCA_964633825.1 uncultured Phycisphaerales bacterium | reverse complement strand
GGCCTGGGCCCAGGACGACCTGAAGAAGCTCGTCGCCTACTCATCGATATCACACCTGGGGTTCGTCGTTCTCGGAATCTTCGCCTGGAACCTGAGGGGCATCCAGGGCGGGGTTATTCAGATGGTGAACCACGGTCTCTCCACGGGGGCGCTCTTCCTCCTCGTGGGCATGATATACGACCGCCGCCACGCGAGGATGATCTCCGACTTCGGCGGTCTCGGGAAAATCATCCCCTGGTTCTCGGCCGCCCTTCTCGTTGTCACGCTCTCATCGATCGGGCTTCCGGGGCTGAACGGTTTCGTCGGCGAGTTCCTCATCGTCCAGGGTATGTTCGAGGCGGACTGGCGGTTCGCCGTACCGGCCGCCCTGGGCATCCTGATGGGAGCCATGTACATGCTCTCCATGATTCAGAGGACACTCATGGGCACGTCCCGCAAACCCGAGAACAAGGAGATGAAGGATCTCAACAAACGGGAGGCCTGGTGCCTCCTCCCCATCATCGCCATGATCATCGTGATCGGCTTTTTCCCGGGCATCTTCCTCGACAAGACGGAAAACTCGGTCAAGAAGAACGTCCTTGATTACAGGGACCGGATCCACATCTCACAAAGCATCGACGAGGACAGCCGGCCATGACGGATTTTGGCATGACAACTGGTGACCTCCACCTGACGGAACCTCTGCTCATCGTTGCCGTCACCGCGGCCCTCATACTCGTGGTGGATCTCTTTCGGATCGGCAAGGGTAAAGGCTTCGCTTTCGTCATTTCTCTGGCGGGACTCGTTCTCGCTCTCGTCAGAAGCGCCGGCCTCTACGGAGAGACCGCCGAAATCTTCGGCGGGCATCTCACCGTGGACCCCGTGGGGACGGGATTCAATCTCGTTTTTCTCATCGCCGCGCTCTTTACGGTTCTTCTCTCCAGGACCTACCTGAAGAGGAACGGGATCGTTCTCGCCGAGTTTCACATTCTCCTCCTGGCAGCGGTTCTTGGCATGATGGTCATGGCTCAAGCCAACGACCTGATCGTCCTCTTTCTCGGGCTGGAGCTTCTTTCCATACCGCTCTACGTGCTGGCGTCGTTTCAAAGAAACAGAACGCACTCGATGGAAGCCGGATTAAAGTATTTCCTTCTCGGCGCCTTTTCGTCATGCATACTCGTCTACGGCATCGCCCTGCTCTACGGCGCCTCGGGAACCACACTGATTCCATCCGTCGCGGAAACGATCAAATCGGGCGCGGACCAGGTTCTTGTTCTCGCCGGAACGGTTTTCTTTATCGCGGGGCTCGCCTTCAAGATCGCGGCGGTTCCTTTCCACATGTGGGCGCCCGATGTCTATGAAGGCTCGCCCACACCGATCACGGCCTTCATGGCCACGGCCGTCAAGACCGCCGGCTTTGCCGCGCTCGTCCGTGTCTTCTCGAGGCTTTCGGGCATCGACGACGAGGGGGCCCTGACGCATGTCATTGCGCTGCTTGCTCTGATCACGATGATCGTCGGAAACCTGGGCGCCCTGCCCCAGACAAACATCAAGCGAATGCTGGCCTACTCATCGATCGCACATGCCGGCTACATCCTGGTCGGAATCGCCGCGCTGACCGCGTCGCCCGGGGTGCAGGCCGTGGAAGCCGTCATCTTCTATCTCGTTGCCTACACATTCACCAATCTCGGCGCTTTCGCCGTGGTGATCTTTCTCATCGGCCGGAAGACCGAATACAATGAGATCTCCGATTTCGCCGGATTGGCTGTCAGAAATCCGATTCTGGCGCTTTCCATGGCGATCTTCATGTTCACTCTCACCGGGATCCCGCCCACAGCAGGATTTTTCGGAAAATTCTTCATCTTCAAAGCAGCCGTGGACGCGGGAATGACCTGGCTTGCAGTGGCCGGCATCCTTCTCAGCGTTATATCGCTCTTTTACTACGTTCGCGTCGTGGCATTCATCTACCTTCGCCCCGCGAAAGATGAGCCTCCCCACATGGACCAATGCCCCTGGCTTGCGACCGTTTCAGTCCTTTCAGTGGCGGCCGTACTTTTCTTGGGTTTCTTTCCCCAGATCGTGCTCGATATTCTCTCATCCGCGAATTAATCAATATCGCTATACGTATAATCCCCTAAATCCATCTTGAAATTGAACCGGTATCTGAAGGGTTTTTGGATTCGGCCAAGTCCTTTTCAAACCCAAGTCATCCTAACGTATAATCTATTTAATAGTTATGGAATCTCCTTTTCATTGAGGCCAAAAGATCCCGCTATAGGCTTCGACGGGGCAATCGATCCCAATTGTTACAACCCTTCGTACTTTTACCTAAATTATGTAATGAGGCAGAATTAATGAAAATATGAAATATTGATGACGATTATGATATAGGCCAGGATAGTTAAATAAGAGTTATTGAGGAAGGTTCGCTCCCATGCCCCCGAACAAAGCTCTACCTTCCAAAACACGGAAATTTCAGCAAAGGGATTTTCTCAAATATCCCGGTTTTTACTTTTTTACCCTCGACGATGAATTGAACGTCACCTGGAAGTCGCCTCGTTCCGGATCTTCAGACCAGGAAGAGATTCTCGGACGGGTGCGCGAAACCATCATTAGAACATATCAAACCGAATCCCCGAAAGCGCGGGCATTAAACATCCCTATTGTTAAATCCTTTCAATTGAACGGCACCCGGGAAACAACCAGAACCTTTGTCATGAACATTGATTATGACAAGGGCAACAAAAAGAAAGAAACCTGTTATAAAATCATTGTCCAGGACATCACCGAATGCGTGCCGGGACTCAAGGGCAAGGTTCGTACCTTGGAGAAGGGGGCGTTGAGCATCAAATCATACAGAAAGCTGCTCCATGACCTATCGAATCCCCTATCCATTATTTCAGGGTTTGCAGAATATATGCTCTCCAACATGCCCGAAGACGACGACAACCGTGAATTCGTTGTCGAGATCTTCACCAGCGCGGGGCGTCTCCGCAAGGTCCTCGAAAAGGCAAAGCATTTCAAAAAATCCCTTCCCAAAACTAAAAATATTCAGGAAGCGGCTTCTTAGTTCGGCCACATCAACTGTCACGGTAAGGGCAGGATTCCAGATCGACCAACCCGAGGATCACGTCATTGGCGAAGGTTTCGCAGGACGGAGCACCGCAAACAGAGCAATCGAGGCCGGGAAGCTCTTTCTTCAGCTCGTCCTTTTTCTTCTCCATGCGGATGCCGTCCTTGAGAGACGAGCTTTCCCCCTGCTTTGTACGAGGCTCGAGGTCCTCCTCTATATGGAAATATCCGCTGTCGTAAAGCTGGCGCACCCAGTCGCGGTCGAGGCGGTTGTCTCCCGTGTGCTCTTCCTCGAAGGTTAAAGCCTTGCTGCGCGCCACATAGATGTTCTCCACGTTCAGGCAGCCGCCGAGACACCCCTCGAAACAGGCGTTCGCTTCTACAAAATCGACGCTGTCGAGTTTTCCCTCCTCGATATCGTCGAGAATTCGAATGACGTGGTTGAGATCGGAGACGGCAATCCAGCTCTTGATGTTCAGCGAGCGGCTCATGAGACCGGTCCTCTCCCACCCCTTGCCGAAAACGCACTTCTCCTCGGGGAATGAATCGATCTCATCCTGCGTGAGCTCCTTGATCGCTTTCCTGAGCGGGACGAATAAATCCGAAATCGATATAACGCCGTCGAGAAAGGATCTCTTCTTTTCAGCCGGCTGGAGAACGGAGATGCTCTTGGCCGGGCATGGGGAGATATAGAAAGCCTCCACGTTTCGGATATCGATGCCGTGCTCTTTGGCCACCTTGATTTTAGTTTCGCGCGCCGAAAGCTCTCGAGGGGGCTCGAAGGGGATCACGCGGTCCACGAGAGTCGGATATTTCACCTGGATGAGGCGCACAACGGCCGGGCAGGTCTGTGAAATGAGCGGTTTCTTTCCAACACCGGCCCGGTCGGCGCTGGCCCTGTCGGCACCGGCCCGGGCGGCGCCGGCCCGGTCCAGGTGCATCTGGACGGCGAGCGCTTCCATTTCGCATGCCGCGGAGACGTCGCAGATGAACTGAAAACCGAGCTTGTTAAGAGCAAGGTGTATCTCTCTCGGACTCGTCTCCAAACCGAACTGGGAATAGAGAACGAGCGACGGAATCGCCACCTTGTATTCGAATGTGGACGTCTTTTTGAACAGATCGACGTCGGGAAGAATTGCTTTTCGGGGACAAGCCGAAATGCACGCTCCGCAATCGATGCAGAGATCCTCGAGGATCACGGGGGTGTCGTCCCATACGCGAAGGGCTTCCGTGGGACATGGCTTGAGGCACTTCATGCAGCCGTCGCATCTTTCGGGCTTGGTGATGACGGCGTGATAGTACCTCTTTGTCTCTTTCATAAAAACTTGTTCTCACACATTGAACCAGAGCGTCACGACCGTTCCTTCATCCAGCTCGGAATCGATGGAAAAACGGTCCGCCTTGCTTCTCATCGTCGGCAGCCCCATGCCGGCGCCGAATCCCAGTTTCCTCATTTCGGGCGTGGCTGTGGAATAGCCTTCTCTCATGGCGAGCTCGATGTCGGGGATTCCAGGGCCCTTGTCTCTGAACTCGACTGTGATCCTTTCCGGAGCCACCTCGACAAGCACATCGGCGCTCGAGGCGTACATGATCACGTTCATCTCCGCCTCGAAGGACGCAATGGCCACTCTTCGGACCAGGACGGGTTTGAAACCGATCCTTTTCAGCTTGGATTTAATCTCGGTTGAGACCTCGCCGGCTCTGTTGAAGTCGTTTCCCTGAACACGATAAGCGGCGGAAAGGAGGGCTCCTTCTTTTTGCTCTGCAGCCATATTACCAATTAACCAAGCAGCCGGACCGCCCGAGACGGAGTCTTCATCCAATTCCTAGCGCAGTCCTATTTCCGAGTTAATCAACTTGACAATAAAATCGAAGGTCTCGAGAGGTGTGGAAATGATCGTGATCTCTACCCTGTCGGCGATGTCGAGGGTCTCCTTGGGAATCGATTTACCCCTTGTCACCACGATGGCGGTGACATCGACAAGGTTGGCCGCGGCTATGATGTTCTTGTGCGTCTGAACCGTCACCCATAGGCACCCGGGCGGCGCACCGTTCATCACATCGCTGACCATGTCCGAAACAAAAACCCCGCTGATATCTTTGTCATAGAGACCGTTCAAAGTCTCGAGGTCGAGCTTCCGGGCCAGAGAATCCACACTGAACGACATTAAGCTTTCCCCCGTAAAAAAACCTCTCTTGCAGGGCTTCTTCAGAATAACCGATTCAGCGGCGATAACAAGGCTTTTGGTCGAGAAGGGCGCGCCGTGAAATCACGATCCTTCGTTTTTACGGACCGCCAGAGCGGCTATCGACATGAGTGGAAGGAGAACGTTCATTCCGCCGGCGAGGAGCAGGATTCCGGCAATCCCGACAAAGGGCGCGAGAACGCTGCCGGCGATAAGGCCTCCGAGGCAGGTCCCGAGTATATCGAGGGAATAGATGACGCCGCCCGGGCTTTTACCGTTCTTTTCCAGAGCCACCGAGACCGCACGGAAAGCAAGTCCGCCCGATGCTCCCAGGACCAGCGTGGCAACGACAAATACGAGCAGGACGATTTCTTCTCCCGGCAACACACCGGGAAGCAAGGTCACGCCCAGGGCGAGCGCCGCCCCGGTCGCCGAGAGGACTGCTGATACGACGAAAAGCGGGAGAGGAGATTTCTTTTCGAAATGGAGAAGCGCCCCGCAGGCGAGCCCGGCCATATAGGCGGCGATGATTATGCCCATCCGGCTGTAGAGATACCCCGCAATGGATTGGTATGAGAGAAGAATCCCCATTTCGAGAACGATCCCGTTGAAGCCGACTGTGGCCGCCGTGAGATAGAACAAACCCCCGCACGTCGCAGCGCCTGCTTTTCCCCGGGCTCGGGTCAGGAAAACACCGATGAGGAGTAAAACACCAAGAAAAGGAAAAAAGAAGGGAATCCAAATGAGAGGAGGCTTCTCGTCCCCCGCACCGGAAACAAGCTCATCGAGGAACCCGTACCAGGCTCCGTCCTCTTCCAATCCCGTGATACGCCGCCAGAGCAGGTAATCCTTGAAATAGGCAACCGGCAGGTTGTCTTTGTTCGGCCTGAACGCCCCCTCGGCGATCTTGTCATTAAAAATTCGATTGATCCATTCGACCTCGTTCTCTTGAAAACAGGTATAGAAGAAATGGGGCGAAAACCGGAGTGTCTCGATCCGGCGGGACTCATAGCGAGCCGACAATTCGTCTGCCGAAGCTGTCAGCTCGGAAGCCGAAATCGTCGGCTCGGAAGCCGAAATCGTCGGCTCGGAAGCCGAAATCGTCGGCTCGGAAGCTTGACCCGTGGCGGCGACAAACGAGAGCTCGCCCGGTGTGACAAGGACGCGATCAAAAACCATGCTCAGGGCCAGCAGCACCGAACCGTTCCGCTCCAGCATCTCCTTCCCGATGAAGTTGGGCTGGCAGGTCATGTGGAAGACGAGGACTCCCTCCTTCTCGAGGGCCCTGAGGCAATCCCGGAAAAACTCGACCGTATAATACCTGTTCACACTGGCGTTCGACGGATCGGGAACATCGAGGACGATGACGTCATAGGTTTCGGGCGGCGATGACCCGACAAAGTAGCGGCCGTCCGTCAGGTGTCGCACGACCCTGCCGTCGTTGAAGGCCGCCTTCTCCTCGTGAACGAGAAACCGCTCCGAAAGGGAGATCAGCTCCCGGTCATACTCCACCCAGTCCACCCGCGATGGAGAGTGGAGAAGAATGTCGGGAAGAGAACCCCGGGCGCCGCCTCCGATGAGGAGCACGCGCTCAGGTTCGGGATGCTGCAGCATGGCAAAGTTGGGATAAACAGCCCGGTTCCAGTCCCCGTACTCCTTGGACGAACAGGGCCTCAGAGAAAAGAGGATCCCGCCGTTCCCGAAGAGAGTGGATTCGTTCCCGTACTTCAAGAGGGCCAGGTTCTGGTAAGTGCTTTCACGGGTTTCCTGCAGATCCATTTGGGGCTGAAGAATCTTCCACCTTTCCCGCTCCGATCTTTCGTTCAGAGCCGGTCCCTTCAGACAAAGCACCGCCGCCAGGGCCAGCAGGATCGCCCGGACAGCGAAAACGATGAAGCGTCTCCGCCTCGTTCCATTGGCGGAGAGAGGGACGAAGAGGGCGTTCAGACCGACGAGAATTCCGATCACCGTGAAGGGATCGAATAAAAAGACAAAGAGAAAGGAAAAGAAAACGCCCCCCACCAGTGATCCCGACGATTCCACGCCATACATGTGAGCCGAATCCCTGCCGCTCCACTCTTTTCCGAAAAGACGAGCCAGGCCGGCGACGAAAAGAAAGCCGTCGACAAATGTCACCGGTCCCACAATGGCCAGGGTCAGGAGGACGTAGAGAGGGATCGCGAGATGCTCTCCGCCGGGGACATCGGTAAAGGAACGTGAAATCCTGGCCAGGTGGAGAGAGCCCGCCGAAAGGAAAGGCAGGATGACAAGAAGAGGACCGAAAAAGGAGCCCACCGAGAGACCGGTGCGATTCATCATCCAGCCGAAGAGAGCGCCGGCGCCGTTGAGAAGCGCCCACGACCCGAGACAGAGTCCCAGCGCCGTTTCCGAACCGCTCGACAGGATCAGGGTCTCTCTCAAGAGGATGAGCTGGGCAACCTGGGCGTTGAAACCGAGAAGGAAGGGGGCCGTTGCCCTGACAAATGTTCCGGACGGCCGCCCCTGGGAAGAATCAGCCGCGGCTCTTGGTGCGCTTGTCGAAGACTCCGGCAATCGACTTTCCACAACGGCACCGCCCCTTCTTGATGGTGTTTTTGATGACTCTGAAACCGACCCTCTCGATCAGCATCCGGTCACACTTCGGGCAGCGTGTATTGTTCCCCTCGTGAGGGGCGATGTTCGACGTATAGACGAACTCGATACCCTCGTCAAGGGCAACCTTGCGGGCGTCTTCGAGCGTTTGAACGGGCGTCTGGGGAACATTCCTGAGCTTGTACCGCGGAACGAAGCGCGCAAAGTGCCAGGGGACCTTGGTTCCCAGCGTTTTCCGGATCCACTTCGCCATCTCCTTCACCTTGCCGATATCGTCGTTGTAGGTGGGAACGATCAGCGTGGAAAGCTCGAGCCACCGCCCCTCCGACTTGATTTCCTCGATGGCGCTGAGCACGGGCTTCAGCTCGACGGCGCAGACCTTCTTGTAGAACGTCTCGTCGAACCCCTTCAGAGTCACCGAAAACGCGTCGATGACTTTGCACGCCTCGCGAATCGGTCTCTTGTTGATATAAGCCGCGGTCCCCGAAACGCACCTCACGCCCTTCCTCTTCGCTTCGGCGGCGATGTCGAACGTATACTCCAGGAAAGCGGTCGGTTCCGTGTAGGTGAAGGCGATCGTGCCGACCTCCTTCTTCACGGCCGAAGCGACCGCCTGGCCGGGGTCGAGGTCGAAGGTGGGCTTCACATCGTCCGGTTTCTTCTGGGACTGCTCCCAGTTCTGGCAATAGGTGCACCTCAGGTTGCACCCCCCCGTTGCCAGGGAGACCACGGTTTCGCCGGGAAGATAATTACTGAGAGGAAGCTTTTCGATCGGATCGAGAGAGACGATGCAGGGGTTGCCCCAGGCGCGGCTGTACAGCGTTCCCTTGATATTGGTCCTGGTCCGGCAGAAACAGGTTTTTCCTTCAGCCAAGCCGCAATTCAACGGGCAGACGAAGCACAGGATCCGCTTGTTGGAAAGCTTCCGATAAAAATCAACTTCCCTGTTGAAGGAATAGGCTGCCGGCTTCGGCTGCCCGGCCGCCGATTTCGGCCACTTGGCTGCCATGGCCTCTTCCCACTCGAAGAGAACCTGGAGCGCGAGGGGGATGGACGCGGTCTTGACGCCTGCGGAAGCCGCTCTCTTCAGAAACGCCCTCCGCGAAAGGGAGCGTCCGTTTGTTATTCCCTTCTGCGCCATTCTCAATCTCGCAGCGGATTAGTCAATAGCGCACCCGCCGTCCCGACACCCGTCGGCGCCTTCCACATTATCCAGGTCGACGAGCCCGTCGCGCTTGAACTTCTTCATGAGACGGAGGCGTTTCTCGAGAAGGGGTATGGCGCGGGGCGTCAGGAAGAAACGTGTCACCTGCCCGCGCGATTCGAAAGCAGCGAATCCCATTTCCCTAAGCTGTTCCTTGATCGCTTCCTTTCGATCGAACGGTTCGATCTCAACGGCGAGGTCCTGCTTGTTGAAGAGGAACTCGGCCTCGTCCATCTCCCTGACCCGGAGAAGAATCTCGCGTGCTTTCTCCCGATAAACCGCTCTCCCCTCATCGGACATTTTACCGGTGTGCCTCTCGGCCGCCTTGACGATCCCGTCCAGAATTTTTTCCACGTTGCTCTCGAAGGCGGGAACGGGAAGCTTGCGCACTCGCTCGATCAGGGAGATGGACCTGGTGTGATCGCCTACCTGGCCCACTCTCACGGGATCACGAAGGTTTTTCGGCGGAATCAGGCATGGATTGAAATCGCGAAGCACCTCGAGCTGGGAGTTCGACAGCGCCGCCTCCACGGCCGCTGCGCTCTTTTCGACCGTTGCCAGCGCCGTTTTGTTCATCCTTCCCTTTCCGCTTCCTCTTTTTTTGCGGTTGAGAGCCTGATAACGGGCTTGAAGCGTGCTGGAGACGTCCTTCCCGGATTTGAGGCGCTTTGAAACTTCCCGGAGAAGAGCGGCTTCTTCTTTCATGATTTTCGAAGAATTCTTCTCACGCGACACTTTGCTCAGATCGACCTCGCAGGCAACGGCCTTCGCCTCCCTCAAGATGACTTCGATCTGATCAATGGTCAGGTTCATGCCGTTATACAAGTTGAGCAGGTTGATGTCCGCCCGGAGCTCGCTTATTTCGGCATAGATTTCGTCGAGAGACACCTCGGGTTTCGGTTTCGCCGCCGGTCCCGCAATCGAAACCGGATCAACTCCGCCCGCAAACAGGGGGATGATCAGAACAGTCAGAAAAAACATCGTGATTCGAACCATGTCGGACTCCTTTAATGGAACTCCGTTTCAATAACGATCTAACGCACTCCCACCATGACATCCTTTCGGCATTTCTTTTTGAGATCCTCGAGATAGTCAATGATATCCGGATTGAGAACATACCGCGAGACGTTGTTGAGCTGCTCGTGCTTGGATCTACCGATCTCGCGCATCTCTTTCAGGAGCTGATCCTTCTCGGTCGTCAGAAGCCGGTGTTCTATAATGAAATCGGCTCTCTCTTCGAGCTCGTCCTTTGAGAGTTTTCGGACCTCGTCCAGAACCTTCCCGATTTTTTCACGAACGGTTTTTTCGTCCTCAGCCGATAGGTATCGGCCCTCAGCCGATGGATATCGGCCGCCGGCCGGCGGTGCTGCGGCGCGAGCCTTCTTCTTCTTAGCCGCACCACGCGCCCCTTTCCCGGCGGGCTGTCGCGGGCCGGGAAGCAGGTTGAATATCGTTGTGACCACCTTCTCTTTCTTGAGCTTGTATTTTCTCTCTGAAAAACTTCTTGCCTCGAACAGCGCCTCCCGGGCGGCTCCCCACCGCTTGTCCGATTTCTTTTTCATTTCCCTGTCCCTGTATTCCCGGGGAAAGAGAAACGGTTTGTAGTAGTTGATAATCCTGAGCTGCCCGGGGCTCAGGATCTCGTAAACATCTTCGGAGAGCGTGTTGACGCGAGCGATCAGCTTGTCGTTCACTTCCTTTTCGAGACGCTCAGCTTTCCCCGTTTTCTTCATTAAAGGATCGGGCAGGCCGCGGTTTTCCTCGTCAGCGGCTTTGAACTCGCGAAACACCCTGACCTGAAGGGGATAAATCTCCCGGAGCATTTCTTTCCTCGCCTCGTAGAAAGGACGCGCCATCCGTGATTGTGTGAGAATCACATCGACCTGTGAGGAAGAAAGATCGAGAAGGTTGACGAGATTGATCGAGTAGATCTCTTCTTTCAAAGCTTTGACAGCGTCTCTCTGTGAATCGAGAATCACTTCTTCACCATGCAGGAAGCTGCTTGCCGAAATGACCGCCAGTAAAAAGAGGCTGATCGGCGTGAGTTTTTTCATGGAACCCATCCATGTCTCCTTTCCTGTCTATAACCCACTAATCAATCGGCCGGTTACGGTCTTTTTTTCTGCGTATTTTTTATCTCCTTATTCCCTGTTGGGATCATTTCTTATGAATCAGTGTAATTTCGGACCCAAATCAGGCCGGAACCGGCCGTTCCTCTCATTTGCCGGCCAGCTTGACGACCTCGGCCACGAGCTTCTCGATCCCGTCTGCGGCCTCGCCGATCGATTCCGCCAGCATGTAAGCCGGCGTTGTGACGAGATTTCTTGCCCCGTCGGTATAGCAATCGTGGACGGAACATTCCTTGTGAACGGCGCCCATGTTCTCGAGGAGGCCCGCAGTACCGGGATCATTGCCGATGGTGATCTCGGCCTTCTCTTCCCCGAAGACGCGGCCGAGGACGGCGGGAGCGATACAGATCGCCCCGATCGGTTTTTTGTCCCGGCGCATTTCCCTGAGCAGCCTCTCCACCTCGGGATCAACCTCGCATTGATCGCCGGCCACGGCGAAATTGCTGAGGTTCTTGGCCGCTCCGAATCCGCCGGGAATGACCACTCCGTCCAGGTCGGAAGACTTGACGCCGGCGATGTCGCGGATCTCGCCCCGTGCGATGCGGGCCGCTTCGACCATGACGTTCCGTTTTTCTTCCGAGGGCTCCCCCGTGAGATGATTGACCACGTCCATCTGATCCTTGTCGGGGGCCATGCAGACGATCTCGGCACCGGCCCTGTCCAAAGAGAGGAGAGCGATGACCGACTCATGAATTTCGGCTCCGTCGTTGACGCCGCAGCCACCGAGTATGACTCCGATCTTGACCATGGATTATCCTCCTTGCTGAAGAGTTTGACAAAACAAGCAATTGAGTTTAACACTCCGAATAAAAAGGTAAAATACTCGGTTTTTCAAGGCTGGTTTCGTTCAGGCTCTTTGCCGGAACGGCCGCTTTCGTTCCGGTCCTTAACCGGAACCGAGGTCTCGACAGAAACAATGATTCAATACACCAACAGTGAGCTCGATATGTTCAGGAAAGCGGGCGGCATCGCCGGGGCCGCGCTGCGGTACGGCCTAGCCGCCATCGAACCCGGGGTTTCGCTCCTTCACGTCTCATGCGCCGTGGAAGCCAAAATACGGGAGCTCGGCGGAGAACCGGCCTTCCCGGCCCAGATCTCGCTCAACAACATTGCAGCCCATTACTGCGCCGCTCATGACGACACCGTCCGCTTCAGGGAAGGGAACCTGGCCAAGCTCGACGTGGGCGTTCACGTGAACGGGTACGTGGGCGACACGGCGGCCAGCAAAGATCTCGGCGGGCACAGCCTTCTTGTGGAAGCGTCTCGCGAAGCCCTGTCGAGAGCGATCGGCGCCGCCGGACCCGATGTCTCCATCAACGAAGTGAGCGGCGTGATTCAATCGGCGATCACCTCTCTGGGATTCAAGCCCGTCACCAACCTCACCGGCCACGCAGTGGGGCGTTTCCAGATTCACGGAAAACCGCAGATCCCGAACGCACCGGAATTGAGATCCGGGGGGCTGCAGAGGGGGATGATCCTGGCCATCGAGCCCTTTGCCTCGACCGGCCGGGGATTGGTTTTAGAAAAAGGAACGGCCGAGATATTCAGCACCAAGCGAAAGCTGAAACTGAAACGCGGAATGGACAAGAAAGTATTCGAGACGATCGCGCGCTTCAACAATCTCCCTTTTGCCAGAAGAAACCTGACAGAGAGCCATCCCATCGAAGCAGTGAACAGAACGATCGAGGCGATGTCGCAATGCGGAATGCTCTTTGCCTATCCCCCGCTCCAGGAAGAGCCTGGAGTAAACATCAGCCAGGCCGAGCACACGATCCACATTGGAGACGAAGTCGAGATCCTCACCTGACCTCTGCATTCGTCACTCGATGGGGCGGATCATCAGCGAGTCGATGCCGAAATAACAACTTTCCGAATGAGAGCCGTTCCGGCACGCCTTGAATTTGAAAATATTCTGCTCCGATCCCGGAATATTGATCCTGCCCAAGACGACCTTTTCCTCGAGTATCTCGCAGTTCCTGCCCTTGCCGCCCCGGTCGTTGTAAAAGTCGATCGGCTCGCCCAGGGATTCGCCGTTCACCGAGAGCTGATAGCAACCGCACTGCCGCGAACGGAGAAATCGACCCGAGATCTCGTACATCCCGGCCCTGGGAATGACAAGGCGAAAGGATATGAAATCCCCTGTTTCGCCCTTGTCATGGGTCTTTCCGTCGGCTTCGAAGAGCAGGATCGCCGCACCGTCCAGGACCTTGATGCTGACGGGATCCCCCGAAGAGCCGAGGATTTCGAGCATTTCTCCCTCGATCGTATAGCTCCGGTCGCCCGTGATGCGATCGCCCACATAAGGCATGAGGGCGAAGGGCTGGTGCCGGGGCTCCTGGTACCAATAAGCCACGCAATAATACTCATCGCGCCGCGCCGCCCGGTCATATACTTTTCGCCCTTTTACATACCGCTGCCCCTGATGCTCCAAAAAAACGGCCAGCTCCTTCCGAAAGATGATGGGATCCTCGATGTGAAATCGGTACCCCGTGAACTCGGCGCCCCTCAGCGCGTTCCCGGCAAGTGGTGTCCCGAAAAAGGGCGAACAGAACTTCGGCTTGAAGCCGAAAGCTCCTCCGAAATAGTCATCCAGCCCGGTGCCCCTGATCGACGGAAGCTTTTCACCATCGATGTAGAACTTCTCGTCGCCGCTCCAGAACCAGCCGTCTTCCCCCAGAACGATCGAGAGAACCATGCCCGCGAAGCGACCCTTCCCCTTCGCCTTGAGCGCGAGATGATCCCCGCTCGAGCGCGTCAGGAACCCTTGCGTGTACTGGGCGTGGAAAAGTCCCGATCCCTCTTCGGGCATTCCGGGAATGTAGTCGATCTGAAAGTAAACGGAGCTCGTTCTGCCCCGGCCTTCGTTCTCCAGGACCATGAGAGCGCTTTTCTTGAATGGCATGGGAAAGAAGCAGGTCATTCCCCGGTTGTTTCCGGTCACGAGGGGAAGGGAATTGACCTCGTAATAGCGCGAGTGGCCGAGACCGAAAAAATCGCCGAGCGGAGACTCGACACAGGGCGACTTCGAACCGTCCCAGTAGAACCTGAGCAGCATGGTCCGGAGGTGGGCCGGGTCTTCCGAGTCGACCTTGATGTAGAAACGCTTGATCGTTCCCGGTTTCTGGATATCTGCGAGCACGAGCGCGCCGCCCGGCTCGAGGGAGAGATAGTCGTGATCTCCGCCGGTCAGATCGTAGCTCGAAACCCTCTTGACGCCCTTTTCGAGAAGAGGAAGGCCGTCGAGACCGTCGGACGGGGTTAAAACAATCATGATGAGAAGAACACCGGAGAGGACCATGGCTGCGATCTCCTGCAAGAGAATGGGATACAGAGTTTGGCTGTCGTTTATTGGACGCTTCGACGCCCGGGCGGATTCCTGTTCTTCAATAAAAACCGCGTCGAGTCGAAGGCTTCCGTCTTTCCGCAGCAGGGATCCTCGCCGGCAACGGCGGCCGCGACGACCTCTGCGGCAAAGGGAGCGAGCGTGATGCCGCAGCCCGAGAAGCCCGCGGCCAGAAAGAGTCCGTCCTTCCCGTATACAGAGCCCAGAACGGGGAGCTCGTCGGGAGTGATCGTGCGCAGCCCGGCCCAGCCCGACCGAATGCGCGCTTCGCCCAGGATCGGGCACCGCGCCGTGGCCCGCTCGGCCAGCCCGGGAAGACCCTTTCGGGAAAGCGGAATCTCGTTCCCCCTCTCGGGCGGATCCATCTCCTCCACTTCGGCCAGGCTCATGATGACGCCGCCCGTCTCCGGCCTGAAGTAGAAGGGGTTATCATGATCGTTGTGCGTCAGGGGCCAGTCGGGATCGACTCCGTCGACGGAATCGGTGGAAAAGATCTGGCGGCGGCAGGTCTTGAGGGGAAGGTCGACGCCCGCCCGCCGGAGAAGATCGCCCGTATGAGGCCCCGCAGCAACCACGACCGCTCGGGCGCGCAGGGGGCCGCCGTTCGTCATCACGCCTTCGATCGAATGGGAAGCACGGAGGAACTCGTCGACTCGGCACTCCGTCTTCAACAGACCTCCCCGGGCCTTGAAGGCATTGACGTAGCCCTGAACCAGTGTGTGGGGATCGAGGTACCCGTCGCTTCCGCAAAAGGCCGCGCCCTTCAGGTCGGAAATGGTCAGAGCGGGGATAATCTCGTTGATCTCGTCCCTGTCGACAAAACGGGAGTCGAGACCGAGCCGGTTCTGAAGCGCGACGTCTTTCTCGAGCCCGGCCGCGCTCTCATCCGAGGCGGCGAGAAAAAAATAACCATGCTTTTTGAAACCGGGGTCGAGACCATACTCTTCTGCGAACCTCTCGTATCTCGTCACGGAAAACATGGAGGCCTTGATCCTGACTTCCTCCCTGAACTGCTGTCTGATTCCGCCCGCCGACCGGGACGACGTGCCCGTACACCAGGTCTTTTCCTTCTCGAGGACAACGACACGGCGCATTCCCCTGGCTGTCAAACGTTCGGCGATGGCCGTACCGATGATGCCGGCTCCCACGACGATAGCGTCAAAGGGTCTACTCTCGCCCATCCGTCTTTCCGTCAATATTCCGGACTGGAACTCTTCGAGCGGTTCATCATAATCTATTGGCGATAAAACATAATCTAATCAGGAGGAACGTCACAAGCTCGAACTCGTAATGGGATTGAAACTATGGCGGGCAGGAAACCTCGGATTCTCATTACCACGGGCGACCCAAACGGCATCGGTCCCGAGATCGTCCTCAAGGCGCTGACCGACCGCAAGGTGAGAAAATGCTGCCGCCCGCGCGCCGTCGGCTCATTCGAAGTGATCAAGACCGCCGCCGCACGGCTCGGTCTGGCCTGTTCAAAAACCGACATCGTGCCTTCGGGCGGAAAGCCGCGAAGAAAACTCGTCCCCGGAACGGTGCAGGCCGAAGCGGGGCGTCTCGCCCGCAGAGCTCTCGCCGAGGCCCACCGTCTTCTGGCCGCAGGCAAAGCGGACGCCCTCGTCACGGCGCCGTGGAGCAAGGAGGCCCTTCACGCCGCGGGCCACTCCCGCGTGGATCACACCGAGGTTCTGGCCGACCTCACGGGATGCCCCGATCCGATCACGCTCTTCGTGACCCGGAACCTGCGCATCGCGTTCCTCACGCGCCACCTCTCCCTCAAAAAAGCGATCGCCCGGGTCAAAAGAGACAAGATCAAACAGACCCTCAGGCGCCTGAAGAAAGAGCTCGTCAAAACAGGAATTCCGGCCCCCCGCCTCGCCGTGGCCGCACTCAATCCCCACGGAGGCGAAGGCGGTCTTCTGGGCCGGGAAGAGCTCGACGAGATCATTCCCGCCGTCGAAGAGGCGCGGTCTGAAAGGATCAACGTCACCGGCCCGATCCCGGCCGATTCCGTGTTCCGCGAAACAACGGACGGCGCTTTCGACTGCGTTCTATCCCTCTTCCACGATCAGGGACACATCGCGGCCAAGACGCTCGATTTCTTCGGAACCGTTTCCGTGACCCTGGGGCTCCCCTTCATCCGCACCGCACCCGATCACGGGACGGCCTTCGATATAGCCGAAAAGGGATGCGCCGATCCGGCAAGCCTCGTCATGGCGGTGAGAACGGCCAGCGAGCTCGTCCGGTCATGAATGAGATGGCAAAAGAAGGTCCTTCACCCGCTCCACGATCCGGGCCGGCTGGTCGACGCCCGTGTTGACCACGCTGATCTCGGCGCAGGAAAAGAGCTTGGCGAAGCATTCTTCCTGGAGCTCGGTGCGCTCCTGGTCCTTGGCGAGAAGGTAGGGATTGAAGAAGGGCTGGTTCTTGAACGAGCCGTATCCGCGCGAACCGGGCGAGAGGACCTGGTAACGCCCCGTGGCCAGGTAATGGACCGCTTCGTCCGGTTCCATGGAGGCGACGGGCGGTGAGACGGGATCGCGCTTGAGAATGATCACGCGCTCGATGTTCGTGCGGCGCACATATTTCTGCGGGCCGCCGATCCAGTTCGGATCGACGATGCCGCGCGAATTGGAAAAACCGATGAAGCAGTGGTCGGCGTTCTTCTGGAGGATGCAGTCGTCCCCGGCCAGGCACTTTTCGTTGTCGCAGTCCTCCTTCGACACGGCCACGTTCTCGCACCTGCTGCGTGAAAAAAGCTCGGCGAACTCCTCGAAGGTTTCGGCTATGTCGGTTCTCATGTAGAACTTGCGCTCCGAGATATCGGCGATGGCGTTCTTGTCGCGGTACCGCAGAAAAACCCAGTCGTCCGAGTGGATGCGGACCCTTTCGTCGGCGAGGAGCCCGTATGTCACGGTGGAGCGTCCCGCCCCCGTGGGACCGATGATGAGAACGCCCCGGCCGTCCGCGTCGATACAGGAAGCCCGGACCGAGTGAACGTCGTAAAGCCGCTCGGAGATATCGGCCACGATGCCGAGGGCCCACCCCCGCACCATGCCGTAGTAATTCGCGTTGAGAAAAACGGCGGTCTTCGATTCGGAGTTGTACCACGCCATCGGTTCCTGGTCGGGAACTCCCTTGACGGCCACGATCAGGCCGTGGGGCTCGAGGTCGGACTCGAGCTCGGCCGGATACCAGTTCTCCATCCAGAACCCGTAGATATGCTTGGAATTCGTACGGAGCTGGATGATCACGCCGTTGATGTTGGCGTTCCATTCATAGTACTCGTTGAACCTGAGATGGCTCTCCGCGGCATCGACGAGACGATTCCTCTCGGTGATGGAAATGTCCGTTTCCGCCGGGACGCGCGATTTCACTCTCGTTGCCTTGTTGTCGAGCATAAGGACACTCTCCCTCGGGGCGGCCCGGAGCCGGGACAGGGCTTCGGTGATCCGTTCCATCCCGTTTTCGATGTTCTCCATCGACGTGGCATAAGAAATGCGAATGAACCCGGGCGCGCCGAAGGCGTCTCCCGGAACGATGGCCACATGGGCTTTCTCCAGAAGATAGAAAGCGAGGGCGTAGGAGTCGCGGATACGCATTCCGTCGATCTCCTTGCCGAAGTACTCGGAGACGTTGGGAAAGACGTAGAAGGCGCCACCCGGTTCGGCGCAGGTGACGCCCGGTATCTGCCCGAGCTTCCGGACGATATAGTTGCGCCGGCTCTGGAACTGCCGGCCCATCATGCGTATCGAGAACTGGGGACCGCCCAGCGCTTCTTCGGCCGCCTTCATCGCCACCGAGCAGGGATTGCCCGTCGAGTGGCTCTGCACCTTGCCCATGGCCTGGATAATCTCGCGCGGTCCCGCCGCAAAGCCGATGCGCCACCCCGTCATGGAATAGGCTTTCGACACGCCGTCCACGATAACGCACCGTTTCCGCGCTTCTTCCCCCAGGCTCGCGAAACTCGTGAACTCGTTGCCGTCATAGACGATCTTCGAGTAGATCTCATCGGCGATCACGACGATCTCCTCGTCGAGCACGGCTTCGGCCAGATCGCTGAGCTCCTCCCGCGAGTAGACGGCCCCCGTGGGATTGGATGGATTGTTCAGCATGAGGGCCTTGGTCTTGTATGTCACACAAGCCCTGAGCTCCTCCGGCGTCAGCTTGAACCCGTTCGACTCTTCCGTGGGAACGATCACGGGGATCGCCTTGGCCAGGGCGATCTGCTCGGGATAGGAAACCCAGTAGGGCGCCGGGAGGATGCACTCCTCCCCCTTGTTGAACAGGACGGCCGAGAGCAGGTAGAGAGACGCCTTGGCGCCGGGGGAGACGATGATCTCGTCCGGGTCGTATTCGACACCGTAGTCTTCGAGCAACTTTTTGCGGATGATATCCCGAAGCTCGGGAGTTCCGGCGGCCTGGGTGTACCGGGTCTGGTTTTCGTCGATGGCGCGCTTGCCGGCTTCCTTGACGTTGTCGGGGGTGGAAAAATCGGGCTCGCCGACGCTGAAGTCGATGACATCCACGCCGCTCGCTCTGAGAGTCTTGGCTCGCGCCGAGATTTTGAGAGTGGACGAAAAACCGATTCTGCCGATCCGGTCAGCGATCATTTCGGATGATTTCTAAACTATTTTTTTCTGTTCTTTTTGTTTCCGGCGGGTTTCTTGTTCTCTCCCGAATCCCCGCCGGCCTGGGGCAGCTTGTTCAGCAGAGCCTTCATGTCCACGCCCGAAAGTCCCTCCACAACGGCCGGGAGCTGGGCCAGGATGTTGGTCACTTCGCCCGTCACCTTGGAGAGACCGAGCTTGGAATCGTCGCCGCCCGAATTGACCACGGTGATCTTGTCCACCTTGGACAGAGGCTCGGACACGGCCGCCGCCAGCTCGGGAAGCCTTTTCACCAGCATTTCGAACATGGCGGCCTGGTTGTATTCACGCCACGCCTCGGCTTTCTTCATCATCGCTTCCGCCTCGGCCGCTCCCTCGACCTTGGCCGCCTCGGCATTGGCCTCGGCCTCCGTGCGGATCCTGAAAGCTTCCGCTTCGGCCATGGCTTCCCGCTCGTATCTATTGGCGTCGGCCTGCTTTTTGACTTCCGCCTCGAGCTCTTTCTCTTTCCGCGCAATCTCGTGCTCGCCGAGAACGATGCTCTGCTCCTTTTCGATCGCCTTCGCCTTTCCCTCTTCCTTCTTGATCGATTGCAGCATTCTGTGGCGCTCCAGGTCGTAAGCCATATCGGCCTTGGCCCGGGCTTCGTTCGTTTCCACCTCGAAAGCCGCCTTGTTGGATTCGAACTCCTTGTTCGCCTCGGCGATCTCGGTCTCGCCCTGGAGCCGGGCGATGTCGCCCTCCTTCTTGGCAACGGCGGTTTTCATCTTGGCTTCCTTTTCCGCCTCGGCTTCGGCGACGACGGCGTCCTTCTTGACCTGGGCGATGCGCGGGCGGCCGAGGGCCTCGAGGAAGCCGTCGGAATCGGTGATGCCCGTGAAGTTGAATGCAACGAGAACGAGGCCCATCCTTTTGAAATCCTCGCGCGCCGATTCGAGGACCGTGCTCGAGAACTCCTTCTGCTTCGTGTAAACCTCTTCCACGGTCATGGCTCCGAGCACGGAGCGGACACAACCCTCGAGCACCTGCTGGGAGATCTCACGAATCCCGTCGTTTCCCTTGCTCAGGAACTGTTCGGCCGCCATGCGGATGTATTCCTCATCGTTGTCGATGCGGACCTGGGCCGTCGCTTCGATCTGGATGCGGACACCGTTCACTGTGTAGACCTCGGGAGTCTTGATCCCGATCGTGATCATCTCGATCGACAGGACCTGGACCTTCTCCACGAAGGGGATGACAAACGTCCCTCCGCCGAGATGTGTCCTGTATCCGATCTTCCTCTTCGTACCGTCGGGCTCGGTCACGACCTGGCCCCGGCCTCCCGATATGATCAAAACCTCGCTGGGTCCCACCTTTTTATATTGCAGGGCCACGGCGGTCGCACAAAGCGCGATGATGACGACAACGATCCCGATCCCGATCCAGGCGGAATCGACAACTCCCAGAAATGCGATGATTGAAGCCGACATTTCAGACTCCTTGCCTCCCTTGTTTCAGGCCCGTTTCGAGCCGTCCGGCGTAAAATAACACAAGCAAATAGAGACCTAAAAGGAAACGATGAAACATAGACCAACATGGGTATGAGGTCAAGATTCTTCGCGATAAAATCGGGTTTGTTTTTTGGCCGAAAGAAGGGATATTCTCAATGGTTGATCTCACCGTGCCGTCACTGTTTCGGAGGTCCTTCGATGAAAAGATTTATTCACTTCGGCTTCATTGTCATAACCATATCTCTTCTCTCATGGCCGGTGGGCTGCGCCGGATTTTTCAAAGGCATATCTTCCTCTGAAAAACGCGTGGACACGCGCTCTCTTCTCGAAGAGATGACCGACCTCCGCGAGCTCTCCATCTTTCCGAATCCGGCGTTCACGTGCCGCCAGTTCTCGAGCTACGACAGGAAGAGCGAATCACCGGACAAGGACTGGTTCGCCAATTACGACCGCGGCCAGTACCTGGGCGAGGAGAAGCACGCCGATCCCCGGCCGGGCGAAGCCGGAGAAGGGCGCACGGAATACGTCATGATGGACGCCGACGGTCCCGGAGCCATTGTCCGCATCTGGTCCGCCAACCCGGCCGGGACGCTCAGGATCTACATCGACCGTTCTCCCGAGCCCGTTGTCGAAGAAGAGATGGCTTCTTTCCTGAGCGGAAAATCGGTGGGATTCCCCTTCCCGATCTGCCACATGGTGAGCAAGGGATGGAACAGCTACTATCCGATCCCCTACCGCAGGCACTGCAAAGTGACGAGCGACGCGAATGATTTCTATTACCAGATCAACTACCGGACCTACAACGAAGACGCGGACGTGATCTCTTTCGACGAAGGAACAGCCCTCCGCCTGAAGGACGAGGCCGAGGCCGTCGCCCGAAAGCTGGCGGCGCCCCGAACCGCATTTCTTCCCCCCATCAGCCGCTGGACGGGACAAACGCCTGATGAGCTTTCATTCGAAATAACCCTCGACCACGGAAAATCAGGATCGATCGTATCACTATCCGGTGAACGCGCGATCTGCTCTTTCGAACTGGCGGTCCATGCCGCGGACAGCGACGCTGCGCTGCGCGGCCTCGTTCTGGGCGGTGTTTTCGACCGCATGAGAACGATCACGGTCCCCCTGGGCGATTTCTTCGGCGCCGCACCGGGTCTCAATGTCTACGAATCGCTCCCCGCGGGCGTCGCCGAGGACGGGACACTTTGGAGCCGCTGGTGGATGCCCTTCAGGGAGAAAGCCGATCTCTTCCTCGAGAACCTGAGCGGCCAAGAAATCACGGTGAGGGGAAAAACCGTCTCCGTCCCTTCGGACTGGACGGAGCGCACCATGCATTTTCACGCCAAGTGGCGCATGGAAAAGGACATTCCCACGAGGCCGATGAAAGACTGGAACTATCTCGAAACAACGGGCCGGGGCGTTTTCGTCGGCGACGCCCTTTACGTGACCAATCCGGTGAAGACCTGGTGGGGTGAGGGAGATGAAAAAATCTACGTGGACGGCGAGACATTTCCTTCTCACTTCGGCACAGGAACCGAGGATTACTATGGATACGCCTGGTGCTGGCCCGAACCCTTCACACATGCCTATCACAACCAGCCCCGGTGCGACGGCCCCGGTAACTACGGCCACACGGCCGTCAACCGCTGGCACGTCCTCGACAGGATTCCCTATCTGAAGAGCTTCCGCTTCGACATGGAGGTCTGGCACTGGAAAGATGTGCTCGTCGACTATGCCGTCACGTCTTACTGGTACGCTTTCCCCCAGGGGAGGGACAACATCCCCCTGCCCGACAGAGCGGACCTGGCGCTCGCCCTCCTCCCGCCTTACACGCCCCGCAGGGTCGAAGGCGCCATCGAGGGGGAGGAGATGGAGGTTGTCTCGAAAACAGGCATTGCCGAGAAGCAGACGGCCAGTGAAAAATACAGCGGCGAATGCCACCTCTGGTGGCGTGACGCCGAAAAGGGCGACACGCTCACCCTCGCTTTCGAGAGCAAGACGTCAGGGCCCGCGCACGTGATCGCCGTCTTTACAAAGGCTCCCGACTACGGCATTCATCGGATCACCGTCAACGGCCGAAAGGTGGAGGGTGACTTCGACCTTTACAAGGAAGGAGAGTGGGGACCGACAGGTGAAATCGATCTCGGTTTCTTCGACATCAAGAAGGGCCGAAACCTCATCACTGTCACCGTCATCGGGACCAACGACAAAGCCGATCCCAAGTTCATGTTCGGCATGGACTACCTCAAAATTACGGGGGGATCGTAGAGCGATGATGTCGATTGGGGTTCTTTTCCCTTGTTATTTCTGAGGTTTTGCTATTAAATTTAAAATAGAGATGACACAAAGTTCTGTGTACTCTGGTACAAGCCTGATTCTTTTTTAATCGTCGTTATACATCTCTGTTAATCCAGTTTTACAACCAAGGAGGGATCATGCTGCGCATATCGACATTCTTCGCCATTATTTTCGTGACAGCGCTCATCGCCGCACCTCTTGCTCTCGGAGGAAGCGGTGTCATGGGACCGAACCTCACCAAACACGTTGCCGGCGCTCGACCCGACGAACGGATTCCGGTCATCATCGTCATGAAAGACCGGCCCGATCTCGCTCTCCTCGAAAGGGCGGGCAAAGGATTGACGAGGCCCGAGAAACGAAATGTCGTTCTCGGCCTCCTCAAGGAGCACGCCGCCGCTTCGCAAGCCGGGATCAGAGGGGTTCTCACGAAAATGGCCGATACCGGGCTTGCCTTCCGGCTGAAATATCTCTGGATCAACAATACTGTTTCCGGCTGGCTCGCTCCTGCGGCGGTTTCCGAAATCGCGGCACGGAACGATATCGAATCGATTAGGCTCAACATCCCGCGCAAAGTATTCGGCGGTAAGGCCGGGAGCCCTACATCTCCACCGAACGATTCTCGGGGCACGAGCGCTCGGGCCATTGCCTGGGGCGTCACCTGGATCGGGGCGGACCAGGCCTGGTCCGTTGCCGGCGTGATCGGGACGGGTGTGACCGTGGCCGTGATCGACACGGGCTCCGATTACAACCATTCGGACCTGAACAACAACATCTGGGTCAATCCCGGCGAGGACATCAACAGCAACGGCGTTGTCTGGGACCCGAGCGATATCAACGGCGTCGACGATGACGGAAACGGCTACGTGGACGATCTCATCGGCTACGACTTCGGCTACGCCGACAACAATCCCATGGACGACAACGGACACGGAACTCACACTGCCGGCACCACGGGCGGCGACGGAACGGGCGGCACGCAGACCGGCGTGGCTCCGGGATGCAACCTCATGATCTGCAAGGTGGGTTATTACGTGAGCTATTCAGACGAAGCCACCGTGTGGGAAGGAATGGAGTACGCCGCCGACAACGGCGCGGACGTGATCACCATGAGCCTGGGCTGGTACCACAGCTGGGCTCCCCACCGTGTCACCTGGCGCCAGACCTGCCAGTACGTCAAGGCAGCCGGCACCACACTCGTCATCGCCGCCGGCAACGAGCGCGGTTACAATTATCCTCCCAACTGCATCCGAACCCCCGGTGACTGCCCCGAAGTGATCGGCGTGGGCGCAACGGGTTACATGAACAACAACTACGCGTATTTCTCGAGCAACGGCCCCACCGTTTGGGACGAGGGACCGTTCCACGATTACCCCTACCCGCCCGGCCTCGTCAAGCCCGACATCGCGGCCCCGGGAGAGAACGTCAATTCCACGACCTGGGGGGGCGGATACAGCGGAGACACCTGGGACGGCACCTCTATGGCCACGCCGCACGTGGCCGGAGTCTGTGCTCTCATGCTGGAGGCCAATCCGGCTTTCACGCCCGACGAGATCCAGCTCTTCATGGAAAGCACGGCTCTCGATCTGGGAGCCGCTGGAAAGGATAACGACTACGGGTCCGGACTGGTCCAGGCCCTCGATGCCGTCCTGCCCCCCAGCCTTTCTGCGAGCGCGTATACGATCGTTCTCTCATCAGGAAGCGTCATCGACTTCGCCATCGACGCGGGACCATCGTATGCCAACCGAGAATACGCCCTGGTGGGGACATTGAGCGGAACCGATCCCGGTACGATCCTGCCGGGCGGCATGGTCCTGCCGATCAATCTCGATTCTTACACGAGCTATATCATCGCCCACTTCAACAACTCCATGTTCCAGAACTTCCGGGATTACCTCGACGGAAGCGGAGCCTCTACGGCAACGCTGAACGTTCCCGGGCCCGCCAATCCCGTCTATGCCGGCCAGACATTGAGCCTGGCTTTCACACTGCCCGGCGGGTACGACTTCGTGTCCAACCCGATTTCACTGGAGATCATTCCCTGAGTCATGCTTCATCCTTGCTCCGGCTTCGTCGCCCAACGACGAAGCCGGAGCAAGGCTTTTCACGCCATCCGATCATTTGACAGAGAGCTCCCGCAAAACCGCCAGGTTTTTCTTGTCCCAGCCGTTGTCCTCGCCCTTGGGGGTTTCGAGAATCTTGGGAATCTCGGCAAAGCGCCGGTCCCTCATGATGAACCGGAATCCCTCGATCCCGATCTTGCCTTGCCCGATCTGTTCGTGGCGGTCGAGGCGGCTGTTGAAATCGCGCATCGAATCATTGAGGTGCATCGCTTCGAGACGATCGAAACCGATCACGCCGTCGAACTCTTTGAACACCTTTCGGCAGGACGCGGCGTCTCTCTGATCGTAGCCCGCGGCAAAGGTGTGGCACGTGTCGAAGCAGACCCCCAAACGGCCGTCGTCGTCTACCATTTCGATGATGGCGGCGAGGTGTTCGAATCGATATCCCAGGTTCGTACCCTGGCCCGCCGTTGTCTCGAGAAGGATCTTGACCCCATACTCTTCCGTGGCCCGGTGGAGCTCGTCGATCGCGGCGGCGATCCTCTCGAGCCCCCTCTCTTCGCCCGTTCCCATGTGGGCGCCCGGGTGGATGACGAGACCGGGGAGGCCGAGCAGCTCGGCCCGGGTCATCTCGTCCTTGAGCGCATTTTTCGATTTGGTCCAGAGCGCATCGTCCGGCGAGGCGAGGTTCACCAGATAGCTGTCATGGGCGACAACGGGCCAGATCCCGCTCTCATCGACGGCCTTTTTGAAGCGGTCCACCTCTTCAAATTCGAGCGGCTTCGCCTTCCATTGGCTCGCGTTCTTGGTGAAGATCTGGATCATGGCGCACCCCGTCTCCTCCCCCCTCGGCAGGGCCTTGGAAACACCCCCCGAGATCGACATGTGCGCTCCGATCATGACATTCATCATTGACTCCCTTGATTGAATCCGCCATATGGGTAAGAAGGTCGATTAAGCGGCGGGATCGGGAATGGTTATAGCGGTCAGGGAAGCAGGGACCAGCCTTCTCCGCCCGGCCCCCCGTAGGCGCCCATGTCGGAATAGCTCCAATCGCTGTACCACCCGGGCCAGATGATCCCGTCGGCCAGGCCGGGATCTCCTGAATCGATACCAGGAGAATTCGGGGAAAGAAGGAATGTAAAATCGCCATAAGACCGGAAGGTTTGGTCGACGCTGATGTCGCCTGGCCCCGGAGTGCAGTCGAG
>CAZWHE010000040.1:12914-26578 GCA_964633825.1 uncultured Phycisphaerales bacterium | reverse complement strand
CGCAACAGGCAATCGTCGGCAGGCGGAGGATTGCCTGTTGCGTCCCCCTTATCTCAACGGGCGCAGTCCGGCGATTTGACAGGCGCCCCTGTGATACCCGTTCGGAAAGAGCTCCATCAAGTCCTTCAGGGAAAGATGGTTTTCTTCGCAGATTTCAAAAACAGGCGGAATGATGCCGGTCTCGACGAACCTGTTCCTGATCGATTCGATGACGCGCCAGTGATTGTACGTGAGCCCCCCCGTGATTCCGTGCAGCGCTGCCGTGTCCTCGGCGAATTCCCTGCTCCAGTTGATGATGTCCTTCAAGTATCCGAGAGGGCCGGTCGGCGCCTTGTCGCTTCTGACCTGGGTCGTTTCATAGGTGAACCAGATATTGGCCGAGCGCATGAAGCCGTAGGAGACGCCCGCGGCCTTGCACGCACCTCTGTGATAACCGGATGGGAAATGCTTTCTCATTTAGTTCAGGGAGAGGCCTGTTTCGAGACAGGTCTGGTAGAGAAGGGGTATGCTTTTATTTTCCTCAACGTACTTTCTGATGAAAGTGATGATTTCCCAGTGCTTCTCGGTCAATCCGCCGACCAGGCCGAGGAGGGGAGCAAGGCCTTCGGCAAAATCCCTGTCCCACTTCTCGGGCGATTCGAGAAACCCGAAGCTGTCGAGATGGTAGGTCTTGTCGTTGAAAATGACTTTGGACATTCTCACAAACCTCTGTGCTGCGCAACCTATTGAAATAGTATGAACACGAAAGAGGGTTGTCAATCCGGATTGAGATTGGCAGGATTGGGGTCTGAACGATAACGAGAATGAGGGACAATGAGTTTGTTCATCGGATATCGAACAAGTAACTAAAAAATGAGGAGGATACCCGACAATGGCCGGCTTCAGCACTCTGAACGATATGCGCGATGCGTGGAATCAAGTGGGAGGCATCAGCGATGACGGCAAGATAGAGATCAAGGATGCCGGCAAGCTTCGCGCTTCCGTAATCGACGACATGGTCTGGACCGCGGTCTTTGCAGAAGATGCGGAGCTTTGCAACGCTGCCCGAGGTCTGATTCATGACATGGCAATCGCCGCCGGCAATATCCCTTCATCCATTCATGATCTCTATATGGCCTGCGGCCGGGGGAAGATCGGCAAGAAGTTCACAGTTCCGGCCATCAATCTCAGGGGTCTGACCTATGATTCCGCCCGCTCCGTGTTCCGGGCGGCCCGGAAAGGAGACGTGGGGGCGCTCATTTTCGAGATCGCCCGGTCCGAAATCGGTTATACCGAACAGCGTCCCGCCGAGTACGCCGCCGCGGTCCTGGCTGCGGCGATCAAAGAGAACTGGAACGCTTCCGTCTTCCTCCAGGGCGATCACTTCCAGGTCAAGGCTTCGAAATACCACGCCGATCCGAAGAAGGAAATCGACGCGGTCAAAGACATCATCAAGGAGGCGCTCGATGCCTCGTTTCTGCAGATCGACGTGGACACCTCAACGCTTGTGACGCTCGAACCGGAATCGCTCGATGAACAGCAGAAGCTCAACTACGAGGTCTGCGCCGAGCTGACGGAGTTCATCCGCGCCAACGAACCGGAGGGCGTGACCGTTTCGATCGGGGGCGAGATCGGGGAGGTGGGTGGCAAGAACTCCACCGTGCCCGAGCTTGAAGCCTTCATGGACGGATATCTCAGGACCCTCGCCAAAGGAACGGTCGGCATCAGCAAGATCTCGGTTCAGACCGGGACGAGCCACGGCGGCATTCCTCTGCCCGACGGCAGCATCGCCCAGGTCAAGGTCGATTTCGACGTTCTCCACGATCTCTCCCGTGTGGGGCGGAGCAAGTACGGACTGGGCGGCGCGGTTCAGCACGGAGCGTCCACCCTTCCCGATATCCTTTTCAACAAGTTTCCCGAGGCCGAGACCCTCGAAATCCATCTCGCCACGGGATTCCAGAACATCATCTACGATCACGAAAAGCTCCCGTCCGATTTCAGGGAGAAAGTCTACGCTCACCTCCGCGAGGCGCACGCCGGCGAGAAAAAGGAAGGCCAGACAGACGAACAGTTCATCTACAAGACTCGGAAGAAGGGATTCGGGCCTTTCAAGAAGGAGTGGTGGAGTCTGCCCGCCGAGATCAAAGACCCGATCATGGACGAGCTCGAGAAGAAATTCGATTTCCTCTTCGACAAGATCGGCGCGACGGGCACTCGGGATCTGATCTGACCCCGGGAAGATCAATCCAATTTAATATAAGCGGTTAATGGGAAAATCCGCCCCAATTTCGTGCACATCTGAATCAAGAAGCTATCAGAAAACAAAGTATTTAAGTATGACTTTCCGGTTTATGTGATCGGCTCTGCCGCTGAATGGGAAGCCATGGTTACAATGAAAGGACCCTTGTCGATGTCCATGAAATCAGCTTTCAAGACATCTCTCTGTGATCGCTACAACCCGTTGGAGGATAGGATGCTGCGAATTCTCAACAGTTCGGGTGAAGTGATCAATGAAGAAGAATTTCCCAATGTGGCTCCCGGTGCGGATGTGGAAGCGTACAAGCTCATGATTCTCTCCCGCGTGGTCGACGAAAAGGCGCTTTCCTGGCAGCGGCAGGGGCGTTTGTTCACTCTTCCGCTGAACAAGGGGCAGGAAGCCGCCGCCGTGGGCTCCGCCTTCGCGCTGGAGAAAGAGGATTGGATGGTCCCGGCTTTTCGGGAGCTTGGAGCCTGGCTGCATCAGGGATTGACGCTGACGCAGTATTTTTACTATTTCGGAGGGTTTGAAAAGGGTTTCACTTCTTCCAGGGAGATCCGTTTCTTTCCTTCGGCCGTGCCGATCTCGTCCCAGATTCCTCACGCCGTGGGCCTCGGTTATTCGATCACTTACAGCAGCGGAAAAGAGGTCGTCATCTGTTATTTCGGGGACGGCGGCACTTCGGAAGGGGACTTTCACGAGGGGCTCAACTTCGCCGGAGTCTGGAAGGTCCCGGTCGTTTTCTTCTGCAACAACAATCAGTATGCCATCAGCCTCCCGCGCTCGGAGCAGACGGCCTCGCGAACATTGGCCCAGAAAGCGGAAGCGTACGGGTTTCCGGGAATTCAGGTGGACGGCAACGATTTCTTCTCCGTCTACGCCGCGACAAAGGAAGCCGTCGAGCGCGCGCGCGCGGGCGGGGGTCCGACGCTGATCGAAGCCGTGACATACAGGATGGGGGCGCACACCACATCCGATGACCCCGGCCGCTACCGCACAGCGGAAGAAGAGGAGGAATGGGCCGCCCGGGATCCGCTGAAACGCCTGAGAGGTTACCTGGAAGCGCGCGGGTTCTGGGACGAGGAGAAGGAAAAAGCCGAGCTCGCCGAAGCGGAGCGGATCGCTGAGGCCGCTTTTGCGGAATACGAAGCCTTGTCCGAATACCCCGTAGAGGACGTGTTCAAGTATCTTTACTCGGAAACGCCGCCAGAGCTCGTTCACCAGAAGGCGGCGTATGAGAAGTTTCTCGCCTGGAAAGGGGGGCGGTGAGATGGCTGTCAAGACCATGGTCCAGGCGATCAACGCCTGCCTTCACGAGGAACTGGAAAAGGATCCGAGCACGGTCGTCTACGGACAGGACGTGGGGCGCGAGGGGGGGGTCTTCCGCGTGACCGACCATCTTCAGGAGGAGTTCGGGGTCAAGCGCGTTTTCGATACCCCCCTGGCGGAATCGGGGATCGTGGGAACGGCCGTCGGCATGGCCGTCAACGGCCTCCGGCCAGTTGTGGAGATCCAGTTCTCGGGATTCGTCTTTTCCGCGTTCAACCAGATAGCCTGCCACGCGGCCCGCATGCGCAACCGGACAAGGGGGGCATTCGGCATCCCCATGGTCATTCGAATGCCCTACGGCGGGGGGATCAAGGCGCTCGAGCATCACAGCGAATCGATGGAAGCGCTTCTCGCTCATATTCCAGGTTTGAAGGTCGTCATTCCGGCGACGCCCTATGACGCCAAGGGGCTTCTCTCGTCTGCGATCCGCGACGATGATCCCGTTGTCTTCATGGAACCCAAGCGCGTTTATCGCGCCATCAAACAGGAAGTGCCCGAGGAGTCCTATCAGATCCCGCTCGGCAGGGCGCGCGTCGTGGCCGAAGGGGAGCACCTCACCGTTGTTTCCTACGGGGCGATGCTGCGCGAAGTGCAGCGCGCCGTCCGGATCGCACGAGCGGAGAGGGCCGATGTCTCCGTCGAAATCATCGACCTGAGATCGATCTTTCCCCTCGATCGAGAAACGGTGGGAGCGTCGGTCAGAAAAACGGGCCGCCTCCTCGTCGTGACGGAGGGACCGATGACGTGCGGCGTCGGCGCCGAGGTGGTCGCTGCGGCGGTCGAAGAAGCCTTTCTCTCTTTGGAGGCGCCGCCGAGCCGGCTTTCGGGGTTCGACACGATCGTGCCGCTGCCGAAAGGGGAGCATCACTACTTTCATACTCCCGAGCGGATTTATTACGAAATGACCAGGCTGCTCGATTTCTGAGGTTCGAACGATGCGATACATTTTCAAGTTTCCCGACATCGGCGAAGGAGTCACCGAGGGAAAGATCCTCGAATGGCTGGTCAGAGCGGGCCAGGAAGTGAACGAAGGGGATCCTCTCGTCAAGATGGAGACGGACAAGGTCGTTGCCGATCTCCCTTCACCCAAGAAAGGAAAGGTGGTCCGGCTGTTTGGAAAGATCGGTGAGATAGCCCGTGTGGATGAGCCGCTCGTCGAGATTGAAATCGCCGGCCCGGAGGCCGAAATCGCCGGCCCGGAGGCCGAAATCGCCGGCCATGAAGCGGTCGAGGAGAGCGGTTTCGGAGTTGTGGGTGAGATCGAAACGGCCGGTGACGCCGCCTTCCTGCCCGCCACAGGGGAAGGCTTCGAAAGAAACGGACATACAGGTGGGGTGAAAACAGGGCGCAAGGCGCTGGCCACGCCCGTGGCGCGTGTCATGGCGAAAGATCTCGGCCTCGATATCGACGAGATTCCGGGAACCGGTCCGGGCGGCCGCGTCATGAAAGCCGACATCAAAAAGTATTACGGTGACAGCCGGGTCGCCGAGCCTGTTTTGGAAAAAGCCGCGGTCGAACAATTGTCTGATGACGGAGTCGAATACGAGGAAATCTCTCAGATTCGCAAAACCATTGCCGCGCGCATGGCCGAGTCGAAATCGAAAGCCCCCCACATGACGGCCATGGAAAAGGTGTAGATCTCGGACCTCGACTACAAAATAAAAAAAAAGCACGAAACCTTTGCAGAGGAGACGGGCGCCAAGCTGACCTATCTTCCCTTTGTCGTCAAAGCGGCCTGCACCGCATTGAAGGAGCATCCCGTGCTCAACGGCCGGCTCGAGCTGGAGAAGGGCCGGTTCGTCAAGCAGGGCTTTGTCAACATCGGTGTGGCAATCGACACATCGGACGGTCTTGTCGTCCCCGTGATTAAAAACGCCGACAGGAAGTCGATCCGGGAGCTGGCAAAAGAGATTGCGGACCTGGCCGAAAGGGCGCGCGAAAGAAAGCTCACCCTCGACGAGATTCGGGGGGGAACTTTTTCGATAACGAATTACGGCTCCATTGCCGGAACCTATGGGGCGCCGATCATCAACTATCCGGAAGCCGCCATTCTCGGGATCGGCCGGATAGCGGACGAGCCCGTGGTCAGAAATGGGGAGGTCGTCCCCGGAAAGGTGCTCAGGATCTCCCTCTCCGCCGATCACCGCATCGTCGACGGGGGGGAAGCGGCGCGCTTTCTCAAGCGCGTCATGAACCTGCTCGCCGATCCCGCGGCCCTTTTGCTTGTTTGAGGAGTCACTGTCATGAACCGGTACGATGTCGCCGTCATCGGAGGCGGGCCGGGCGGTTATGTTGCCGCGATCCGTTCGGGCCGGCTCGGAATGAAGACCGCTCTGATCGAGGCGGGGGCGCTGGGCGGGATGTGTCTCAACTGGGGCTGCATTCCGGCAAAAGCGCTGCTCGAAACGGCCCATCGTTTCGAACAGGTGAGAGACGCCGCCCGGATGGGGATCGTTGGCGTCGATCGCCGATCCCTCTCCGTCGACTGGCCGAAAGCGTTGTCGCGGATGAAACGCATCGTGGCGCGCTTGTCGAAGGGTGTGGAATATCTCGAAAAGAAAAACAGCGTCGACGTGATCAAGGGAAGGGCGGAGCCCCAGGGCGGCGGATTGATCCGTGTGAGGGACCGCGTCTTCGAAGCAAAAAAAATCATACTCGCAACAGGCTCCCGGCCGGGCCGGAAAGCCGTCGAGAACGCCCGTTCCCGCGCTATCGAGATCGACGCTTTCTGGCGCCTCGACAAACTGCCCGAGCAGGGCGCCGTGTGGGGACACGGACCGGTTGCCGTTGAAATAGCTCTTCTTCTCGCTCTTGTGGGCGTCAAGACGGAGCTCCTCTCTTCGGTTGAGAAGCTCCTGCCCGGGCTGGACGGAGATCTCGGACGCTATGCGGCCAAGAGACTGAAGAAAGCAGGGGTGACCCTCCGTCTCGGCAGGACCATTCAGCAGGAAGAGGCCGACGGCCTGCTCCTCGATGACGGGAGCTCCGTTGGAGCGGATATCGTTGTCAACGGAGCCGAGCGCCTGCCCGTTCTTCAATCGCTGGCAAAGCTCGGTCTCGAGAAAGAAGGAGAGTTCGTCAAGATCGATTCCTTTGGACGCACCTCTTCGGACGGCGTTTACGCTGTGGGAGACCTTACGGGCAAAGCCATGCTGGCCCATGCAGCTTCCGCCCAGGGTGTGGCGGCCGTGAACCACATCGCCGGGATCGAAGAACCGGTGGATTTCGAGAAAATACCTTGGAACATCTACCTTTATCCCGAGATCGCTTCCGTCGGCCTGTCCGAAGAGGCGCTCGGGGAACGCGGCATCGAGTATGACAAGGGTGTCTTTCCGCTGACGGCAAACAGCAAAGCCGTTCTCCAGGCCGAGACCGACGGTTTTGTCAAAGTTCTGGCCGACAGGAAATACGGCGAAGTTCTCGGCGTCCACATCGTGGCCCCTCGCGCAACCGATATGATCGGCGAGGCCTGTCTCGCCATGCGTCTCGAATCCACGATTCTCGATGTGGCAAGTGTGGTTCACGCCCATCCGACACTGTCGGAAACAATGCTCGAGGCGTCGCTCGGAGCCCGCGAAATGGCCATTCACATCTGAAGGTGATTGCGATGATTGATCGTCTTTCCGTCCATCCCTATGACCTGGCCGACCTCTCCATGCCCGCGAGCCGGCGGCGCTTTGACTTCATGGTCTTTGCTCCCGCGGAAACCATGGTCGTCCTTGGAAAGAGCAACAGGCCGGAAGACGAAGTCATCGCTCGGAGCGTCCTCGCCGACAGGGTCCGTATAGTCAGGCGCCCCTCGGGTGGACAGGCCGTGGTTCTCACGCCCCGGACGGCCGTTGTTTCTTTTTACGAGGCGGGCCGGCACAGTCTCGGGCGGCACGGAGTGTTCGAACGGTTCTGCGGGATTCTCGTGAATGCCCTCGATCTGCTGGGTGTCTCGGGGATTAAAAAAGAAGGGATTTCGGATCTGGCCCTGGGCGGGAAAAAGTTCACCGGCTCCTCGGTTTATCTCAATACGGGCTATGCCTTTTTCCATGCCGTCGTCAATCTCGCCGAGGATCCCAAGACGATCGCGCGATATCTCAAACAACCGCCCCGAATGCCCGATTACCGCCGGGGCCGCCGTCACACCGATTTTGTTACCTCTCTCGCCGATGAGGGCTATTCGATCACGGCCCATGAGATCCGCCGGGCCGTCACCGGGGCCGTTGGCGGGCCTTTTTTCTTTCCTTCCTCGCATCTTGCCGTTAAATGAATTGCTCAGCAGTCTTTTCTGTGAAGGCTTTTCATGCGCTTACTGATCCTGCTAATCCTGTTCTTTGCTTTTCCCGCGGACGGGGACCGCGAGCTGATTGCCGAGTTCCAGGGGCTTCCTCAGGGAGCGGTCGATTCAAAAAACGCGATCCTCGACGAGCTCGGCAAGACAGAATCGGAAGAGGCCCGCCGTTTCATCGTTCGTGTCATGGAATCGATCAAGGAAGATGACCGGGTCCGCTCCCGCGCCTTCTTCGTCTGGGCCGGAATGCATTCTTCAGAAACGATCAAGGACTTCCTCGACTCGAAAAAGAAGAGCTCGGCTTTTCGCCTTTTCATCCCCGTCATTCCCAGGCTCGCCCGATTCGACGGGCTTGTTTTTTTGAAAGAGCTGTACAGCGACGAATTCCTCACGCGGCACAGAAAAGCCGCGGCGGCCGCCATCGCCGCTCTCGACAGCGGTGAGGCCTTCGCTTTTCTCGAAAAAGAATGGAAAGGTTCGGACGATTTCAGCGAGGCTTACGATCTCTTTTTCAATATTCTCTCGATGAAAAAAAGCAGTGACGAGGAGTTCCTCGAAGGATTGCTGTCATCGCGATATGCCTTTGCCCGCTGCGAAGGCGCGAAAAGGCTTCTTCTCCGCTGGGGTGCCGATTTCGGAGGCCCCCTGGAAAAGGTCGGGGATTTGCTCGAAAGGGAAACTCATCCCAGGGTCAGGTCGGAAGTGCTCGCCGCCATGGCGCGGATCGGAACGAGCAGAGCTGCCGGGGCGATTCTGAGTGCCGTCGCTTCCCAGGAGGACGAAACTCTTTATGAAGTTGTCGAATTCTTCTCCGCCATGCCGGCTTCGGCAGTCAGGGGCGTTCTTCCCGAGGACTGGTTTCTGAATGAAGATGTCCGGCGATTCCAGGTCGCTGCGCTGGTCTTTTCGTCCTTTCCGGCTTTTTCCGAATCGTTCGGCAAAGAAACGGAGCGCCTGCTCCGGAAGGGAATGAAAAATTCTTCGCCGGGGGTTCGTCTCGCGTCCGCGGTGGCGCACGGCCGTCTCACCGGGAACGAGAATAAGGCCAAAAGTCTTTTCGGTTCCGGCAAGACAGACACGCAGTGGCGTCTCCTCCACACGGTTCAGTGTTTTCGCCTCCGCGACGACGTGGTCATCAGGAAAATGCTTTCCGCACTCGGGGGTAAAAGCTGGGAGCTCAGAATCAAGGCCGCCCGTGTTCTGGGCGTTCTCGGGGCGTCCGGGGCTCTGCCGCTCCTGGAAAAGAACATCTCCAACAAACGTCTTCTCGTCCGCATCGCCGTGTTCAAGGCTCTGGCCGGGATCCGGGAGAACAAGAGCGTCTCGCTTCTCATGGCGAGGCTTCCCAAAGAGAAAGGCCGTGCCGCATGGGAGATCGCCCGCTCCCTTCGCAGCCTCACGGAAAGAGATTTCGGCATCGATTGCGGGCAGTGGAAGAAGTGGTGGGCGAACAATGCAGAAGGATTCGTCCCGCCCCCTCTCAGGGAAATCCGGTCGGGCCCCTGGCTCCCCGAAGGGAAGAAGGAAGAGCGGTACAGCTTTTACGGGCTCTCCATCGACAGCCACCAGATCGTTTTCGTTCTCGATGTGTCGGGAAGCATGGCAGGCCACCAGATCGCCGGTCTCGGTGAAGAGACGCCGATCGTCAAGCTCAGCAAAGAGCTTTCCCGGGCGATCAAGGGGATGTCGGGCGAGCACTCGGTCAACATGATCTTTTTCAACAGCGATGTCAAAAAATGGAGGAAGACCCTGGTCAGCATGGGAAAGGGCGCTCTGGGCAACAGGGCGGAAGCCCTCATCTATACGCGATACCTCCGTGCCGACGGCGGGACCAATCTTTACGGCGGACTGAAAGCCGCTCTCGAAGACGAGGAAACGGATTCGGTGATTCTCCTCTCGGACGGAGACCCGAATTGGGGTGAAATTGTGGACAAGGAGGCCATCCTCGACGCGGTCGCCAAGCGAAACCGGGTGATGCAGGCCCGGGTTCACGTCATCGCCATCGGTGATGCAGATCGTGTTTTTCTCAGGAGGCTGGCCCTCGATTCGGGCGGCACCTTCAAATCGCTCTGATCCGTCGCTTTCTGCGTTGCAACTCCTCCGAAGATCTGTCCAAATATGCGTTGTCGTTGTAAGATGCACGCCGAAGGGCGGATGAGACATGTCCGCAAAACGGGGAGCCGAAGCAATGGGTGATCATTCAAACGACAGCAACGCCGGATTTTTCAAAAAGCTCCGCTGGGCCAAGATCGTGACGTGGGCGTTTTTTCTCGGCCTCGTCTACATCTTGAGCAGTTTTTTCACCGTCATCTTCCTGACATTCGTTATCAGCTACATTGCACGCAACGTGGTTGAACTGTTCTGCCGCCCCTTTACGGGAAAATCCGCGGCGCAGCCGGGACCCCGCGTCAGGAAAGCGGCCGTGGTCCTGACATTCATCCTTTTCCTTTTTCTCTTCTACTCGGTGGGGCGCTTAATCGCTCCTCAGATCTCGGAACAGGGAATGGCCGTCTCCAACGTGATCTCCGAATTGGCGCGGAGCACGAGCGGAAACGATGACCGCGTCATTCCCAGGATTTACGCCGGGATCCGGTTTCTCTTGTTCAAAACAACCGACGAGTACGAGAAGGGACTCTCGGAATTTCAAAAGGAGAAGGAGGACAAGAGCGGCTGGCCGAACTTTCTGGAAAAAGCCGGGGAGGTTCGTAATGGATTCCGCGAAAAGGAAATCCTTCGAAGGGGAGAAGAGGTCGTCGGTGAATGGGAAAAGCAAACAGAGGAATTCGACAGAGCTTTTGAAGATGCCCTTCCCAAGCTCTTGGAGGAGAGGGAATACCTGTCCGACAAGGAGAAGTACGATCAGGGCAAGGAAGCCGATCTATACAGTGAATACGGCCCCAACAGTGTGGCCAAGCTGATGGATCGCCCCGATTGGCCCGAATACTTGAAGAGGCTCGTCATCGATGATCTCCTCCTCGAGGTCAAAACCGACGCCAAGAAGGAAGAGCGATACAGAATCCTATTCCGTCAAAACGAGATTCGGCGTGAAGGGAACGAGGCCGTCAAGGGGCTCGAGGGGACGCCTTCCTGGGAAGAACTCTTCAAGAAGTACTACGAAAGGCTCTCCGACGCGGATAAGGACTATTCCTACGAAAAATTCATCGAACTGGAGATGACGAAAGACCAGGAAGAATTCCAAGAGAAGGGGGGAGGTTCTCTCAGTGAGGAGAAGCTCGCCGCCCAGTTCAGGAAAATGGCCGAAGACGAATTCGTCGAAGATCTCAGCAAGTATGATTTCATCACAGACCTCGACAAGATGTCGGCGGGAGAGATCTTTTCACCCATGGGCGAGTGGATGGCTTCCGCCATCAAATACCTGGTCACCTTCGCGTTCCATCTCGTCCTCTCCGTCTTTTTCAGTTTTATCATCGTCTGGGACATCCCCAAGCTGGCCGGAACGATCCGCAGGCTCGAGAGCAGCAGGATCAGCGATTTCTACAAGGAGATCGCGCCCGGTCTCGTGAGTTTCGGCTCGCTCATGGGGCGCGCCTTCCAGGCACAGGCCGTGATCGCTCTCATGAACACCATGCTGACCCTCGTGGCGCTCAGCATCTTCCAGGTGGAGAACAGCGTTTTCCTCTGCGCCATCGTCTTTCTCTGCAGCTTCATTCCCGTTGTGGGCGTGATCATCTCGAGCGTTCCCATTGCGCTCGTATGCCTCCAGCAGCCCGGGGGCGGGATCATTCTCGCCCTGGAAATGATCGCCGCCATCATCGTTATTCACTTTATCGAGGCGACGATTCTCAATCCCAAGGTGATGGGCGACATGCTCAAGCTCCACCCCCTCCTGGTGCTGATCATTCTCATGGTGGGCGAACATTTCTTTGGTGTTTGGGGGCTGCTCCTCGGCGTGCCTGTCTGTGTCTACATTTTCCGCTACGTGATCCTGAAAGACGAAGATGCCAATAGAAAATCCGGTCCACCGGAACCTGCGCTCGCGCCGGAAAAGTGAAGAAGGGATACCATGAAATTCGATAATGTGCTTCTGACGGGTCTGATTTCGCTCGCTCTTCTCTTTCCATTCGCTTGCACCGATTTCGACGGAGCCGGCGGTTCGGCGAACCGCATCGTCATGGAGAAGGGGAAAATCAGCCCCGATGACGGGGATTCGTTCATGTACGGCGACGCGGCGATCCGCGTTCTCGGGATGGACACGCCTGAAATCAAGCACGAGGAGCACGGTTTCTTCGAGGACCAGCCCTTCGGCCGCGAGGCTTCGGCCATGGCGGAAAAACTCTTCAACGAGGCGCAGACGGTGGAGTACATTCCCTGCAGCCGGGACAAGTACGGCCGGACCCTGGCGCATGTCTTTCTCGACGGCGAGCTCCTTGCCGTCAAAATGATCCGACTCGGTCTGGCCTATGAAACGGTGAGCTTTTACGGGGACAACGGTTATCCTGAATTGGCGGAGCAGATCCTGAAAGCCGCCCGGGAAGGGCCGGAGCCCGCGTTCGAGCCTCCATACAAATGGAGAAAGAAACAGAGGAAGAGCCCGCAGAAATAGATAAACACAAAGCCCTTGTTCCTGTGTTTGGAAGCGGCGCGTTCGGATGGTTTGGAACACACAAGAACAAGGACTTCGTGTCTCAATTCAATGCCTTGATGACGGGCATTTTCAGTTCACGATGATCTCCACGGGGATCATGAGGAAACAGGGCTCCTTTTTGGCTATTTCGATGAACGAGGTCATGTGATCAACGGCTTGGCGCAGCTGGGGAATGGTTTCGACCAGATCGGAAAGGAGTCCTCCTTTCATGCCGGCCAGCGAGGAAACGAGCGTCCGTATTTCGCCTTCATCGGAAAGTGATGTGAAGAAATCGAGGGGTTCGGGCGATTCCACGATTTCCCACTCGTCATCGTGGGTGAATCCGGCCTTGACGCGCGCCACCTCGATGGCGTCTTCGATGCTGCCGAGGCCGTCGATCAGACCGTTTTCCTTTGCCTGACGCCCGGTCCAGACGCGTCCCTGGGCGATCTTGTGCACCTCGTCGCGCGTCATCTCTCTTCCGGCCGCGACTTTGTCCACGAACTCCCAGTAGAATTTTTCCATATACCGTGTGATCAGGTCGAGGTTGACCTTCTCGGGCGATCCCATGACCGACATGAGCGAGGCGTTGCGGCCGCGTGAGAGGCTCTCGACCTTGATCCCCAGCTTCTCCATCGATCCGTGCAGGTTCGGAAGGGCCGAAACCACGCCGATCGAACCGGTAATGGTCCCGGGCTCGGCCAGGATCACGTCGGCGGCCATGGAGATGTAGTAACCGCCCGACCCGGCCACGTCCGCCATGGAGACGATGAGGGGCTTCTTCTTCTTGGCTTCGCACTCGGCTCTCCAGATCACGTCCGATGCGAGGCCCGATCCGCCGGGGCTGTTGACGCGCAGAACAATGGCTTTGACCTTGTCGTCTTCAGCCGCTTCCCTGATCGCTTTGGCCAGGGTGTCGGAACCGATGTTGGGGCTCTGATCGAAGAATCCGGTCGTGCTCTTTCCGCTGTGGATCGGGCCGGAGGCGTAAATGAGGGCGATCTTCGGTTTATCGGTGGCTTCCTTGCTCGCCTTTCTCAGAACCGACAGGAGCTGGGTGAAGAAAATAAGGGGATTGGACGTATCGAGCTCGGAGTCCCTGCGGCCGTATTTCATGACGATTTTGATCTTATCGGCGTCAAAGCTCTTTTTCAGAAAAGCTTTGAACTCGTCACAATACATGACTTTGTCGACGAGGCCGAATTCACCCGACTCGCAAAGTCCTTACCGGAACC
>CAZWHE010000040.1:0-12904 GCA_964633825.1 uncultured Phycisphaerales bacterium | reverse complement strand
GAGGCTGTGCGTTTCCTTGACGGTCAGAATCGCCTGGTCGATGGCGAGAGAAACCGATTCCTTCGGGATTTTTCTTCCTTCGGAGATCATGGAAATGGCCGATGTATAGAACTCGTCGAGGAGGCAGTTGAGGACTTCCCTGAATTCGTCCGACATCGATTCGCGGTGAAAGTTTTCGTAAGCCGATTTGTAGTCCCCGATGTGGCCGACCATCATGCGGAACCCGATCTTTTCGAAGAGCTCTTTGAAATACATCACCTCCACATTGAAACCGGGCATGAGGACGAGGCCCGATTCGGGCATGGCCAGGAAGTCGCACATGGAAAGTAGGATCATCTCTTTCAATGTTGCGGCTTCCGAGTAAGCATAAATCTTTTTCCCCGACTCTTTGAACTTCGAAAGTGCGTACCTCAGCTCGCGCAGCTTTGCGAAACTGATCGCCGGCGAGTCGACTCTCAGGACGCGCCCCCGGATCTCGTCGTCTTCAGCGGCTTTGTCGATCACGTCGAGGAGCGTCTTGAAGTTGAGAGGGGGGGTGCCGAAAGGATTGGTTGGCTGAAGGACGTCGGGCAGAGATCCCGAGATGTTGACGTGGGCCAGTTTGATCGGCTTGACCTCTTCCTTATCATCTCCCCCATAGGCCGGGGCAGTGATAATCATTAAAAGAACGATGGGAAGAATCACGATCATCCCCGATAAATTCCGGAAAGAGTTTTCCTTTTTCGAATACATAGAGTTCTCCTTTTTATTCCACGATCGATTATCGAATTGTCATTAACTTAAAAGTGTACGGGAACTATTGATTGCAACTAAAGTGCCAAAATGAAATGCCTGAACGGAATCGGTTTTTACGTCCTAATCTCTTGAGAATCAAAGAGATGGTTATATTGATACTGGTTGTTTGAATGGATTGGCCCGCTGGAAGAGAGTTCGCTCGGGCTTTTACGCTCGAAGATGTGCGGAATCGGCACAATTTTAGGTAACCTTTTCAAGCAGAAGGAATTGAAGCCGGAAAGAGCGGGCGGATAAAAAAACCGGCAGAGCGGATCTGCCGGTTTTCGTCGTTCTGGAGCGGGCAATGGGACTCGAACCCACGACATTCAGCTTGGGAAGCTGACACTCTACCAGCTGAGTTATGCCCGCTTTCGAGGAGGGCATTTTAGCACCGCCCAGCACGGGATTGCAAGGGGGTAAGGGGATTGAGCCAATCCCGGGACGGGAGTCATCTCGATGAACCAACGTCTCGTCGTGCGGTTCGTCACGGTTTTTCGTTCTCGGCCAGCAGGCGCTCGTAGACCGCCATGTTGCCCTTCACCATGGCGTCGATGGTGAACTCTTCCATGACCTTCCTCCGGCCGTTGCCGGCGAGGCGGGCGGCTAGGTCGCGGTCCTTGACGAGACGAACGAGGGATTCGGCCAGGGCCGCGGGATCGCCCGGAGGAACGAGGAGTCCCGTCTCGTTGTCTTCGATGATCTCGGGAATGCCGCCCACCTTTGAGGCCGCAACCGGTTTTCGGGAAACAAGGGCGTCGAGAATGGAGGTGCAGAGCCCTTCCATGTGGGACGGCATGACAAAGACGTCGAAAAAAGCGAGGCATTGGGGAATGTCTTTACGGAAACCGGTGAAGATGATGTTCTTTGCGGCGCCCGATTTCGCGGCGCGTTCTTTGATTTCTTTTTCCATGCTCCCCTCGCCAACGATGACGATGACGGCTTCGGGCGCCTCGCGTGTGACGATGGGGACGGCGTCGACGAGGATTTCGAGCCCTTTGTGCCACGCGAAGTGGGCCACCGTTCCGATGACGGGCGCCTGGCCGGGAACGCCGAGCTCATTGCGAAGAGCCGATCCGTCGGCGCCCTCGAAACGGGAAGGGTCGATTCCGCTGTGAACGACCTCGATCCTGTGGGGATCGATCCCGTCCCTGGCGAGAACGTCCTTGATCGCGCGGGAGACGGCCACGTACCTGTCCACGCCGTGCTTGTATTTGAGGCCGCTCAGCGAAAAGGGATGGCGGTAGATGCTGAAGTCGACGCGACGCGCCACCACGGTTTTGGCCCCTCCGGCGAGGCGGGCCGCCGCGACGCCGAGAGTGTGGCCGTGGGAGGTGTGCATGTGCACGATGTCGATCGATCTCTTCCGGATGATCGACCGGAGGCGGAAGACGGCGGCCAGGTCCCATTCCCCCTTCATCGGCACGGGGTGGACGGCGAGCCCCTTGGCGCGCGCCCTCTTTTCGAGCTCTTTTCCGGGCTGGCAGGCGATCTCGGAAACGATGCCCTTTTGCGCCAGGCCCTCGGCGAGATAGAGGGTCTGCTGCTCACCTCCGCGCCAGGTTTTCTCCGTATTGATGTGGAGGATATTCATGGCGGCCGGGATTTTAGCATTGTGAGCAATGGGTCACGAATATTATCTTGCGGCCATGAAAATACTTCACCTGTTCAGCAACTGGAAATGGACCGGTCCCGCCGAGCCGGCGCTCAACCTCTGCCATGTCCTCGGCGGGAAGCACGAAACGGCTTTCGTGTCGAGCGGGCATCCCTTTCCTGCGGAGACCACCGTGGTCGGCGAGCACGCTCTCGAAAGAGGGGTCGCGCATCTGGGAGGGTTCCGGCTGAACAAGCATTTCCACCCTCTCCATAATCTGCTCGACGTGATGAAGCTGAAAAAAGTATTGAAGGAGAAATCTTTTGACATCGTTCACGCGCACCTGACCAACGACCACCTGATCGCGTCCGCCGCCGTCCGGGCCGTCCGGCCGAAGCCCCTTCTCGTCCGTTCCTCCTATGAATGGGACGACCCGGCCCGAACTTATCGGGATCGGCGCCTCTTTTCCCGATCAACGGACGGCGTCATCGTGATCTCGAGGCATGCTCGGGACCGTGTCCGCGATCGGGGTCTCCTCTCTCCGGAAAAGGTGACGGTGATCCCCACCGGCGTGGACACGGCGCGGTTCGATCCATCCACAATGGACCGTAACGCTGCCCGTCGGGCGCTCGGGTTCGGTGCGGAGGAATTCGTTTTCGGAATCGTGGCGCGCATGCAGCGACACCGGAAGTTCGGCCTCCTCCTCCGGGCGTTCAAGAGAACGCTGGAGCACGATCGTCGTGTCAGGCTCGTCATCGTGGGGCGCGGCACGCACCAGGAGGAGGTGGCCAGGCTCCCGGCGGCCGAGATGGGGCTCGGAGACCGCGTCGTCTTTCCCGGCTACCTTGCGGGCCGCTCCTTTGTCGAGGCCCTGGCCGCCATGGACTGCGGTCTCTTTCTCGTTCCCGGAAGCGATGGTTCGTGCCGGGCCGTGCGCGAGAAGATGGCCATGGCCCTTCCCGTAATCGCTTTTCAAAGGCCGCCGCTCGACGAGATCATCGATGGGGGGAAGACGGGCTTTCTCGTCGAAGAGGACGAGGAGCGCCTCTTCAGCGCCATGGCGCATGCGGCAAAGGAGAGGAGTGAGACGGCCGCCATGGGGGAGCGCGCCCGGGAGAAAACTCTGGCCGAATACTCGATCGAGGTGCAGGCCGAGCGTGTGGGAGAATTCTATCAGGGGCTGTTCGAGAGAAGGACGGCCTCTTGACTCTTGGCGCGGGTCAATCTTTTCCGAGAAGCACCACGGCCATCGCTTCGACGCCGTCTCCCCGGCTTTCGCCCCCTTCCCGTGTTTTTCCCTTCACGTTGACGCACGATGTTTCGACTTCGAACGCCTTGGCCAGGCTGGACCGGATCATCGGCCTGGCCGCCGAGACGACGGGGCGGTCGCAAACCAGGACCGCGTCGATGTTGATCAGGGCGAAGCCGCGTTCCTTGGCCATGCCGATTACGTTCTTGGCGAGATCGGTGCTCCTGGCGTCCCTGAAGGCTTCGTCCGTGTCGGGGTAGAGGGTTCCGATGTCGACCTCACCGGCCGCTCCCAGCACGGCGTCCATGACAGCGTGGGTCAGCACATCGGCGTCGCTGTGTCCGATGAGTGCGGGGCAGCCGTGTATGAAGTGGCCGCCGAGAATGATCGTCCCCGAATCGGAAAATCTGTGAAAATCGAAACCGATTCCGACTCTCAACCCAAGCAGGTGCTTCATCGTTTGTCCCCTCTCGATTTCTGCAGGATCGCCCGGGCCAGGATCAGGTCCTGGTCCGTCGTGATCTTGATGTTATGCTCGTGGCCATGGACGAGGGCAACGGGATGCCCGGCGGCTTCGAGCATGGCGGCGTCATCGGTGAAATCGCTTCCCCCGCATTTTTCCAGAGCATCGACCAGTATTTTGCGCTGAAAAACCTGGGGCGTCTGGGCCCTGTAGAGGCCGTCGCGGGAGAGGGTGGCCTCGATCTTTTTACCGTCGGGCGCTTTCTTGAGAGTGTCGCCCACGGGGACGGCCAGGATCGCGGCGCCTGCGGCGGCGGCGCATTCAAGCGCCGCTTCGATCGACTGAAGGGGCGGGAAAGGACGGGCGGCGTCGTGAATGAGGATCAGTTCCGAGCCCGGGTCGCACGCTTCGATGCCGGCACGGGATGAGTCGGCCCTGCGCGCCCCTCCGTCGACCAGCCGTGTCTCGGGGGACTCTTCCAGGATCTTCTTGAACCGTCCTTCGAAGAGGTGTCTGTCCGCAGCAGCTACAACGAGCACGATTTCATGGGCGAGTCGCTTGAACAGGCGGAGCGAGTGTTCGAGAATGGTGATTCCGCCGAGGTCGAGAAAAATCTTGTTGAGATCTCGGCCCATTCTCGAACCGCTTCCGGCGGCAAGGATGATGGCGGATGTGCGCAAGCTGTCTGGAGCCATATCAGGTTCCGGGTTTTCCGGGGGAAGAGTGAACGGAGCCTGAAGAAAATGATACGATTTCAATCGCCCTGAACTTACCATTCACCACAGGGGGACACAATATGCGAATTCTGGGCATTGATCCGGTAACGAGTTTCGTGGGGTACGGTCTCCTCGTTGCGGAAGGGAATGATCTCATCACCCTAGCCGCCGGTGTCGTCCGCGCTTCGAGAGGGGCCGGCCTTCCCGAACGGTTGAGGGATATCTGGGAGGGGATTCGTAGCGTTATCAAGAAGAGCGATCCCCAAATCGTCGCCGTGGAAGAGGTCTTCCTCGGCCGCAACATAAAGAGCCTGATCCAGATCGGTGAGGCGAGAGGAGTGATTCTTCTGGCGGCCGCGGCTGCGGGCATCCCCGTCTCCAGTCTCTCTCCGGCCGAGATCAAGAAAGCGGTCACAGGGTCGGGGAATGCGAGGAAAGATCGGGTCAGGGAAATGGTCCGGGTCATTCTGGGGAAAGGGATCGAAGCTGAAACCGACGATGTGACCGATGCACTCGCAGTTGCCATCTGCCAGGCGCACAGGAGTTGATCAAGGCGGCGCCGGTCGGGGATGTTCATCCAAAAAAAAATCATCCGGCCAAGGAGTTTTCGGGAAAAGGGGGAAGAAGAAGAAGGAATGATGTACGTGTTGGCACACAACCCTGTACCGGATGATTTTGAATTTGTTTTAAAAGAGCACTTAGTGGTCCCGATCTGCAGTGCTTTTATTACTTCCTCTCTATATATATATTATATATCCAATTTTCTGGAAATTGGCAGTACTTTTTTGTGTTTATTTTCCAATTCTGGGATTTTTTCCCTTAAGTCTATTGATAATAGGAAGTTGTTGAGTACAGGTCTCTTCGCACTCCCCGCATTCACTGCACGCATCAGCCGTGACCTTTGATTGCCTGAATCTGATCTGTTGGTTGGCAAGCTCTCTAAGTCCTGCCCTGGTGTAATCGTAAGCAGACATGAAAGCCGGTATGTCGATCCCTTCGGGGCAGGGAAGGCAGTAACGGCAGATTGTGCAAAAGTTTTTGCCCAGCCCGGCAAATCTTTGCCTCACCCTGCGAATTTCTTCAGACGAGGGCTCCTCCACCGATTTTATAGCCCGGACATTCATTTCCACTTCTTTAGGGCTTTTCATTCCGGACAGGACACAGCCGACTTCCTCGTGAGATGCACAGAACCTGAGGGCGGTGCGAAGTAATTCCTCGTCCATGCCCCGGCTGATATCGAGATTACCCTTCAACCTTGTCAGTAAACCGCCTCCCAATGGATTCATCACGGCTGTGCCGATGCCCGATCTGTGAGCTGCGCGGAGCCCTTCCAAGCGAACGGCCTGGTTAATGATATTGAAGCTTAACAGGGCCCCTTCGAAGAGACCCTCTTCGCAGATGGTCACGATATCGCTTGTCGGGGCGGGGGCCGAAAAAACGATGTGACGCACGATCCCTTCCCTGCGGAGTTTTCGGGCTCCTTCATAGGGCCCCCCCGGAGCAATGATGCGGCGGTATTGCTCCAAGTCGAAGATGCACCACATATAAAGGAAGTCAAGGGTGTCGATCTTCATTCTCTTCAGCATTTTCTCCACGCTGCGCTGCAGATCCTTTTCATTGCGGTCGTGATTGATGTTCGACTTTGAAGAGACCAGGATCTTTTCCCGATCCATGTGGGGCAGGGCTTTTCCGAAAATATCGAGGCTCCGATCCCGGCAGTAAAAGGGGGCCGTATCAAAATAATTAATGCCCAGCTCGTAAGCCCGGAGCATGGCGGCGGCCCCCAGCTCTTCGTCTTTGGAAAAGCGCATCCCGCCGAAACCAAGAACGGAAACACTCCGGCCCGTCTTTCCGTAGGGTCTGTATTGCATGTTCTCGCCTCTTTTTCTTCAAACTGTTCCAGAGTCATAAGCTATGGGCATGAAAAGATCAAGAAGTAAGGAATACGGGGGCCAATCATTCCAAACAACAATCACATTCGATGTGATTAATGGGTGGTAATTTACTGAAGTTAAATAGGTAGCGCTCTATCTATGTCATTAAATAAAATAAAAATTGCTTAATATTAATTAAAGCTAATTAAATACCTCGCCGAAGATTAGAGGGATTTGAAAAGGGGAATGATATTCATGGCTTTACCTCGAACAGACAGCCCGGTCATATTGTCTATTTGCCTCTTAATCCTCTTTATAATCGGTGGTTGTGGAGGCGGTGGCGGCGGCGGCGCTGTCGGTGCGGCCCAGCTTTCGTCGGCCACATTCGGCGATATGTCGGGCGACACTGATCCCGACGAAGACGGAACGGTTCTCGTTTCCTATACCCTATACAGCAGCACAACAGAAACTCTCGATATTACCCTCGATTTTTCAATCGATGGGGGGGCTCAGTTCAATCCGTGCTTGGAAGACCTGACCGATCCGCTGGGTAGCGGGCCGAATCCTACGGAAGGGCTTTTCGAGTTGGAAGCGGGTCCCGATGGCGTGTCCCACATTTTTGCATGGGATTCTGATGCACCCGGAAATGTGCCGGGCGTCAACCTGAATTCCGTCATGCTTCGTATCAAGATCGACGGCGGCGACACCGCCAATTCACCTTACATCACCATTCTCAACGACCGGGGGGACGCTGTCCCGCCCACCCTTTCGGGAATAACGGCCACTGCCGTTGAAAACAGCTCGAACGATATTCTCGTGATCACCTACGACGAGCCGGTGCTCCTGTCGGAGGCTGAATCCCTGTCGAATTATGCGCTCGAGAATCCGCCCGGAGAAGGCCTGACGATTCCGAACGGTTCCACTATTTCATACAATGTGGTGAACGGATCGGTCACCATCGTTCTGGACGGCGACGACACAGCCAATCTTCGTTTCGGGACGGAATCGCGGATCGCGGTTTCGGGAGTCCATGATCTGATCGGAAACGAGATTGTCACGAATCCCGGCGGGACGGCTTCTGTTGTCGTTGATGGAGACGGATCGAGCCTGCCCGAAGACCGGCCCGATCTGGAGGCCGTGATCTACTTTGGATCGGGCAATCCCAAGGCGGGCGAGCTCCTCTTCCTGATTTTCAACGAGGAAATGGACGTCGATACGGACAACGTCTTTGACGCCGCCGACGTGGCGTTCTGGAACGGCGGAGACACGATCGGGACGAGCTCGCCCATTTCGGCGAGTGTTGTTCCCGCAAACCCGGACGTGATCAGAGTCGTCCTCGGTACGGCGCCGTCCTTTACACCGGGAAGCTCGCGGATCAATATTTCACACAACAACGACGTTGTGGCCGACCTGGCCGGCAATGCGGCTTATTTCCCGCCGGTTCCGACTTACTATGATTACGTCGAGATCGTGGCCATGGAATCGGAAGCTCCCGTCATCGACCACCTCACTCTCAACGACATTCCCAGGATTCTTAACGGAACCGGGCCGGCCGGAGGATCGATGCAGGCCCCGAGAACGGGGTTCGACATCGATCTCTATTACCACGACGAAGGCGGCGCGGGCGTCGATCCCGAGACGATCGAGATCTCGAGCTCTGTTTCGGTCACTGCAGGAGAAGAGACCCTCACACCCGGAACCGACCTTGTCCCATATCTCACCGAGATCAGGGCCGACGGCGACGGCGCCACATACAATGTTCCGACAGAGATGCAGTTCAGCCAGGGAACGGTGATTCTGACCGCATCGGTGGACGACATCCTCGGAAACGGGTCCGACCCGGTGAGTTACACATTCACCGCCGGGACTCCGTCGGTTTACCAGAGGCCTTTCGAAACGACGGCCAATCCTTCGCAGGTCTGGAGGCTCATATTCGGCAGGGATATCTACACGATACAGATGTCGGGGTCGGCTTACATTATCGTCGATGCCGATATGACGCCCAACGGAGAGGCGGATTTCGACGAGGACCTCAGGCTCTTCGGCCTCAACTGCCAGAATCCCATTCCCGTTCCCGGAACGGGGAGCGATTCGAACGAAGTGATCGACGGGACGGTCATCGCTGCCGTTGAAAGCGAGCTCGCTCTTATCTTCGACGGGGCCAACATCGAGTTCACTCACGCCGACACGGCGGCCTTTCCGGGCAATGCCCCTCAGGTCGCATACGGTTCTCACGAAGAGTCGCTGATCTCGATCGGCGGCGATTCGGACCTCGGGGCCCTGGGCGTCGCCTTCATCGACAGGTGCAACAACAACCAGGACAACGACGTTCTCTACAAGGGTTCGAGCCCTTACAACCCGGGCACGAATCTCGGCGTCATGACGACCAGGATTTTTATCTACGAGGTGAACAGGTCGTCCATGGGCTTGTTCAGGCAGACCTTCGATCATTTCATACCCGGCCGCGGGATCCCCGTGGGGACCGGTGTCGACGACGAAGCGATCCTGATGGAGATCGCGGGAACGGGGCCTCCCGTGAGCGGAGATGCGGCGGTGAGGCGGGACAGGATTCTCAGCGCCGTTGATCGGCTGGCGCGCTACATCGCCGTCGTCGGCGCCCACGAGATGGGACATTCCCTCGGCCTGTCGGCGGACGGTGCGATGCCTTACGGGCTCTACGGCGGAGACGCCGTTAACTTTCCGGGGTCGACTTCGTACCACATCGACCTGACGACGTTTCTCGATCTTTTCATTATACCGAACGTCAACATCATGACGCCGTCGACGAATTTCGATTACACCAATGCCTCGGGAACACGGTTCAACCGGCTGAACAAGGCGTATTTGAAGGAGTCTATTTACTGCACTTATTAGCCCCCCGGGGGGATCAAGGGGAAAGGGGACATGGGAAAAAGGGTATTCACGCTGCTGCTGGCTTTTGCCGCCCTCTTTGTGCTGGCCGGCCGGACCGCTTCGGCCAACTCGATCGGCTTCCTTCTGGAAGAAGCCGATCTCGCTGTCGCCGGAGCTCTTCAAAAAACGGACGGAGGCAACGATGACTTCGATATCTATCGGGCCGACGTCTTCGAGACGATCAGGGGGACCCCGCCCGAAGGGGCGCTCCGCATCCTCTTTGCGAAGCGGATCTGCTACCACGTCCATCTTCATGAAAACGTTCCCGTGCTTCTCTTTTTGCGCAGGATGGACGGGAAGATGGGCCTCGATCGTCCAGGGCCGTATTACATGGCCTTCGCCGCCGGGATGAGCGTCGTGGAGCTCGAGGGGGAGGAAGGGGACCTCATCCTCGAAGCCGCGCGCCTCCAGGCCGGTTTGGACAAAGCGGAAGCCGCGCGGAAAGCCGCCGTCGTGGCCCGCGTGCTTCGTACGGCACTGGAGCCGGGCAGACCGCGGCTTCTCAGGAGCGCCGTCATCGACGCCGTGAGAACGCCGGGCGCGCTGGATAAGATCGACGCCCTCGACCGGTCGAGAATGCTCGACCGCTATCGCGAGTCAACGCCCTGGTCCGATCTCCGCAATCATCTTCTCGACGGCGTGGGGGAAGCCAGGCCGGACGGTCTCGCCGCCGAGCTCGTCCGCGAGGTCCGCGGCCCCTGCGGGCACTTCCACAGGGAACAAATTGCGGCCCTTCTGGCCGCCGTGGGCGGGGAAACGGCTCCCGACGAACTCGTAGTGGATTTCAGCGGGCTCGACAGGGCGGCCCGCGGGAACGTTCTCTATGTGCTCGGCTGCATGGGGGGCGGAAGAGGGGTGGCCGCCATCAGGAGCGTGGCGGACATTCACCTCGAGGGCGTGACTCTCGATGCCGTGCAGGCGCTCAAGATCGACCGCTCGCCCGACGCTGTGGCCGCCCTGGGCGAGATCGCCGTTACGGCGGAGGAGAAGAGCGCGATTTCGGCGCTCCAGGGAATTGCTTCCATCAACACCGCGCAAGCGCGGTCGATCCTGGAGGATATCAGGGAAAGGGCCGATGTCAGGCCCTCGGTGAAACGAAAAGCGACAGGGCTGCTCAATCACCTATCGAGGTGAGGAGGTGGGACTCTGTTTCGAGGGGGCCGGCCGGGCGTGCGATCGCTCGGCCGGTTTTTATTCCCCAGGTCGCGCAAAATGTGGCGGGTCCAGTTCGGGATCGCCGAGACGATCGAGAGGAGCATTCACGATCGAGGCCGGCGGGGCGGCGGCGAGCTCGTCCCAGCTCTCTGCGTCGAGAGACTCGACGCGTCTCGTGATTTCTTCGCCCGGGAGATCGGTGGAAAGAGACCTGCGCCGCAGGCGGGCGACGGCTTTGAGCATTTCCAGGTGGATCTCCTGGCCGGCGGTGGAGGATTCCGCTTCGGAGTCGATCCAGCAGATGCCGGCCTTGTCGATCCGGAGCCCCGCGAGGCGGGCGAGGAGCAGGAGCTCGATGTCTACGGCGAAACCGGTTTCACGGGCCTCCGCCAGAATCCGGCCGAGGCTGTTCGCACCGATAGCCTTGAACGCCGCCTGGGTGTCGATGATGCCGGGCATGACGGGGAGCATTCGCCTCCAGAGGTGAATGAAAAGACGGCCGCGGCTGTTCCGAGAGCCCGACTTGATCTGAAGGGAATTCCACTCCCGTCTCGATCCCGCCACCATGTCGGCGGTGTTGCGGACAAGCGGAGAGGCCAGAATCCCGGCCTGGCCCAGATGTGTCGAGAGATCGGCGTCCGTGTAAAGGACGACGTCGTCCGGGCTCGCTTGGGCTTTCAGTGTTCTCAGCCCGAAGAGGAGGCTTCCTCCCTTGGCGCTTGCGGCCGCGCTTTTCATTCCGGCCGCCTCGGGCGCTCCCTTCTCGATGGCATCTTGGAGGAAGAGGACTCTCGCCTTTCCCGATTCAAGATAACCCGGATAAGATCTTTCGAGGATCTTCAGAGCTTCTTTTCCGCTCCCCTCGGGGCATCCATCGTCCACGGCCGTCATCGTCCAATCGGCCGGGCTGCCCGAGAAGAGAAATTCGAGCTGTCTGATCTTGTTCCTGAGAAGGTCTTCGCCGTGAGCGTGCTCGTCGGGCGGCTGCATCCTGTTTTTTTCCCTGTACATGGCAAAGAGAAAGCGGACGGTGAGGGAGGGCGGAAAGGAGGCTGCGGCAAGAAGGGAGCGCGCCGTCTTGACGGCCAGAAGAGGACCCAGCGGCGGAGGGCCGCCGCCCTTCTCGATGAGGGTTTTCTCTGCCTGAAGGAGATCCCGGTCGAGAGTAAAAAGATCTTTCAGTTTCAGGGCGGCCCGGTTGAGAGCGTCATTGTCTTCCCTTCGGGCCGGATTGGGAATCACGGGAACTTCTTGAACAAGGCGAAGCACTATTTGCCGTGAAATACGCTGTGGGGAACCCATCAAGATCCGCCCTCGATCATGTGGGAAAGAGTGCTTTCGTCGAGAACGACAAGGCCTTCCTTCGTTTCAGCCAGAACCCCGCGCGCTTTGAATTTTCCGAGGGTTCTTGAAAGAGTTTCGTTCACCGTTCCCAGACGGGCCGCAAGCTGAGATTTGCTCATATCGAGCCGGCAGATCTTTCTGTTTCCTTCGGCGGTGATGTTTTCCAGAACGAACCGGGCCAGCCGGGCCGTCACGTCCTTGAGAGAGAGCTCTTCGATCGTGGCCGCGAAATCTCTCAGCTTGCGCGTGATTCCGGACAGGATCTTGAAGACCAGTTCGGGGTTTTCCGAGAGAAGCCTGAGAAATTCTGCGCGAAAAAGAAAAAGGACCTTCGAATCTTCCATGGCGGCCGCGTTGGCCGGGAACGTTTTCTGGTCAAAAACGGCGGCTTCGGCCACCAGGTCGCCCGGCCCGAAGACGTGGAGGATGTGCTCTCTTCCGCTCGGGCTCTGTTTGTATACCTTGATGCGGCCCGAATCGATAATATAAAAGCCTTCGGCCTTGTCGCCCTGGTGGAAGAGAATCCCGTTCTTTTTGACCGTCCTGGCCAACGAAGCGCGGGCGACCTTCTCCAGGAGGGCCTCGTCGAGTCCGCAGAAGAGATCGCATTCTTTCAAGCAGTCGATGGTTTTTTTCATTCAGGCCGGTTCCTCATCGGGCAGGCGTACGAATCCCTTCTCCCTGTCCAGCGTCCAAAGCCCCGAAAAGGAATCGAGCATGACACGGCCGCCGCTTTGCCAGAGGACTCCGCTCCGGGCGCGGTGGTTGTCGGGCTCGAGAAGGACGGTGAAGCCGCGCTGTGCGGCCTTTTCCAGAAACCGGCCG
>CAZWHE010000039.1:0-27148 GCA_964633825.1 uncultured Phycisphaerales bacterium | reverse complement strand
GGCCAGTACGGCTTAACAACCTCCACGAGGTGCCTGAGGCTCGCACTCTCCCAGGAATTCATCTTTCCGTTCATCTCTGCCTCCTATTCCGGTGGGATATACCCTTTCAGAAACCATTTCAAAACCTTGCCAGAAGCATTCAGGACTTTCCCTGTTCCTGACACAACGTCCCCGGCCACATTCAGGACCTTCGTGACATAGCGGGGCCGATCATCCGTTTCAGAAGGATATTCCCTTTCACGGAACTGATGATCTCTCCCGTCTCCACCACCACGAGATCTACCGTCAGAAGAAGATGCGTCATTGTCCGGCTCACGTCACCCACCACGATATGAGTCAGTCCGATCAGTTTGCCTATTCTCGCACCCGTCTCCGGATCGAAAGGATCGGTTATCGATCTTCCCTGCTCCTCGAGAAGTTCCGCGATATGCCGGCGTGTGAAAATCCGGAGCTCTCGACCGCCTATCCTGTGCAGGCAGGCGGGTAACCTCGATGCAACGAATTCCGAATCGGCGTTGACGGTCTCGCCGGGCATGAATCTAAACGGCGCCACTCCGACAGTCATCTTTGGAAACTCCTCCTCGAGCCCTTCGAGGAGCTGCTCGGCGAGCCTGTTCAGGACCTGATCGGAAAATCCACTGTCGGAAGCGCACCCCGCCATGATGATGAGGACGGAGGCCAAGCAGGCGATAGGTTGTACCGCAGTATTGAATTTCCTTCGAGCCACCTTTTTTCCTCCTTATTTGACTTACACGTTTGGCCGGCCAACTCTCCGATTATTATCCGGCTAAAGAATCATTGCAAAATTTACAAAAAAATATACACAAGTTCTATTCCGGGCTATTTGGTACTTAATCTCTTTAAATGAATGATCGTTTTTTCCATCCCTGTTTCCATGGAAACAAGTCAGACTCCAGGGAGTGGTTGAGTGTCTTTCGGGAAATATCGCGTCGAGCTCGCTGATGTCGAGTATTGGCAGAAACAGATCTGCTGCCAATGGGGGTGTCCCGTTCATACGGACTCCCGGGGCTACGTTATTGCCATAGCGGAAGGGCGTTATCTCGATGCCTACCGGATTGCCCGCGCTCCCAACCCTTTTGCGTCGATCTGCGGCCGCGTTTGCGGTGCGCCCTGCGAAGTGGAATGCCGGCGCGGCGCGATCGACGAGCCGATCACCATTCGGGCCCTCAAGCGCTTCGTCACCGAGAAGCATGGTGTCGAAGCGGTCGACCCCGCTTCGACGATCGCTTTTTCCACGGCGCGGCGTGATCCCGACAATCCCCGGGCGGGGACGAAAATCGCCGTGATCGGCTCGGGCGTGGGCGGACTCACGACGGCCCATGACCTCGCTCTCCTGGGATACAAAGTGACTGTTTTCGAGAGGGAATCCAAGGCCGGCGGCATGCTCGTCACGGGAGTTCCCATCTACCGCCTTCCCCGCGAGCTGGTCCAGTACGAGATCGACGCGATCCTCAGCCTCGGCGTGGAGCTTCGTCTGAACACGACCATCGGCAAGGACGTTACCCTATCGGAGCTGCATGAACAGGGATTCGAAGCGATTCTTATCGCCGCCGGGCTCTCAAAAAGCCGCAGGCTGCCCATTGAGGGGGCGGACCTCAAAGGAGTGCTGTACGGAATCGAGTTTCTCAGGCTGGCCAATCTCGGGCAGGACGTTGGCATCGGTGAAAAAGTGGTCGTCGTGGGCGGTGGAAACGTTGCTTTCGACGTGGCCAGGACCGCTCTGAGGCATCAGGTTTCGGATCGGAACGAAATCCCCGTTCCGGGCCGGTCCGAGGCGAAAGATTTCTATGAAGCCGCCGACGCGGCCCGCATGGCCCTCCGCCGCGGGGGCAAGGAGGTTCATCTCGTCTGTCTCGAATCGTTCGAGGAGATGCCGGCCGATGATATCGAAATCAGGGAAGGCACGGAGGAGGGCATCGAGCTTCATCCCTCCCGGGGGCCTCTGAAGGTGGTCGAGAAGAGCGGCCGGGCGGCCGGACTGGCCACGCGGAGAGTCAAATCCGTTTTCGACGCCCAAGGAAGGTTCAACCCCGAGTTCGAGGAAGAACCGGGCGAGACCATCGAGGCGGACACGATCATCTTCGCCATCGGCCAGGCGGGTGATTTCGGTTTTCTCGAGGGTGCGGGCGAAGTGGAAATATCGCCGCGGGGCACCATTGCCGTCGATCCCGAGACCAAAGAGACAGGTGTTCCCGGTCTTTTCGCCTGCGGCGACATCGCCGACGGGGCCAACCTGTTTATTCACGCCGTGGCCTCGGGGCAGGATGCGGCCCGTTCCATCGACCGCTATCTGAAAAAGACGGCGCCCGCCGCGGCGACAACCGGAACCTTCGACCTCCCGGCCCGCCACGAAATGCCCGATGGATATCTCCAAAGGGGACGGATCGATCCCATTGCCCTCGATGCGGCCGGCCGGGCGGAATCGATGGACGTGATCGAACTTCCCTACGAAGAAGAGACGGCGCGCAGGCAGGGAGAGCGCTGCCTGAAATGCCACATCAACACGATATTCAACGGAGAGCTCTGCATCCTGTGCAATGGATGCGCCGATGTCTGTCCCACGTCGTGTCTGGCCCTTGTTCCGCTCTCTGAGATCGCTCTCGATCCCGGCCTGCGCGAGGCCGTGAAGAGGAGGTACGGCGCCGATCCCTTCGAGAAGGCCGAAGCGCAGGGACCGGATGCCGTGAATGAGCTCGGATCGGCCATGATCAAGGATGAGGAGCGCTGCATCCGCTGCGGCTTCTGCGCCATGCGCTGTCCCACGGAAGCGGTGACGATGGAGCATTTCAAAGCCAAGGAAGAGTTGCTCTCTTCAGGCGGCGGGGAGGATCAAGGACGATGATAGTCTCTGTTTACTTCCTTATTTTTTTCAGCCTCGTCATGGGACTGATCTTTGCCCTTGTTTTCGCCTGGGCCGTGAAGAGCGACCAGTTCAAAGATGTCGAGGCGCCCAAGTACGAGATGCTGAAGGACGACGACGAGTACGAAGACGAAAGCGTGGAAGGAGTCGAGTCATGACGACCCAAAGAGCGAAAACCGCCGGCAATGTGACCGACCGCCGTTCCTTTTTGAATATCCTGGGCTGGACCGGGCTGGGTCTCTCCGGCCTTGTTGCCGCCGTGGGCAACCTGCTCTACCTGAAGCCGGCCGTGAATTACGGCGCCCCGACCAACTTCAGGGCGGGCCGGCCCGATGAATACAAGGTGGGCGTCAAGCAGGTCTTCGAGGAAGAGCGGGTCGTTGTGGTCCGTGAAAAAACCGGCTTTGCCGCGATCTCGGTGGTCTGCACCCACCTGGGGTGCACGATCCGCACCTCCGATGCGGGATTCGAATGTCCCTGCCACGGCAGCCAATTCGACTCGGACGGGTTCGTCACTGGCGGCCCCGCGCCGAGGCCGCTCGACTGGTTTCAGATCGCCCTGGCGCCCAACGGCGAGCTCGAAATCGACAAGGGCGTCAAGGTACCGCAAGGGAGCTATTTTACGGCTTGATCGGTCTTTTCTTGAACCGGAGGAGAAGGAAAAATTGTCTGACTCTACTGACAGCGGTCCCCCAAGGTCGTTTTTCGGCGGCATGAAAGAGTTCGGCCGGAACGCCATCCGGTCGATCTTTCGGGGCGGCGGCAGGATGCCCCGCGACGCGGAGGGACAATCCTACGCCGTATTCAACAACCTCTTTCTCCATGTCCATCCCGTCAAGGTGAGGCGCCATTCGATCAAGGCGACTTATACGTTCGGGCTCGGACTGATTTCGCTCATCCTCTTCCTGGTCCTCGTCTTCACCGGCGTCTGGCTCATGTTTTACTACTTCCCGTCCGAGAAGGAAGCTTACAACAGGATGCTCGACCTCCGCTCGTCCGTCGATTTCGGCTTTGTTCTCCGCAACATGCATAAATGGGCGGCCGAGCTGATGGTGGTCTTCGTGGTCCTTCACATGGCGAGGGTTTTCTTCACCGGCGCATACAAGCCGCCCCGCGAATTCAACTGGGTGATCGGCGTTTTCCTTCTTCTTCTCACCCTGGGGCTTTCTTTTACAGGCTACCTCCTTCCCTGGGATCAGCTCGCCTTCTGGGCCGTAACGGTCGGAACCTCCATCGCGGGTTACGCTCCCGTGGTGGGTGAGCCGATCCGCCAGTTTCTGCTGGGAGGAGATGCGGTGGGACAGGAAGCGCTCCTCCGTTTCTATGTGCTTCATATCGCCATCCTGCCCGCCCTGCTGACGATCTTTCTGGCCGTTCACATCTGGAGAATCCGAAAAGACGGAGGGCTGGCCCATCCCTCGGAGAACGAGCATCCCGAGAGAGATGAACAGCCCGAGGAGGAGGCGAAACAATGAAAGAGGTGGACAAGGAAAAAATCTTTCCCAAAGACCCGAACAAGACATACGGCCTGATGGAACTGGTGAAGGGAACGAAGCCCACGGTCGGCCGGGAAGACGATGAGGCTCTCTTCACCTGGCCTCATGTTTTGATCCGCGAGATCGTGCTCTTCGTTGTTGTCATGGCCGTACTCCTCTTTGCATCCTGTCTTTTCAACGCTCCCCTCGAGGAAGAGGCCAATCCCCTCCATCCGCCCAACCCGGCGAAGGCGCCCTGGTATTTTCTGGGGCTGCAGGAGCTCGTGAGCTATTCGGCCCTGATCGGAGGCGTTCTCATTCCGGGCCTCATCGTGGCGGGCCTTCTGCTCGTTCCCTATTTGGACAGGAAAAAGATCGGAATCGGCATCTGGTTCGCCAGGGAAAGAGCCCTGGCCAACACTCTGTTCATGACCTTTTTAATCATCATGCTGGTTTTGATTATTTTCGGCACCTATTTCCGGGGGCCGAATTGGGATTTCGTGATTCCCTGGGAGTCCGCTCCCGGACATTGATGGAGAAGTAAAGAAAAGATGCAGGTGGGTCTATCGTGGAAAATAATCTTGGTGCTGGGAACGCTCGTTTTTCTCGGCGGCAATGCCTTTATCCTTCATAAGAACTACGACACGGAATGGCGGCGCTATCAGAGCGAATATCTCGAAATGGCAAGGGAAATGGCCCGGGATCCTCAAATGAAAGCCATTCTCGAGACCCGCTCGCCCCGTATCGAACAGCTGATCATCAACCGGTGGGGCCGCCAGCGCGTGGATCGGTGCACGACCTGCCACGCCGGGATCGATGATCCCCGCTTCGCCGGGGCGCCCCAGCCTTTCCGCGCGCACCCCGATGTACCGGGCGATCATCCCTATCGAACATTCGGTTGCACGACCTGCCACGGCGGAAACGGCCGCGGCCTGTCGGCCGAAGACGCACACGGCGAGGGCAAGCACTGGAAAGAACCGCGGCTCAAGGGGGACTTTGTCGAGACGGGGTGCGCCAAGTGTCACCCCAGGCCATATTTGGACGAGACCCCTCTTCTCCGGAAGGGGGCCGAGCTCTTCATGGCGAAAGCCTGCTATGGATGCCACAAAGTGGACGGTGTTTCGAAGGGCAAGCTCGGGCCCGAGCTCTCCGACGTGGGAAGCAAGTGGTCGATTGATTATCTCAGGGAGTCCATGAAGGACCCAAAGGCGAGCAACATCGAGTCGCTCATGCCGAAAATGGATCTTTCCGAGAACGATGTCAAAGCGTTGGTCATCTATCTGAAAAGCCTCACGGGAGAAAACCTCGTGGGCGGCCCGGTGGGGCATTTCATAGACAGGAAGAAATGGATCGGGCAAAAACCGGAAGAGGTCGAGGTCAGCATCGATTCGGGCCGGAAAGTCTTCGAGAAAAAAGCCTGCATCGCCTGTCACATGATCAACGGCGACGGCGGCCAAGTCGGGCCCGATCTGAGTGTTTACGGCCTGCAGAGAACGGGGGAGTGGATGATCCAACACCATATCGATCCCCGCAGGCTCGTGGGGGGGTCGATCATGCCCGATCTCGAGTATTCCGAGTCGGAGCTTAAGGCACTCGAGCTCTATCTCGAATCGCTCAAGGAGCTGAAAGTGGATTACGCCGAGATCTATGCCGCCGAGGAGGACGAATGATCGATCTCTGGCTCGTGTTCGTGACAGGGCTTCTCTCGAGCCTCCACTGCATCGGCATGTGCGGGCCCATTGTGCTTGCCTACTCCCTGTCGGGAGGCGTGTCCGCGTCCCATGCCGTGCCGGCGCGCAACTCCGCTCTGGGCCGGGTGATGGGGCTGCATGTTGCTTACAACGGCGGTAGGATTTTCTCCTATTCTTTATTGGGCGCTCTTGCCGGGATCGCGGGCATGGCGTTCAGCTCCGTTCAGACAGTGGGTGAATATGTTTCCATTGTGGGCGGCGCAGCCATGGTTGTTGCCGGAATTCTTCTCCTCGGGATCCTGCCCCTCCCCTCCGCTCTCTCCCGGAATAAAGCGGGGGGAGGAATAGCGATCGGGCTGCTGGGGAGGTTTCTCCAGAGCCCGTCTTTGAAAAGCAAGCTTTTGTTGGGGCTTTTGACCCCTCTCCTTCCCTGCGGCATCCTCTACGCCCTTGTCGTCAAGGCGGCGGCGACCCAGCACGTGGGCTACGGAGCGCTCACCATGGCGCTCTTTGCCATAGGAATGGCACCCGCCCTCGTCCTGGTGGGGAGCCTCTCCTCCCTCTTCTCGGCAAAGGTCCGGAAAGGAGCGGAGCGGCTCGCCGCCGTCTCGGTCATCCTCATGGGCGTGATTCTTCTGCTTCGCGGTTTTCATGTTCCCTATCTCGCGTGGCTCACGGGCGGCGGAGGGAGCGACTGCTGCCATTGATGAGGGAAAAGGTTTTGTTATGAGTGAAAGAGAGCGCGAAATGACGAAAGGCAATGAAAAGAAGAAGCTCCGGACCAGGCTGGTTCGCTCTGTGCGGATTCCCATGATCGCCTTGGTCCCGGTTTTCTTTTTGCTATACGGTCCGTTGAAGGGGGAGGCGCCCCTCGAGAATCCCAAACCGATGACCGAGGAGTCGATTAAAGCCGGCCGGGATGTCTTTTTCGAATACTGCGCCGGCTGCCACGGCAGGCGGGCCGACGGACGGGGCCTCCAGTCCCTGAACCTCGAACCCAGGCCGCAGAACCTGCGCAACGCCGAGTTCGTCGATTATCTCACCGACGACCGCATCTATACGTCCGTCGCGGGAGGTGTGCGGGGCACGGCCATGCCCCCCTTCGAGCTCTTGATCAGCGCGGACAAGCGCTGGGACGTGGCCAACTATATCCGGTCCCTGACAGCCGGCGACGCAACGGGGCTTCCCAATTCGGTCGCCTATCAGAAGGTGGATTCCGACATTCGAAATCCCCTTCCCGAGACCGAACAAGGCCTCTCGGAGGGGCGGAATCTTTACATGAATTACTGCGCCTCCTGCCACGGCGCCAAGGGGGACGGCAGGGGCGTGATCGCTCCCAATCTGATCCCGGCCCCGCGCAACCTGGTGGTCGTCATCTCTTTCGGAGAGCGCCCGTTTATCGATTATCTGACGGACGCCCGGATCTACGACTCGGTGACGAACGGCGTTCCCGGCACGTCCATGCTCCCCTGGATCGGCGTGCTCGACGACGAGGAGCGGTGGCGGATCATCCAATACCTGCGCGCCCGGGCAGACGCTGTGAGAGAAAAAGGCGATGTCGTCTTTTAAAATAAGAGTGTCTTTTTTCCGAAAGAAAGGAGGAATGGATGGCGAGACATGAGGATACGGCAGCCAAGTGGTTCACCTACACGGCTGTTCTCTTTTTCTTGATCACCATACTGGTGGGTTTCGTCATGGCGATCAAGTTCGTCTTTCCCGAGTTTCTCGGCGGGCTCGGTATCTTGAGCTTCGGAAGGATCAGGCCGATTCACACGAACGGCGTTCTTTTCGGATGGCTGCTGGCCGCCAACATGGGGCTCTGTTACTACATCGTTCCCAGGCTCTGCGGAACGCGCCTCTTCAGCGAGAAGCTCGGCATCGCCACGCTCGTCATCTGGATCTTCGTGGTCCTGAGCGCCGTGGTCACCCTGGCGGCGGGGCAGACCCAGGCCAGGGAATACCTCGAGCTCGTCTGGTGGCTCGATGCCCTCGTGGCCGTCGCCTGGGTGCTCTTTGCGGTCAATATCTTCGCCACCATTGCGAAGCGAAAGCGGCCCCAGATGTACGTCAGCCTCTGGTATATCATGGGCACGATCCTCTGGACGACGATCCTCTGGGTTGTGGGCAACCTGCCCGTCTACTCCGGTGTGAACGACGCCAACGTCAACTGGTGGTTCGGCCACAACGCCGTTGGTCTCATCTTCACTCCCGTGGGCGTCGCCCTGGCCTACTATTTCATTCCCAAGTCGACGGGAAATCCCCTGTACAGCCACAAGCTCTCCCTCATCGGCTTCTGGACCATCGCCTTCCTCTATATCTGGAACGGCGCGCACCACATCCTCTTCGGACCGATTCCCGTCTGGCTGCAGACCGTGGCCATCCTTTTCAGCGTTTCTCTTCTCATCCCCGTCTGGACGGTGATCGCCAACTTCTTCGGGACGCTGAGGGGCAAGTGGGCCCAGGGCAATTACGTGGTCAAGTTCCTCCTCGCGGGGACGGTTTTTTACCTTCTCACCTGTTTCCAGGGGCCCATGCATTCGCTGCGCAGCGTCAATCAGATCGTGAGCAAGACCGACTGGATCGTGGGCCACGCCCACATGGCCGTGTTCGGCGCGTTCACCTTCTTCGCCATCGCCGGCATCTACTTCTCCCTGCCCAGGATGCTGGGAAAGAAATCGGTCTATTCGGAGCGGCTCGGAGAGTGGCATTTCTGGCTCTCTTTCGTCGGCTTTCTCGGGTTTGCCGTCAGCCTCTGGATCGGCGGTTTTCTCCAGGGACTCCAGTGGATGGATTTCAAGCTCTCCTTCCTCGACACGGTGAAAACCATGTCCCCCTACTACGTGGTGAGACTCTTCTCGGCCGTCGTTATGATGCTGGGCCAGCTCGTTTTCGCAGTCAATATCGTGAAAACCGTCCGGCTCGGATCGCAATCAGTGGAAGTGAAGGCCGCTTAACAAAAGGAAATTCTTATGAACATATTGGAAACAAAGGTTGTGGCTTTCGCTCTGCTCGTCATCCTGTTCATGCTGCTGGGCACGTACTTCACCATGATCGTGCCTCTCATGGACGAGGATCTCAACACGCCGGCGAAGGACGCCAAGCCTTACACCGAACTGGAGCTCAAAGGAAAGAAGATCTACGAGAGCGAGGGGTGCTGGTACTGCCACACCCAGCAGGTTCGAAACCTGCTCAACGAAACGATGCGCTACGGAATGGGAGAGGAGGAAACCTTCAAGCGTTTCGGCATCCGTGCGCACATCAAGGCTCCGCCCTCCCAGCCGGGTGAATTCGTCTATGATATGCCGCACATGCTCGGAACGCGTCGCACCGGACCCGATCTCGCCCGCGTTGGGGGCAAGTATGACAACTCGTGGCTCGTCAATCACTTCAGGGATCCGAGGAGCACGTCGCCCGGATCGATCATGCCCTCCTACTCCTGGTTTTTCACCGATCAGAACCAGCCCACCGACGACCTGAAAGCCCTTGTGGCTTATATTCAGAAGCTGGGCACCAACCTGAAATGGCGTGAAGAAGGGGTGGAAGTCGCCCGGAAGCTTGCGAATATGAGCGCTCCTTCCATGGGCGGAAGCGGTTCTCCCGGCGGTGAGGAGGAATAGCCATGACCGAAGAAACGAAAAAACCGAATACGACCGGCGAGCTGGAAGAGACCGTCATCGAGCAGGATCACAAAAAGGGGCCGGGGTGGTTTCTCCTTCTCTCGTACATCGTGATCTCGCTCTTTTGCATCTACTATCTCTTTACGAGATGGGACTGGAAATCGGATTACGATCTCGATCAAGAGAAGGTGCAGACCGAAATAGAGAAGGCCGAATAACCGGACCGAACGGAGCGGCGGTTGTTCAGCACAACACAGCGGTTTCGGGTCTGTCCGAACCGTTTTTGAAATCAATCGATGGCCCTGTCAACATATGCTTCGAAATGCCGACTCGTTCAGGCGGCCGGCACGATCGTCATCGTCGTGCTGCCCTTCCTGAACCTGCTCAGGCTCGATATTCCCACGCTGCGGTTTTATTTTTTCAGCAGCGTGCTCTGGGTGGACGAGTTTTACCTTCTTTTTCTCGTTCTCATGCTGGTCCTGTGGGGCATTGTTTTCTTTTCCATGCTCTACGGACGGGTTTTTTGCGGGTGGATCTGCCCGCAGATGGTTCTGATCCTTCTGTCGCAGTGGTTCGAGGCGAAGGCCGCCCGCCTGCTCAAATACAAGCGGAAGAGAAGCGGGCTCGTCCGCCTGATCTGTGTCAAGGGACTCGCCGCGGTCTGGGTGTCGGCTCTATCGCTCGTCGTCGGCTTCAACCTCGTCGCCTACTTCGTCGATCCCTACCGGATGCTGCCCGAGATATGGAGAGGGGAGCTGAACCCGGTTGTCGGCTGGTTCATCGTCGGCATTGCTCTCTTTATCTTTGTCGACATCATGCTCTGGCGCGAGAAGTACTGCACCAAGGCGTGCCCTTACGGGATGATGCAGCTTCTGGTCACCGACTCGAAGACCCAGATCGTGCGCTATGATAATGGCCGGGCCGACGACTGCATCGAATGCGACGCCTGCGTGAAGTGCTGCATCACGGGCATCGATATCCGGACATCGCCCTACCAGACGGAGTGCATCTACTGCGGCGACTGCATCGATGCATGCAGCGCCGTGCTGGCGCGCCGGGGCAAAACGGGACTCCTGGCTTTTTCCTGGGGGGAGACGGACAAGCGCGACAAGTGGTATGAAAAGCTCGGCTTCGTCGATACGCGGCGGTGGATCATCCTGGGCCTCGTTGTCGTTTACACGATCGGGCTCGCTCTTCTGGTCCGGGCTCGGCAGCCTCTTTCGATCAGCGCCGCCGGCGACCGTTCGACGCTTTATCGGGTGGAAGAGGACGATCGAATATACAACGATTACTCGGTCAGGATAGAAAACCGGAGCCTCAGGGACGGTTTGTTCCTCATCGAGTGCTCGCTGCCCGATGGAAGGTCCGGGGACATACAGGTAGACTGTTCCCCGAACCCGGTCTTTTTGAAATCGAGAGAAACGCAGAGGCTCAGGCTGGCTGTCAGCTCGAAGGGCGAAGCGTTCCGCCCCGGGCCGAACAGCCTCGTGCTGGTCCTCCGCAACACGGAGGATTCCGCGGTGAGAACCGAAATCGAAGCCGTCTTTTTCATGCCCGAAAAGGGAGATGAGCTCGTACTGCCGGCACAGGAGTCCGGCGGGCCGGGAAATCAGCAATGAAGAAGATCATCTACGGGACCATTCTGCTCTTCGTCGTTATAATGCTCATCGTGATTATCGTGGCCTCGCTGCGTCCGGTTGTTACGGTCAAGTATGAAAACGGCGCCGTTATCGAAGAGACGGATTAACCTCGAAGCGTTAAAAATTTCCGGCACAAAACGCTGCGCTTGCCCGAGATCACGCCGTCTGGAGACAAAAAACGGAATTTTCCTGTCCTCACTTGGCGTGAACCGAGTTCCGGAAGAAAAAACCCGTTTTTTGCTCCATCTGTCGCACTCTCGAACATTTTTGCTCGAAAATTTTTGACGCTTTGAGGTTAGCATAGGTTCCTTCATGCACCCGAAAACCCACTGCGATCTCTGCGGCCTGCGCCTGCCCCGCAGCCCCTTCACGGACGAAAGAGGGGGCAGCACCTATTTTTTCTGCTGCGCCGGATGCCGGCATGTATTCCGGCTCTTGACCGAAAGCGGCCTCATCGATGGGAATTACACGGAGTCGGCTCTCTACAAACAGTGCCTGAGCCTGGGCATTATCGGCCGCCCTGAGAGATCTCCCAGCGCACCCGAGCTCACGCCCGCTGATCTGAAAGACGCGCGGGAGCTTGTTCTCCATCTCGACGGGATGTGGTGTTCGGCCTGTTCCTGGCTGATCGAAAAGGTCTTGGGGTCTCAAAAAGGCGTTGTCAACGCCGGGGTCGTCTTCGCCTCGGACACGGCCAAGATACACTACATTCCCTATGAGATCACCGCCGCCGACATCACAAAAACGATAGAGGACCTGGGGTACAAGGCCCTGTCGATGGACGAGATCCGCTCCCGGGGCGCGGCGGAGCGCAAGGCCCTCCTCATCAAGATGGGGATCGCCCTCTTTCTCCTGATGAACATCATGTTTTTCAGCTACGTGCTCTACATCGGTTATTTCGAGGAGCTCGCTGCAGAGGCCAAATCCCTGGTCCCCGTCATCCTTCTCGTGCTGACCGTTCCCGTTGTCTTCTGGTGCGGGCTGCCCATTCACCGCAAGGCCTGGCGGAGCCTGCGCGCCGGGGCCCCGACGATGGAGCTGCTCCTCACCATGAGCATCCTGTCCGCATTCTTCTACAGCCTCTATGCGCTGCTGAAAGGGGATGATCATTTCTATTTCGACACGGCCGCCGCGCTGGTCACGCTTCTCCTTGTGGGGAAATTCATCGAGCGCTCGGCCAAGGAGAGAACGGCCGAAGGCATTCACAGGCTCTACCGGATGCTGCCCGCAAAGGTGCGCATCCAAACGCCCGACGGGGAGCGTCTCGTCTCGATCGAAACCCTCGAGAAGGGCGACCGGTTCGTTGTCAAGCCGGGCGAGAAGATCGCGGCGGACGGGAAAATCAGAGCGGGGAGCACGACGGTGGATGAATCGCTCCTGACCGGAGAGTCGAAGCCCGTTGGAAAGAATGCGGGCGACAGGGTGGCCGGATCGACGATGAACATGAACGGCGTCATCGAGGTGGAAGCCCTCTGCGTGGGTGATGACACCCTTCTCTCGGGCATCATCCGCATGGTCGAGGGCGCGCTGGCCGGGAAATCGCCCCTCGAGCTCGGCGTGGACCGCGTGGCGCGCTTTTTCGTGCCCGCCGTGCTGTTGGTTTCATTGACCACGGCGGCCGGTCTCGTCCTTTCCGGAGCCGGCACGGAAACGACCGTGCTCCGGGCCATCACCGTTCTGGTCATCGCCTGTCCCTGCGCCCTCGGCCTGGCGACCCCGCTCGCAATCGCGGCCGGAGTGGGGCGGGCTGCGGAAGAGGGGATCCTGGTCAGAGACGGCGTTGTTCTCCAGACAGCCGGATCGGTGGACACGGTGGTCTTCGACAAAACGGGAACGCTCACCGAGGGGAGGTTCGAGCTGCTCGAGATCGATGCCGGCGGCAACGACGCGGGGGAGGCCCTTTCGCTCCTTGCCGTGCTGGAGCGGCATTCCAACCATCCCATCGGGGATGCGATCGTCAGGGCGGCCGGAGAAGAAGATTCCCGTGCGAAAGATGCCGGCGGCGTGCGTATCACGGACGGTATGGGGATCGAGGGGAGGGTGGGGCCGAAGGGGGGCCGCCGCGTCATGGCGGGCCGCGACGCTTTCGTGAAAGAAGGCGGTTTCCAGATCCCGCGGGAGCTGGCCGAGACGGCCCGGGACCGCTCCGGCCGGGGGCACACCGTCGTTTTTTTCGGCATAGAGGGAAATCAAAACGCCGGCTGTCTTGTTCTGGGCGACGGCCTGAAACCCTCTGCATCCGAGGCGGTGGGCGGCCTCGCGAAGCGGGGTATTTCGGTCAGTCTTCTTTCCGGCGATTCCGAGGAGACCACGGCCGCCGTCGCCGGCCGGGCCGGTATCGACGATTACACGGCCGAAGTCCTTCCACAAGAAAAGATACTTGCCGTCGAAAAGCTGCAGAAGGGCGGCCGCACGGTGGCCATGGTGGGAGACGGCGTCAATGACGCCCCCGCCCTGGCGCGGGCCGATGTGGGGATCGCCATGGGGGGCGGGACCGAGATCGCCGTGGAATCATCGTCTTTCACCCTGCTGAGGGACGATCTCTCCCTCGTGGCCCGTGCTTTCGAGCTGTCGGGCCGCACGGTGCGGACGATCAGACAGAATCTCGTCTGGGCTTTTCTGTATAACACGATTGGCATCGTTCTCGCGGTGACGGGCTTGCTCAACCCTCTCATCGCCGCGGCGGCCATGCTGGTGAGCAGCCTCTCCGTTGTCTTGAACTCCTTGAGCCTCAAAGAGGGGAAGGGAAAGGTGAGGAAAAAGCTCGTCGAGTTCTTCCTCCCCTGGCTGGAACCGGCGAGTTGAGCGGGGAACATTGCGTTCCATGCTTGACCGGAGAGAGGGAAGCGTTATTTTGGGTTTCTTACAAATCGTGGGCCACTCCCGATTCTCAGAAGCGGAGCATAAGGAGACGACCATGAAAGATGGAGACGCCATGTTTCCCAGGGCCAGGATCCCCTACGGGACCTGGGGAAGCAGTTATTTTCCCGCGTGGCAGATGTCTCCCCTGGCGGAGGTCAACATCGGCCAGTTCGCCGGGGAGGCGGCGAACAGGATTCTGGGCAAGAGAAAGGTCCCCAAGAGCGAGCTCGACTATCTCGTCATCGGGTCGACCATTCCCTGGCACTGGAAGTTCTGGACGGCGCCCCTCGTCTCGAGCTGCATGGGTTACCGCCTTGCGGGCTTCCACATGGAACAGGCCTGCGCCACCGGTCTCCAGGCCGTGGTTCTGGCGGCCGGCCGGGTGGAGAGCGGCGCGGACGACACGGTGGGGGTGGTGACCTTCGACCGGACGAGCGATTCGCCCGTCGGCGTCTTCCCCGAGCGCCGCTCTTACGAGCGGACCCAGGCCCTCAGCGACGTTTGGGACAACTTCGGGTTCGATCCCGCCACGGCCAACGCCATGATCGCCACGGCCGGGCTAGCGGCCAGGAAGTACAAGATTGACAGGAGGGAGGTGGACGAGCTGGCCTTCCTCCGATACGAGCAGTACTTCGAAGCGAAGAGCTCGGGATTTCTCGACCGGGTCCTCGTTCCCCTCGAGGTGCTCAACGTGCAGGGCCGCCACCTGGGGATGGTGGACGACGACCTCGGTGTGCGGCGGATCACGCTCGATTCCCTGAGGGGGATGCGCGAGCTCGACACGTGCATCACCGGCGGAACGCAGACGCATGCCTCGGACGGCATGGCGACGATGCTCGTCGCGACCCGGGAGAGAGCGCGCGAGCTCAGCCCGCGGCCCGAGATCGACATCTCCTTCGTGGCCCAGGCCGAGATGAGAACCCTTCCGAGCTACATGCCCGAAGCACCCGCGCTGGCCGTTCAGAAGCTCTTCGAGCAGACCGGCCTGGCCATGGCCGACATGGCCGTGGTCAAGAACCACAACCCCTTCGCCGTGAACGACGCCATCTTCGCCAAGGTCCTCGACTGCGACTGGCGCAACATGAACAACACGGGCTGCCCCCTCGTCTGGGGACATCCCCAGGGACCCACGCTGACCAGGGTGCTGATCGAAGCGCTCGAGGAGGCCGTTGATCTGGGAGGCGGATACGTGCTCGTCTTCGGCTGCGCCGCCGGAGACGTTGGGATCGCCGCGGTCTTGAAAGTCACGGAAGGAGGGAGCCGGTCATGACAAAGTCTATGAGACAATCGACGCTCGAGACGCTGGGATTGGGAACGGTTCTCGAGATCTTCCGGCGCGGGCGCCCGCCCGTCGACGCAGGCGACCTGGTCGACCGGGTTTTCGGCGGTCCGCAAGAGCGCGGCTCGCTCGTCATTTCCGGGGCGAACGGCATCGTGGGCGCCGGCAAGGCGATGCAGCTCGGCTCCCGGCTCGAGTCCTACGGCGTGCCCGTCGTGGCCCTCGACTTCCCGGGCGTGCCCGACGGGATCGGCAAGCAGTACCCGGGGCTGGTCCGCGCCTTCGGCCAAGGCGGGGCGAACAAGATCATGGAGAACGTGATCCGCCTCAGCTACGACGGCGAGCACTTGCCCGAGAGCCTCGGCGGCTTCCGGCCGCGTTTTCTCCTCGAAGCGATTCCCGAGATCCTCGAGATCAAGAAGGCCCACTACGAGATTTTCCGCGCCGCCTTTCCCGAGATCGCGATCATGTCGGTCACGTCCGGGTTTCCGTCGTCCCAGCTCGGCGTGGGCATCGCCCACCCGGCCTTCCCCCACGAGATCAACAAGATCTGGGAGATCGTGGAGCCCGAGACATCGCCCGTGACCCAGCTCTTCTGGGCCCTGGGAATGATCCCCATGCCGGTGAGCGACAGCTGGTCCTTCGTGCTCGACGTGCTCTTCTGCGGATTGACCCTGACGGGATCCAGGTATCACCGGGCGTCCAACATGCCCTTCTGGAAGATCGACAAGCTGGTCCGGAAAACGCTCGGGCCGAATCCCTTCCGGGCCCACGACGCCATCGGCGCCCAGGGCGCCAACTTCCTCACCTGGTCCTGTCTCCACCACCTGAGCGAGCACTACGGCGAGCTCTTCACGCCCACGCCCGAGCTCGACGAGCGCAGGGTGAGCGGCGAGAACTGGTACCCCCAGAATCACTTCAGGCCCCTGGTCAACTGGAGCCTCGATCAAGAGGAAGAAGAGGAATTCAACGCCTGGGTCATGGGGCCGATCTTTCAGATGGCCGGCCTTCTGGTCCACGAAGAGCGCTCCCACTTCTCTCTCATCAATTCGATCGGCGAGCTCTGCGCACAGTTCAACAGCGGCGTCCTGGCCAAGATCCGAAAGCTCGGACCCGAGGCCGCTCTCGGGCTGGTCGAGGCGTACCACGCCCTGCACCCCGAGGCGGCCGGCAAGGCCTGGCACCCGGAGGCTTTCGAGAGAATAGGCGACGCCGAGTGGCGGCAGCTCTATGTCAACGCCGAGCACGACGGCTCGGCCGGGGTCATCACGATCGGGCGGGAGAGCTACAACAGCGACGTCGATGCCGAGCTGAACCGGGCCGTCGACTGGCTCAAGGCCGAGGGGATCGGCCGGGTGATCGTGACCGGTGATTTCCACCTCTCCACACAGATGGTGGGCGCAGACACGACCGAGTTCTTTCCCGCCCTGGAGGACGCCGAGAAGGGCGTCGAGATCGCCCGCGCCTGGTCCGAGACGGCGCGGAGGCTGCACAACGAATTCGAGGTCTCCCTCGGGTTTATCAACGGCAAGCGCTGCCTGGGCGGCATGCTGGAGCTCATCACCCACTGCCATTATGTCTTCGCCGTCGAGGGCGCGGACCTCGGCATGCCCGAGGTGACCCTCCCCGTTGTTCCCGGCATGGAGGGGTGTCACTGGCCTTTCCGCAAAACCGGTCCCGGGAACCGGCCCAAGCTCTTCAAGCTCCTGCTCGAGGGGAGACCGGTCAAGGCCGAGGAGGCCGTCGGCTGGCTGATCGACTACGCCGGTCCCCTGGAGGACGCCCTCGCCGCGGCATGGAAGGTCGTAACCGGAGGCGATCACGGATTGGCCATGCGGCCTCTGGAAGAAGGGGCGCTCAAGGAGATGCCCGTGGACAGGGGCGGGCTCGCCGCCGCCGGAGATCCGGCCGTCGAGGCGGCCCGGGACGCCATCTTCAGGAACATCAAGGAAAGCACACAGGCGACACTGTCCGAGGCGCTCCTCATCCAGGCGCGGCACTCGGGGGAGTTCATGACCACCAAGCCATGCCAAAAAGGCGCGGTCGGTGCGGTATGCTCCAAGATCATGGCCGTCTGAACAATGAATAGAAGCTCCATTCCAAGAACCGGTCGATCGCTCGGGATGATCGCAGCCATAGGGCTTGGGGGAATCATTGCCGTCGCTGCGGCTTGGTTTCTGATCCGGACATATTCTCAGAAAGAATTGCGCCGGGTCGTTCTGATCAGCATCGACACGTGCCGCGCCGATTATTTGAGCTGCTACGGGTACCCGGAGAAAACCACTCCCAACATCGATGCCCTGGCCCGTGACGGCTTGCTCTTCGAGAACGTCATCTCGCCCGTTCCGCTCACCATTCCGGCTCACAGCACGATATTGACGGGGACGATTCCGCCCTATCACGGGGTTCGCGACAACGTGGGCTACTGGCTCGACGGTTCCAACACGACGCTTGCCGAGATACTGGGCGCGAATGGGTTCACAACGGGCGCCATTGTGAGCGTTTTTGTCATGCACTCGCAGTTCGGGTTCGCCCAGGGATTTGATCGGTATGACGATGAGTTCGGGGGTAATGAATTCGCGCTGAATCGGCAGCAGCATCATTTCCGCGAGCGCAAAGCGGCCGAGATCAGCCGGCTGGCGATCGAGTGGCTGGGCGAACATTCGGAGGAGGATTTCTTTCTCTTTCTCCATTATTTCGACCCTCACCACGACTACATACCGCCCGAGCCTTTTGCCGCGTCATATGCCGATAATCCCTATGCGGGCGAAATCGCTTACACCGATCACTGCATCGGAGAGGTGGTCGACGAGCTCGAGAGGCTGGGGCTCTATGATTCGACGATGATCATCATTACCGGCGATCACGGCGAGAGTCTGGGCGATCACGGTGAGGAGACCCACGGCTACTTTGTTTATAACTCAACGATAAAGGTTCCGCTGATTATCAAGGTTCCGGACGACAGAGATCCTGAAAGAGTCGGCGCCGTGGCGGGTTTGATCGATATCGTCCCGACCGTTTGCGGATATTTCGGCATTGCCCCGCCTTCTCAGGCGAGGGGGAAGGACCTGTCGGCCCGCCTCGGCCCCGGCGCGGATCGGGATGGAAAGAGATTCCTGTACAGCGAATGTCTCTTTCCCACTTCGCTCGGGTGCAGTTACTTGGCATCGGTCGTCGGCAATGGCTGGAAGTACATTCATTCCTCGAGCCCCGAATTGTTCGACCTGAAAAACGATCCCGCTGAAAAGTTCAATCTCTTCGAAAAAGAAAAAGAACGGGCCCGGCTCATGAAAAAAGGGCTGGACGGCATATTGAGCGGAACGAGCCGGATGAAAAGAGATGAAAGCTCCTACAGGGCGGATGAGCAGAGCCTGGACCGCCTGAGGGGCATCGGCTATCTCGGCTCGGGCATCGAAGAAGACGGTGAATTGTCCGGCGGCATGGACGATCCCAAGGATCATGTCGACCTCTTCAACAAGATCGTCGAGATGCTCTTTCTTCGCGACAGCGGCCGGACGGAGGATGTGAAGGCCATGTGCAATCAAATCCTCGGGAGACGCCCCGGCCTGGGGATCATTCACACCGTTCTCGCGGCGGTATATGAAAAAGAAGGGGATATCGATCAAGCGCTTGCCCATTACCGGGAGGCCGTGAATAACGAATACGGCAATAAAACGGAAACCGTGATATATCACTTCAACCTGGCCGCGTTCCTTTTGAAACAGAAAAAAGTGAACGAGGCTCTTTCGAATTATGAAGCGGTGCTGCAGATCGATGCGGACAACGCGAAGGCGCACTGCTACCTGGCCAACACCCTCGCCGTGCTGGGTCGAATCGACGAGTGCATGAATCACTTTTCCGAGGCGATCAGGATCGATCCTGAATATGCCGAAGCCCATTATCACTTGGCCAATATCCTGGCTGGGTCGGGCCGGGTCGGAGAGGCGATTTTAGAATACCGCAAGTCGTGCAGTCTCGATCCGAAGCGGCCCGAGCCGGCCAACAACCTGGCCAGGATTCTGGCGACGCATGAAAGAATCGAATACAGAGATCCCGTTGAAGCCGTCCGGTTTGCCGAAAGGGCGTGCGAACTGACCGGCTACGCCAGCCCCTACTTCCTGAATACGCTTGCGGCGGCTTACTTCGCTTCGGGTAGAAGAGACGATGCGATCCGGACCGCGGAAAAGGCGCTGCACCTCGCCCGCTCGGGCGGCGAGAAAGTGATGGCGGCGAATATCTACAGCTGCCTGCAGTTCTACAGACAGGGGGACAGACAGGGGGACACAATACGCGGTAACCCGTAGCGTTTTTTTCATCTGAAGAGGGCTCGCCAGGGATCATGGACGCAGGGGGTCTGCGAACAAGTCCTCGCAAAGCCTGCAGATTATGTTCGCAGACCCCCTGCGTCCGTGACCTTGACGGGCCTTCTTTATTTACGGAAAAAGCCCGCGGCTACGGGTTACCGCGTATTGTGTCCCCCTAAAGATCGACGTGCTCCATCTCCTCGGCAACCCCGAAACCGCTTTTTTCGATCGCTCGTCGCGCCTCGCTCTCCGCATGGATGGCGGGATTGGTGTGATTGAAGTGTATGAACCGAACCTTGCTTCGCTCGTTTGGCGGCAGCGTTTTCAGCCGGCGCATGCTGTGAGTGATCAATGGGTGGGGGAAGGAAGAGATGTCTCGACCCGGTATCTCGTTCTCCGAGAAGAACGTGCCGTCCAGAAAGGCGACATCCACCGCTGCGATCGCGTCCTCGATCCGGGTTCCGGCCTCGTCCCACTCCTCCCATGCATCGATGTCGGGAATGAAGAGAACGGATCGGGCCGGTCCGTCGATCTTGAATCCTACGACCTCGGAATACTCCTGGCGGTGGGGCACTTTAAAAGGCGTGATCGTGATGCGGTCGTTCAGCCGGGCCGGCTTGCCGTCTTCGAGCGGATCGAGAACGATGTTTCCGTACCGGACGAGCTGGTCCCAGGGTCCATTGCTGCTCAGGTATTCGCCCATGCGGGGCATGACATGGACAGGAACTCCCCGGGCGCCCATCGCTTCATGGCCGAGATGCATCAGGCCGGTGTAGTGCCCCATATGGGCATGGGTGAGAAAGATTCCGTCGAGACCGGGCTTCCCGTCCACGGGAAAGAGAGCGTCGAGCCGATGCAGCTGGTCCCGAAAATCGGGCGTGGCGTCGATGAGCCATCGTTGGGACGTTTTCGGGTCGACAACGGCGAGGGAGACGACGAGGCGCCTGAAGGCGGGATCGTTCCAGCCCTCATGCTCCTTCGTGCCTGCCTGGGGAATTCCTCCGTCCTGGGCAATACCGAGGACGATGAGCCGGGGATTCTTTTTTTTCGCTCCCACATGCAGGCTGCATGAGCCCGCCGTTATCGCACAGATCGTTAAGAGGAGGAGGGCGATGATCTTCAGGCACATATGACGGGGACTCCAAAAACGACGGGACCTCGTTGCCAATGCGAAGGGATGTTGCTTCGCGGCTGCGATTGAAGATATCATGATATCAGTTTCAAGCGTCTGCGTCGCGGCCGGTGTTGTCCGGAACCGCAGATTCAGCGATATTCCGCATCGGCTGATCAAACTCTCCCGAATCACTGAGGAGAGGAAGGAGATTCTCATGCGCTTCCATCTTGTTCTTATCATGACCATTGCGGCCCTGTCGGCGGCGGCGGCCCAGGACGAGGCTGCGAAGAAAGCGCCCGAAAGCGTCGTTGCCGAGAGGCGCGATTTCACCGAGGAGGCGACCCGAAGGGGTACCTTTGTTCCCACGGTCTTCGATGAGATCGAGATCTGGCCCGAGGAATACGCGGGCGAATGGCTCTTCCTCGAGGTTCTGCCGCACGGCACGCCTGTGGGAGACAACGACGTGATCGCCCGGTTCTGCCCGCGCTCCATCGACCGCCATATCGAACAGGCCGAGCGGGCGGTGCGTTCAGCCGAGCTGGCGCTCAAAAATGCTCTCGCCCGCGCGGTCCTTGCGGAAAAGTCGGCCGGGGAAAGCATCGAAGACGCGCGCGCCGGGCTGGAGAATGCGCGCCGCTCCCTGAAGGGATGGGAAGAGTACGAGCTCGAGTTCGCGGCGCGCAATGCCGAGCTGCGGCAGAGATATCTCGAGAGCAGCATCGAGGATCAGGAAGACGAGCTGGCCCAGCTCGAAGCCATGTACCGCGACGACGAGCTCACCGACGCCACCGAGGAGATCGTGCTCAAGAGGGCGCGCCGCAATCTCGCCCTATCGATCAAATCGGAGAAGATCCGAGCCGACCAGCGCGGGTATGCCGCGGGCTTCACCGAACCTCTCCAGACCGACGAGAAACGCCGATCTGTTATGGCCCGGGAACGCGCCCTGGATCACCTGGTGAAAACGCAGGAGATCGAAAGCCGCACGAGGAAAGACGGCATCGACAAAGCCGGGCTCTCTTTGAAGGACCAGCGGGAAAAGCTCGAGCGCCTGCTGCGGGACCGAGGGCTCATGACGCTGCGCGCAACCCGGCCGGGTGTTCTGCTCCACGGATCGGCCGAAGACTACCGCCCGGGCCGGGCGGCGCCGCGCTGTCGGCGGGGCGGCCGCGCCGCGACACGCAAGGCCCTCTTTTCCGTTGCCGATCCGGACCGGTTCGAGGTGGCCGTCGACGTGCCCGAGCCGAAGCTCGGCTCGTATCGCATCGGTATGGCGGCCTGTGTCAGTTCCATGGCCGCTCCGGAACCGACCCTTATGGGAACGCTGCACGTTGATCGTTTCCCGTCACCGGGGAGCGCAGCGGCCGGAGAGAACGCTTACGAAGCCGCCGTCCGTCTCGAAAGCCCCGTCCCCGGCGTTGCCGCCGGCATGCGCGCCGGCGTGAAATTTGTGCTCCAAGAGCTCCACAACGTCTTCGTTCTGCCCGAAACCGCTGTTTTCGGCAGGGGCAAGGACGCTCACTGCTGGATGGCTGATCCAAAGAGCGGTGAGTTCAAGCGGGTCGGCTTGGAGCTCGGCCCGTCCGGCGGCGGTGAAGTCGTGGTTTACGGCGATCTCGTTGAAAAGGGGAGGGTGCTGCTGTGCGCTCCGTGAGAATGAGCGGACATTCCGGGCTTATCGCTCGGGAGCCGGAAAGGTCCTGCCGGCGGAAGAGGGGGCGTGTCCGCCGGGCCGGTTTTTTCGTCTTGTTTATGCTTGCCGGATTTTTCATTTCCCCGGCCCGTTCCAGCGATACTTCTTTGCCTCTCTTTGATGATGCCGTTGAAGGCGCCGTCGCCTGGCTCGTAACTCACCAGCAAGAGGACGGGGGATGGGGTTCGCACCACACCGCGAGGCCTTACGAGGTTTTGTGCTGGGTGCCGGGCTCCCACAACGCATTTCGCGTTGCCACGTCGGCGCTCTGTGTGATCGCCCTCGAAAACTCCCCGCACAAAACCGATGCGGGCCGCAGGGCCGCGGACAGGGGAATCGACTACCTGCTCGAGGCTTACAATGTCAAACGGCCCCGCGGCATCGAGCATTACTCGGTCTGGGCTTTCGGGTACACATCGCAGTGTTTCGGCGAATGGCTCCTGGCCCATCCCGAAGATCCCAGGGCGGGCCGGATCCGCTCGGCCTGCCGCCGGCTCGTCGAGAAGCTCGGAAAATATCAAGGCCTCGACGGCGGGTGGGGGTACCTCAGCTTGAGAATCAAAACCTACCGGCCCGCGGGATCTTCGGCGAGCTTCACCACGTCGTCGATTCTGGTCGGTATCGACCGTATGAAACGCGCCGGCATCGAGATTCCGGAGCGAATGATCGCCCGGGCCGTTCGGAGCGTGGCGTCCCAAAAGACGCAGGAGGGATCTTACTCCTACGGCGAGCACCTCAGGCTCAGGCCCATGCATTCCGTCAACAGGATCAAGGGTTCAGCCTGCCGGACGCCCTGTTGTCAGTATGCGCTCTCGCTTTTTGGCCGGGATATCCCGGTGAAAGCGCGAAGCGGGGCGCTTGACGATCTTCTCGTGCGCCATATCCGCTTCCAGAAGATCGGGGTGCGCCGCCCCGTTCCCCATGAATCGTGGTACGCGATTTCGGGCTACTTCTATCTCTTCGGAATGGCTTACGCGTCGTACATTCTCGAGGACCTGCCCGAGAAGAGCCGGGCGCTCTATATGAAACCGCTCTTCGATGCGGTGATGTTCTGCCGCCAGCCGGATGGTTCGTTCTGGGACTATCCTCTCTACAACTACCACAAGGCATACGGAACGGCGTTCGCCCTGATTGCGCTCTCCCGCGTCAAGCTCTGAAAAGGGCCGGCCCGATGGGTCCCGTTATTCTAAGGCCCGGCAGGAGCCGCCGGCTTGATCTCGAAAGCGCCCGATCTCTCGGCGGCTTCGTAGAGCATCAGAAAGGTCTCCCTGCTCATCCAGAAACCGTCGTCAGTCGCCGGTTCCCCTTTTTTGATGATCTCGATCCGGTCGGGATTGTTATCAGCGCCCGTCTGTTTCCGATTGATTGTTTTGCAGCCGGCTGCGCAGGTCACCAAGGCGATGACGAATACCAATAACATTCCCCTGTTCAACATCTTTTGCCATTTCATGGATCCGTTCCTTCATTATTTCGGAGGGCAGTTTTTCGAGATAACCTCCATCAACCAGAATCTTCCGTTCTCCTTTGGAGAACTTCTGCTCCTCAAAGAGGCGGGGGGTCAGGAAAATGACCAGGTCCCTGTTTTCGACGACTTCGTTCGTGTATCTGAAAAAGGCGCCCAAAACCGGAATGTCGCCCAAGAGGGGAACCTGGCTGATCGTCTTGGATTTTTCCTCCCGCCTCAGGCCGCCGATCACGAGCGTTTCCCCTTCGTTGAGCAGGAGCGTCGTGTCGGCCTTGCGCGTGTTGATAATGGGAACATCGTTGATGCTCTCTCCGGTGGATGCGCTCTGCTCGGCCAGAATCGTCAGGTGAATGCGCCCGTCTTTTATGATTTTGGGCGTCACATGGAGCTTCACGCCCGCCTCCTTGAAAGCCGTCGTACCGATCTGGCCGCCGGCGCTCGTTTCCGTCAGCTCCTGGTAAGGAATTTCTTCGATCGTTTCGATCGACGCTTCCTCTCCGCTGAGAACGAGTATCTTCGGCGTGGCCAGGATGCGCGCCTTCTCGACCCGCTCGAGGGCGCGGATGAAATATGAATATGACCAGTTTCCGCGCAGCAGGTTGTAGGTCACGGTGCCGCCGTCGCCGGCCGTGTCGACGAGGTCTTGGGCGAAATCGAGGCTGGTGGAGGCGCTGGTTTTGCCGAGCGACCAGTTGACGCCGAGATCTTTTTCGTCGTTCAGCACCATATCGGCCATGAGAACCTCGATCAGGATTTTGCGAGGCATGATGTCGATCTCGCCCGCGAGTGAAACCAGTTTATTGATGTTTCTTTCCGTGTCCGAAATGATCAGGGAGTTTGTTTTTTCCTCGATCGTCAGTTGCCCGTCGGGGCTGAGGAGCGCTTTGAAGGCCTCTTGCAGAGCCTTGGCTTCGACAAACTCGAAAGCAATGACTTTTGTTTTGAAAATACCGGATTCGTCCTCCCATCCGGCCGTTCCTGCTTCCGGGGGCGTCATCACCGTAACCAAATCGGCCTGCCGTTTGCAGACGAGACCGGCGGTTTTAACGACGGTGTCGAATGCGGCTTCCCAGCGGACGTTCCTGAGGCTCACGGTGATTCTTCCGGTGACGGCCTCTGTAATGGCTACATTGGTGCCGGCCTGGTTGGCGAGCCCGCGAAGCACTTCGCGCACGTTGCCGTCGACGATGTCGACCGAAACAAGGGCCTCTTCCTCTGCGGCTTTTGGTGTTTCGGACGCGCTTTCCTGAGCGGAAAGATCGATCGGGCTCGAATAAAGGAACAGCAAAAACAAGGCTGTTTTGAAGAGCACCCGATAACCATTGTCAAGTTTCATCGCATTACTCCCCGATCACTCACTTTTGATTCGGTTGCCAGACGGAATGGGCGGGTTTGATTTTCATCATTTCCGTCCTGTTTCCGTTCTTGAGAATTACCCGGTCCTTTTCGATGCTTACAACCGTCCATCCTCCGATTCTGTCTCCGATTCCGACAAGGGTGTCGTTGATGAGAGCCTGAGACAGCTGCCGGGACCACACGATTCCGCTGAGGCGGAATGCGGCAAGGTCTTGAGCGGAATTTCGCCTGTTCTGTTGGTTGAACGCCTGGATCATCCACGCCGGTTTTGCTTCTGTCCGCTTTTCGATCGGTGCAAAAGGATTGGACCGACCGCGGCTCACCGGGATGGGCGGAAGAGCGGTATCGGTTCTCGTGGCCTGATGCGAATGCGGATCCATTGGTGGTTCTTGCCGGGGTTCCTGCTGCCCGAAGGCTATCTGCCCGTTGGCTGACTGCCCGTTGGCTGTCTGCCCGTTGGCTGTCTGCCCGTTGGCTGTCTGCCCGTTGGCTGTCTGCCCGAAGGCTGTCTGCCCGTTGGCATTCAACGGCCCGAAAACCGCCGCCAGACCCGAGAGGAGGAAGATTCCGGTTAAAACCTTTTGGTGTAAAATGGTTTTTTTCATGATTCCTTCCCAATGGTATTTTCCAAAACAAACAGCGTGATGACGATGCTCGCGTGAAGCTCGGAGTCGTTCTGCGAAACGATCTCCAATCTCACTTCGCCCACATTGATGAATTCATCCCGCGATCCGATCAGTTCGACGAAGCGCCTGATGCCTGAATATCCACTCTCCATGATAAGCCGGATGCGTATCTTCGACAAATTCCTCGAGCTCATAGCGGTTTCGCCGTTCGCGCCGGACGTCTCGAGAATCGTCTCCGCCTGTTGGGAACCGTCTCCTTTACCTGCTCCCCTGATCAATTTTTCTTCAGAGAGGAAATCGACTTTCGAGAGGTGGCACTGTGCGGATGCGGCCAGGTTGTCAAGGCCCGCAAAGAAAATCGATAAACTCTCCGGTGAGAAAAACAGGGTGTTCCTTGTTTCGACCCGCTCCAGCAGAATCTTGTGCTTCTTTCCGGCATCGACCAGTCCAACTTCGGCCTTGTTCTTTTCCTGAAGGAGATTTTGACTGGCCTCGAGCTTGGCGCTGGTCGTGTTCAGCAGCATCCGATGGGGCTCCACGATTTCGGCTTCGAACAGGTAACCGAACAGCAGCAGCACAAACCCGGCGCTGAGCACGTGTTCTCGGATCGACAGTTTGGCAAAGTGTCTGATCATTTTTTCACTCGTCCTCTTCGGTTAAGGCGTTCAATTGGCAATCGATCCTGTATTTCAAGAGCCTGTCATTGCCGCTTTCGTCGGAGTTCAGGCTCGTCAGCTTGGCTGAGCTCGTGAAATCGGAATCTTTGAGCGGTTCGACAAAACCATATACGGAGTCGGCCGAGAGGGATTCCCCTTCGATGGCCAGCTCTCCATGGATGTTCTGCACCATGGAAGTAATGCGAACATCAACGGGGATGACCTTGCTGATGTAGGCGAGAAGCTCCGGCCAGCAGATCGTTTGTCCGGCGGAATCAAGGAAGACCTGCTCTTCCTCGAGCGCGGTCGAGAGCCCTGCGACTTCGGCCTTGAGGTTTTGTTCGGTGGGAGAGCCCGAAATCCCGCTGAGATTCATTTGAACGGTGGCGATTTCGCTGTCGAGCGAGCGTTGAGAGATTTTTATCGCTCCCGTGTAGAGGAAAGCGAGAAAGAAAAGGGCCGCCACGAGAATCGCCGTCACGAGTGAGCGCT
>CAZWHE010000038.1:0-27213 GCA_964633825.1 uncultured Phycisphaerales bacterium | reverse complement strand
TCCTGGGCCGACAGAATGCCCACGAGGTCGTTATTCTTGTCGAGCACGGGAAGAGCTCCGTATCGCTGTTCCCTGAAGATCCGGACCGCCTTCAAAACCCTGTCGTAAGTGTGAACGATCTCGGGATTCTTGGTCATTACGTCCTTGACCGCCACGTCGTCGTTGATCTGGTAATATGTCGTCCAGTCATCGAGCGCGTCCACCCATTTCGGCCTTCGCAGGTCCCGGTCGCTGATGATGCCGACCAGCTTGTCGCCTTCCACGACGGGAAGATGGCGGACCCGGTGGGTCCGCATGGTGAGAAAGGCGTTCTTGACCGATGTTTCCGGGGTCGTGCTGATGAGCTTTCGTGTCATGTACTTGCTGATTTTCATCGTTTTTTCCGATCGTTATTCTCTGGCCGGGTCGCTTGAATGATGGATCGAGCGATCTCCTTATCGGGTGTTTTCCAGTAAATATTAATTCCAGAGATAATTCAAGGAGGGTTCGGGACCATACGTGATGGACCGGATAGGGCCGACCTCTATCCGGTCCCGGCTTTACGCGATGAGATGCCGGCGCTTAGAGAATCGTGATCTCCAGGGAGTTGACCGTGAGGATCTCGCCGAGGTCGTTCTTTTCAACGCCCTGGGAAAAGAAGGTCACGCCCGAAAGCGAGGGATTATTGGGAATGGCCACGGGCAGGGTGAACGACCCGCCCGTCATCGGTCCTTCTCCGAGGCGCCTGAACCCTGGCGCGGAGGGGCTGATCAATCGCCGTCCCACGTAGGGGATGAGGGCGCTGTCCGGCGCCGTCGAGGCATAGACGAAGCCCCGGGCGGCCGGGTCGCCCGACACGGTGAAGAGTATGGTCTGCCCGAGAGCCGGTGTTCCGAAAACGGCGATAGTAGGCGCTGCTTCCGTGATGATCACGGGCTCGCTTTCCAGTGTGACCGACGCGGAATCATCGCCGGTGAGAAGGCCCGTCTCGGCGCCCACGACGCGGCAGGGATTGCTCACATAGGCGCTGAAATCCTCTGTCACGGCTCCCGAATCGGAGAAAGCGACAACGATGTTTTTCGGTCCCTTGTTGAGGTGCCACGCCGTGATTCCGCCGCCCATGTTGAGGTCGGCCGCGTGCTGGGCTTCCCAGAGCTCCTGGCAGACGGCGCGCAGGTACTGGTAGTCGTTCCAGTCGAGGTATGAGCCGTTCGAGTCGAAGGACGAAACCCCCGGGTGCGCGGCTTCCCATGCGAAATAATCTTCGCCGGCGCCTCTCTGGGTGTTCCAGCCGGCGATCACCGATCCCGTGGCATCGACCTTTCCGATGAAGTTGTCGTTCAGCCAGTTGATCATTTCGACCATGTCGGTCCGTGTCTGGCTGCCCGGCTGGTAGTCGTGGTTGTGCGATCCCCAGCCGAAGCACCAGACCTTTTCGGGGAGGCCGTTCCTGTCGTTGTGCCTCCAGTTGAGGTATGCCTGGATGAACATCCGCTTCACGTTGGGGGCCGTCATGTCCTGGAAGATTCCATGGTGAACGGCGGCCTTGCCGATCACGGCGCCCTGGGGAATGGCCACGAAGGGGGCGGAGAGGTCCTCGCTCATGTAGTTCGTTTCGGAGGGGCGGAAGGGATTGAGGATGTGGTGGTTGTAGAGGCCGTAATAATCCTCCTCGGCGCCTCCTTCGCGGATCTCGATCCCGAAATAGTCCATGAAAGCGTGATAATCGTGCTCGGTCTTGGGCAGGTGGGCGCCCTTCACGCAGTTGATCACGTCGAGGGGCTCGGGCGGCGTGGGGCCGTATGCCGTCAGGATGGCGTTGTTGACCCAGGTGATGTTGTCCGTCCAGGACTGGGCCGCCTCGGGCAGGGTGGCGTTGTAAGGCAGAGAAGGCCAGTCAAAAGCCCCGCGGCGGTACTCATTGTGGGAATGGGACGCGATCTGGCCGCCGCTCGAGTAAATACGCTGCAAAAAGAGGGCGCCCGGGCCGCCGGCGCCGTCCTGGCAGACGAACTCCATGAACTCGCCGCAGGCGAGATAACTGATCTCGACTCCGAGCGGTTCGGTCTGGTCGAGGACCCAGTTGCCGTTGTCGAGCTGGTCGGTCTGGTAATAAATCAGCTTGACCGGGTAATTGGCCTGGGGAAGGGGATCGCTGTGCATGTCGAAGATGATGTTGATCGGCGGCTGGCTCTGCCCGGCCGCAAAAGGGGAAAAGAAAAGAGCGGCCATCAGGAAGGCCGCCGTCAGGGAAAGACATGCGGAATGGCTGGGTCGTGACATGGTGCTCTCCTTTGGAATTACAGGCTTCGGACTTCATTATAAACCCGCCGGCCGTTAAAGCGTTTCGTTTCTATTCATTTTGTTTCTGGGATTTTTGATCGAGTTAATCAGAGCCATCGAGAACCGAAATCAATCGGGCGGTGGCGTTATGGGTAAAGAGGGTTGTTTTAATCAGTAAATTTGTGGTATCATAAAATACGGCCTAAAACCGGCTGCTTGATGTTTAAGACTCAGGCTCCGGATTATTAAGGATTTGGTTTCGGGTCACTTTTTGAAGGAGGAGAACTCAATGACACGCCCAAATTACCTATCGATTTTCCGAAAAGCAGTACTGCCCATCTTCTTGCTGGCAATGGTCGCAACTTTGGCGCTGGGTCAGATGAATGAGGACCAGAAGCTGCTCGCCTTGGATGGGGCGGCATATGACCAGTTCGGTTGTCCTGTTTCCATCTCCGGCGATGTCACCTTGATCGGAGCGCATGAAGATGATGACAATGGCACCAATTCCGGGTCGGCCTATGTTTACCGTTACGATGCATATTCCGGAAACTGGCTGGAGGAAGCCAAGCTGCTCCCCTCCGACGGCGCGGCGGAGGATTGGTTCGGCATATCGGGTTCAATCTCCGGCGATGTCACATTGATCGGAGCGCGATCAAATGATGATTATGGAACGAATTCCGGATCTGCCTATGTATTCCGTTACGATTCCGGTTCCGGGACGTGGTTGGAGGAAGCCAAGCTGCTCCCCTCCGACGGCGCGGCGGAGGATTGGTTCGGCGCCTCGGTTTTTGTCTCCAGCGATATCGCCATTATCGGAGCGTTCTGGGAAGATGACAATGGTACTGATTCTGGGTCGGCGTGCGTGTTCCGTTATGACACCGGTTCGGGGACGTGGGCGGAGGAAGCCAAGCTCCTCCCTTCCGACGGTGCTGCGGATGATTGGTTCGGCGTTTGTGTTTCTATCTCCGCTGATGTCGCTGTTTTCGGGGCGTACGGGGATGATGACAATGGGAGCAATTCCGGATCGGCGTACGTGTTCCAATACGACACGGGTTCAGGGACATGGGCGGAGGAAGTCAAGCTGCTCCCCTCCGACGGTAACGTCGATGCTCTTTTCGGATATGCGGTTTCCGTCTACGGTGACATCGCCATGGTCGGTGCGCGCCGGGACGACGACAATGGTACGTGGTCCGGGTCGGCCTACTTTTTCGATCTCATCAAGGATCCCCTCCTCGACATCGAGTGCAACGGCGAAGACCAGAATGTGATCGTCACGAAAGGCGACAATGTCGTACTGACCATCGATATCGCGGCCCGTGATTTTGCCGGCACGGCCGTGGACATCTGGGTCCTCATTTCGCGCAATGCTGGCGGTGTCTACTCTTACGGTTACTACGGCGCTCCCAACTGGGGGGTCGGTATGAACAACGTCTACTTCACGGGCGGGCTTTTCGACGATGCGGCCACGATCCTGGACATGGCCGTGCCCGTAGGGATGTACAGCGCGTGGCTCGTGCTCGAGGATGATCCCGACGGCGGCTTCGATTATGCCAACCTCTGGGATTACGACATGGTGAGCTTTATCGTCGTGCCTTAGCCGGACGTACATCGCGAAGATGCAAATAAGGACAGGACATTCGTCCTGTCCTTATTCATTGGTCCGGTCAACTGTGCACGGCGTTCGACATTTCACAGGGCACGGGAGGATTCATATCAGTCACGATGCCTTGAAAGTAGATGGCGGTGGTGTGGTACTGGGACGGAACAGTGAGAAAGTACCGGCAGAAGTCGCCGACAGCGTCATCGGCCATCAGCCAGGGGGAGCCGCCCGCCAGGGGGCCGATCAGCCGGGTCACGTCCCAGGGGTCGGGGTAGTAGATAGGCGGCAGCATCCACGTTCGGGAGGCGAGGAGATAACCGGGCTTGTCCCAGCCGTGCTTGGTCAGCATGAAATGAACCGTCATGGTCCAGTCGCCGATTGTGTAAAGGCCGATTTCGTTGCCGAGGCAGCCTTCGCCGTAATAAGTCATTCCCGCGGCCGGAGCTTCTCCCGGACCGTAAAGGGTTTCGGGCCAGGCCGCCCAGTTCGTGCTTCCGAAGAACCAGGTTCCGTTGTAGACGGAATTGGGATAGTAAATATCGAAGGCGTTTTCGCTTCCGAGCTCGGGACCGGCAATGCCGAGCCCGGTAAAGCCCATCGTCGGCGTGCTCCAGCGGGAAAGACCCTGGCCGAATTCCGGGTCCAGCGGAAATTCATAACCCGAGCCGGCGAGATCAACGGTGATGATCCAGATCCAGCCGTAACCGGGAGAGAGGGCGGGGAGGCCGTAGCCGTTCGGCAGGCCTGTAAAAAGGAAACCCGCCTGCTGGACGCCTGTAGACCCCCAGCCCGTGCACTGGTCGAAATACGTGACGGAAAAGGTTTCACCGGCGGGATCCACGTTGTTGCTTCCCAGGCAGAAGGCAAAGCCGTCGATCACTTGCTCCAGGAAGGGGTGATGTCCGGTTGGAAGCCACCCCCAGTCGAGGTTGATATATCCGGTTTCCACATGACCCCAATAGCCCCACAAGCTTGACGTGTTGTCCCAGATCGGGTTGGACAGACCCGATCCGTCGCCAAGGATGATTGTTTTGCTTCTGGTCGCCGCAACCATGTCCGCGTCAACCAGACCCTGCGCCGGCGAGGCGGACGTGAGTAGAAGAACCAGCAGGAAAGCCGTTCCGAAACTCTTCATGATAAATCCTCCGATCAAATCGTTGTTCTCTAATGTAATAAGTGCACGAATGTGCGGAAGGGGCTCAGGAAGGAGGGGGAATTGGAGGTTTTTTTAGTCAGGGCCCTGCGGCCGGACTGGTTCAAGTCGCCGCGATTTGTCCCAGCCGAAGGCCTCGATAAAGGTCGTCCCGGTTGCGCATCACCTCTTTTTTGTGTACCTTCAATCGTTCATTCCCGTCTCACCTACCTGGAGGGCTCGATTCGACATGGCGCGGCAGGCTTTTCTTTTCGAGAAAGAGCAGTCATCAAAGCGAGCCTCCATCGCCCGCGTCGTCGTTCACCTTCCCGTTGACGGGATATTCGACTACCGTGTCCCCTCATCCCTGGCCGGAAAGGTCATTCCCGGCGTCCGTGTTCTCGTCCGGTTCGGGGGGAGAAAGATCACGGCCACCTGCACGGCCCTGGCCGACCGATCGGCCGTGCAGGACCCGAAGGAGATCCTCGAGGTCGTGGACAGGGAGCCGCTCCTTTCCCGGGCTCTCCTCGAGCTGACGCGCTGGATCGCATTGCACTACCAGTGCGGCTGGTGGGAAGCGATCGCGTCCGCCCTTCCGGCGGCCGCGCGCCGCGGGGGGAGGTTCCGGAAAGTGCCCTTCGTCAGGCTCTCTGTCCGGCCGGAAGAGGCGTCCCGTTTAGCGGAAGAGCTCCTCGAGAAACGGCCCGGGCAGTCGCGGTGCCTGCGCATCCTGTCCGAGGCGGGGGGAAGCCTCGATATGAATACCCTCTGCCGCCGCGCCAATGTGTCCCGTTCTCCGGTCGATACGCTGGTGAAGCATCGGTTGGCCGGAATCGAGTGGGTGGAGCAGGAACAACGGCCCATTACGGGACTTGTCGAACCGGACAAGGGACCCATTACCCTCACGGACGAACAGTCGCTCGCGCTTGACACGGTTGTGAAAAGCCTGGAAGAAGGGGAGCGGGAAGACTTCCTCCTTTTCGGCGTCACCGGGAGCGGCAAGACCGAGATCTACCTCCGCGTCATCAGCGAGGTGGTGGCGCGCGGAAAGCAGGCGATCGTGCTCGTTCCCGAGATCTCGCTGACCCCCCAGACGGTCGCACGCTTCAAAAGACGGTTCGAGCGCGTGGCCGTGCTCCATTCCGGTCTGACCGAAGCCGAGAGGTACAGCCAGTGGCGAGCGATCCGCCGGGGGGAGGCCGATGTGGTCGTGGGGGCGCGGTCCGGTCTCTTCGCCCCCCTGCCCCGGCTCGGTGTCATCGTGCTCGACGAAGAGCACGAGACGAGCTTCAAGCAGCAGAACACGCCGCGCTACCATGCGCGGGCCGCGGCGCTCAAGCGGGGCGAGCTCGAGGGGGCGTGCGTAATCCTCGGCTCGGCCACCCCGTCGCTCGAAGCCTGCCGCGCCGTGCGTGAGGGAAGGATGAGCCTCCTGACGCTCACGAAGCGCGTGGGGGGAGGGCGCTTTCCCGATGTGACCGTGGTTCACATGGGGCTTCAGGGGCCGCGCGGAAAGGGCTTTCTCTCCGAACGCCTCCGGCTGGCGCTTTCGGAAACTCTCGGCCGCCGCCACCAGGCGATCCTCTTTCTCAACCGGAGGGGATACCACACGGCCATTCTCTGCGCGGACTGCGGCTCGCCCGTGCGATGCCAACAGTGCGATATCGCCCTGACCTACCACCACGCGTCCAACCGCGTCATCTGCCATTACTGCGGTCACGAAGAGCTTCCGCCCGATCGGTGCCCCGGCTGCAGCGCGATGAATCTCAGGTACATCGGTTCCGGCACGGAGCGCATCGAAGGGGAGGTGTCGCGCGCCTTCCCGAGCGCTTCGGTCCTCAGAATGGACTCGGACACGATGGGCGCGCGCGATTCTCACGGGAAGGCGCTCGAGAAGTTCCGGAAGGGCGAGGTCGATGTGCTGATCGGAACGCAGATGATCGCAAAGGGGCTCGATTTCCCCAACGTCACGCTCGTCGGTGTGATCTCGGCGGACACGGCGCTTCTTCTTCCCGATTTTCGTTCCGCCGAGCGGACCTACCAGCTCATCGCCCAGGTGGCGGGCCGGGCCGGCCGGAGCGAAAAGGGGGGACGCGTCATCGTCCAGACTTACAATCCCGAGCACTATGCCGTCGAGCTCGCCGTGGGGAGCCGGTACGAAGAGTTCGCGAGCCGCGAGCTCGAGTCGCGGCGCGAGCTCGGTTACCCGCCCTACGGCTCCCTTCTGCGCACCGTCTTTTCCGCCGAGGCAGAGTCGGACGCCTCGCGAATGGCCCGCGCCGCGGCGGATGCTCTCGGCAGGGCCGGGCTCCCAGCGGGCACGATCGTCCTCGGTCCCGTGCGGGCGCCCCTCCCCAGGATCAGCGGCCGTTTTCGCTGGCACCTCATGGTGAAGGCCAGGACCCGCGACGCGATCCGGACCGCTGGTAAGGCCTTGAGGGCCCTCCCGCGCGGGAAGGGCCCGGAAAGCGCCCGCATGCAGATCGACGTGGATCCCCTCTCCATGCTGTAAGCCCGGTTCCATATTCGGTGGGTTTTGGTCACTCCAATGGATCGAGCACGACCCGGGCCGTGGCGCGCCGGGCGATGTCGATCTCGAGGGTGATCGTCTTGGGCGCGAAACCCCGCGCGCTCACTTCGATCGCAAGGGGACCCGGGGGAAGGTCGCCGAAGAGCCTCTTCCCCTTGGAGAGGGGCATGGAATCGAGGCCATAGATGGAAATCGATCCTTTCTTGCCTTCCCAGTCGGCCCAGAATTTAAGAGGATTCCCCATGGGATCGACGACCTCGATCTCGGCCGTTCCCACGGGCTCGAGCATGATCCGGCCCCTGTCGAGAACCTCTCCCTCTTTGAAGGTAAAAATGTCGGACACGTAGTGCTTGTACCCGAAGAGAGCCACGCCGAGCTGATATCGGCCCGCCTTGATCCCCTTCAGCTCGAACCGGTTTTGGCTGCGGGCCAGGGAAACCCCGTGGTTTCTGAACCCCTGGCCCGGGTCATTGACCATGGCCCACCGCAGCAGGATCTTTTCTTCCTCGATGGGGAGACCCGTCCTCTTGTCGTAGAGAACGCCGCGGATCTTGCCGTCGGGAAGGACCAGGTCGATCGTGAAGTCGGGTCCGGGAGAGCGCGGGATCTCGATTCCGTGGAACGTGACCATATCGAGTGTTCCGTCCAGGCCGAGCATGTTTTTGGTTTTTTGGAGGGTCGTCATAACCTTTGGATCGGTAAGCAGGCACCATGCCGACCAGATTCCGGGCTCGATTCCATAGATCTCGAGAACGCCCTCGGAATCGGTCACGCCGACCAGCTTCGAGCGGCCCAGATTGGGAAGGTAGAGCAGCTTCTTCTGGAAACCGACTGTCCTATCGGCCCGGGGCGTTCCATCGGCCTTTTTCAGAATGACCGTCACGTCGGCCGGTCCGGTCTCGTTGGACGCGAAGTCGCTCGGTGTGAGGGTGATCTCGAAAGACTCTCCCCGCTTGATTGCGAATGAGCGCACGACTTTCCCCAGTGTTTTTTGACTGAACAGAGCGCGCCCCTTTCCCTCGGGCATGGCAAAAGTATGTTCTTCGCTGTGGAACAAGGGGATCGAGTTGGGAATGTTTCCCCATTCCACCTCGAAATCAGCCTCGAGGTCCTTCATCTCCGCTTGGCTGAAACCGGAAAGCTTGATCCGGAGGTCTCCCAGGGGTGGAACGGTCAGCCTCAGGTCGTCGATCACCTTCCTCTCCCTCGTATCGACGTAGGAGACAAGAACCTTTCTGTGAAGGCCCGGCCCGATGAGAAAGAGGTTGAAGAGGGAGGACGACATGTTCATCAGGCAGAAGGTTCCGGTCTCGCGGTCCACTTCGACCATGGGCACGTTACCCTGTATCGTCTCGTTGTGGAGCCCGATGTAGAAGTCGATCAGCCCGTCGGGCGGCCTCGGCGGGCGCCGGAGAGGCTCTCCCGTGGCTTCGTCGATCACCACGCCGGCTACGATCGCGCCCCGGCCTTCTGCCACGAGGATGTCCTTTTCGATCGTTCCCGGCTCATCGAAGACGACGTTGCCCCATTCGATCCAGTCGCGCCGGCCCATGGAGGACGTGAAGCTGAGATAGAGGGTGTATTCCCCCGGAACGAGGCCCGCGATCTCGAAGGCCCCTTCGTCGCCGCTTTCCACTGCGGTCTTGCCGGCGGGCCGGGCGCCGACCGGGCGGGGCTCGATGACCACGCCTTTCTTGGGCAGGCCGTTGTACTCGATCAGCCTTCCGCGCCAGATCACCTCGGTCGGAGCAGGTGGAAGGGCTTGTCTCGCTGCCGGCTCGTCTTCGGCGATGCGGGCGAGGACGTTCGGCTCGGCGCCGCCTGCTGGAAGGCGTTCCGTCTCGTCGGCGGGGGCCGTTTCCGCCCCGCCCGCTCCGGCGATCTCGGGAGCCGGGTCATTGGAAAGGAAAAAGACGGCGGTCAGCATCGATCCCATGATCAAGGCGGCGGCGGCAATGACTTTCGCGGTCACGCCGATCGTTCCGAAGAGAGAGGCGGCGGATCCCGTGGAAACGGCGGATCCCGTGGAAACGGCGGATCCCGTGGAAACGGCGGATCCCGCAGAGGCGGCCGCTCCCGCGGAGGCGGCGACCGAAGGCACCGCCGCGTCGATCCCGGCAAGGGGCGCCAGGGCGAGCTGCCATTCCCGCCTCCCTCCGTCGTGCATCTTGTCGAGCCGCGCGCGCAGCAGGGCGAGCCCTTTTTTCAGCCGCGTGCGCATCGTTTCCAGGGGAACGCCGAGGCGTCGGGCGACCTGCTTGTGGGGGAGATTTTCATAGTAGCGAAGCAGAATCGTCGAACGCCAGGGCTCGTCAAGAGCCTGCACGGCGTCGACAACGCGGCGCCGAACCTCCTCGCGCACGGCGATCTCGGCGGCTGACGGCGCAGCGCTCCGGGTCTCGGCCGACGCGGCCTGCTCGCGCGCCCGGCGGCGGCTGTCGCTCCGGTACTCTTTGCGCGAAAAGTTACTGGCCACCCGTGCGAGCCAGGCGCGCAGGGGCCGATCCCGGCAGGGCGGGTGCTCGAGCGCGGCCACGCAGGTCTCCTGGGCGATGTCGGCGGCGCGGTTTTCGTCGAGCACGAGGCGGCGCGCCAAGAAGCGTATGAAATCGGCGTGGGAGAGGAGCTCTTCGGGATTCATGGTATTCATTGTACCTCCTTTGACCTAGCGGTCCGTGTTTTTACCCTGATAATCCCGCGGCTCCCCGAAAGTGGTCTTGAAAAAAAACGAACCTTCCACATTCGACCGGAACGAACGCCTCGCGGCCGCATGCCGATGGACGCGGAACCCGCTGCCATGCTATAAAAGCCGGTTGGCCTTGTTCGACATTTGTGCACAAAACCAAAGAGAAGGATATGACCGAGGAACCTTTGCTGACGATCCGCGGCTGGCTGTCCCGGGGATGGGCCTCCTACAAGAGAGACCCCGTTCCCCTGATCGGAGGGACCCTGGTCCTCACCGCATTCGCCGTGGCCACGAGCAGCATCGATGCGGTTTTCGACACCTCGGCCGGTCTCATCGCCTCGCTCGTTGTCGGACCCGCATTCTATGCGGGGTGGTGCTTTCTCTGTCTCAAGCACATCAGGGGGGAAGAGACGTGGGTGACCGACGTTCTGACCGGTTTCGCCCGTTTCGGAACGGTCTTCCTCACATGGGTTTCCCTGTTTTTCATCGTTCTCTTCGGGTTGTTTCTGTTCATCATTCCCGGAATCTACTGGAGCTGCAAGTTCGGCCTGAGTCTTTTTCCCGTCATGGAAAAGGGTGTGCCTCCGCAGGATGCCCTCAGGATCAGCGGACGGATCACGGAAGGGCACGTTGGCAAGATCTTCTGCATGGCGCTCTTGATCGTTGTCCTGAGTTTTTTGAGCGTTCCTTTTTATGTCGGACTCGGCGGCCGGGGATTCGAGAGCGATCCCGAGCTCGTGGCCGCCGGTTTCCTTCCCTATATTCTGAATCTTCTCGTCATCAGTCCCTGGCTGGGCGTGTCCATCGCCGCTGCCTACGACGATCTGATCAAAGCGGCCGGAAAGGAGGAATCTGCATGAAACATGACAAGGGAGAGACGATCACGCTCTCCGAGATAAAAATCCCCATGGGAATCTTCACTCTTGCGAAAAGCGAAAAGGGTCTTCTCTTTCTGGCTTTTCCTGGTGAAAAGAGAAGGATGAAGGAATGGCTCGAAAAAAACATTCCCTCGGCTGTTGTGAAAAAGAGCCGAAGCGCCAGCGGCCCGGCTGAAAAACAGTTGAAGGAATATTTTCAGGGAAAGTGCAGGAAGTTCGACCTTCCTCTCGATCTGAGGGGGACAGCCTTCCAGAAGAAAGTTTGGGCGGCTCTGAGAAGGATCCCTTTCGGGCGGACGGCGAGCTACGGCGAGATCGCGGCCAGGATCGGAAAACCGAGAGCGTCCCGGGCTGTGGGGGGCGCCAATCACGCCAATCCTGTTCCGGTCGTGGTTCCCTGCCACAGGGTGATCGGTCACGACGGAAGTCTCGTGGGATTCGGCGGAGGGCTCGGTCTCAAAAAGAAGCTTCTCAAGCTCGAAGAATGAAGATCTTATAGTTCTTCATCGACTTGGAGCAGAACTTCGCTCAAGTCGATCATCCTGTACGGCTTGGAAACAACGCCCGAATATCCGTATTGCCTGTAATCGGACATGACGGGATCGTCTGTATCGCCGCTTGACAGGATCGCCTTCACCTCGGGATCGATATTGCGAAAACGGTTGATCGCTTTTTCACCGTCCATGTCTTCACGCTCGTCCAGGCCCATGATGACGGCAAAAAAAGGAAGCCCATCCTCGTGGGCTTTTCCATACAGCTCGCACGCTTCCTCGCTGTCCTGAGCCTAACCGACATCGTAGCCGATAAAACTCAGAAGGCGGCCGGTGACATCCCTGACCGCCTTATCGTCGTCCATAATGAGAATCTTTTTTCTGTCATCTGTCATACTGCACGCCCCAGTGAAATTGGGGGCTCCGGATCTTTCTGTGCCTTTCGAGGGAAAAACTGTCCTGGGAAACATCGGCGGACCAAAAATGGAACGATATCTATGTATCGGACAAAAATTCGGCATATCATCTTTTTTCCATAAGTTTTTTTTCATCAATTTTCCAGTAGATGGGCCGGGATCAGATTATTTAACGGGTTATAGCCGGTGGGATTGTTCAGTACCATGCTCAATTCCTCTATTTGAAAAGGTTTAGGAACGGCGCCGTTGAAACCGTATTTTGTACAGTCAGCCATGACCGGATCATCCGAATAACCGCTCGAAACAATGGCCTTCACCTTGGGATCGATTTTGCGCAAAATTTCCAGCGTTTCCCGGCCTCCCATCCCTCCCTTGACGGTGAGGTCCATGATCACGGCGTCAAAAGGCCGCCCGGCTTCGACCGCTTTCCTGAATTTGTCGACCGCCTCGTTTCCGTTCCTGACCGTGCAAACCTCGTAACCGATGTGGTGCAGGATGCGGCCCGTCACTTTCCGGATCGCTTCTTCGTCATCCATGACGAGAATCCGGCCGCTGCCCCGGAGGGGGGACGTTCTTTTTCTCTTCTTTACGGGGATCCTGTTCTTGGAGGCGGGAAGAAGGATGTGGAATGTCGTTCCGAGTCCGGACTTCGAATCAACGGAAATATGGCCGTCGTGGTTCCTGATGATGGAGTAGGACGTGCTCAGCCCCAGCCCGATTCCGCCTTTCTGAGTCGTGAAATATGGGTCGAAGATCCTGTCGATGTTGTTCTGTGTGATGCCGACTCCACTGTCATTGATGGAAATCCTCACGTATTCTCCCTCCTTGAGCGGAAGGGCTGCGCCCGGGCTCAGCCTCGCGTTTTCAGCCATCACGCTGACGGTCCCTCCGGCTGGCATGGCCTGCCTGGCATTGATGGCCAAGTTGCTGATGACGCGGCTCATCTGAACCTCATCCATCTCAACGGGTAGGAGATCATCGTCGATCCGGAACTTGCAGAGCACGCGGCTGCCTCTCAGCGCGAACCGGAACGAATCTCGGATCAGTTCCGCCACGGAAGCCGTCTTCCTGACCGGCGCCCCTCCCATGGAGAAAGTCAGGAGCTTGTGAGTCACGTCACGCGCCTTGAGCGACGCCTTTTCCGCTTCTTCCAGGATGTGGAAAGTGTCGTCCGACTGATCGAGGTGATTCTTGGCAAGAGAGATGCTTCCCAGGATGGCGGTGAGAAGGTTGTTGAAATCGTGGGCGATGCCGCCGGCGAGGAGACCGAGCGATTCGAGTTTTTGGGACTTCAGGAGCTCCTTCTCCAGATGCTTTCGTTCCGTGATGTCCCTCACAATGGCCGAGAAGAAAGTGTCTCTCTCCTTCTTCCAGCACCCGAGTGAGATTTCAACGGGGAACCGGCTTCCGTCTTTTCTCAGGGCCAGTGATTCGAAGGCTTTGCCTGCAAGCGCCGACCTCCCCTTCGAAACGACCCGGTCCACGCCTTCCATATGGTTCTTTTTGAACCTCTCCGGAATGATGACGGTGACGGGCTTGTTCAGTACCTCGTCGAGGCCATATCCGAAGATGCTTTCCGCCGCTTTGTTCCAGAAGATGACCCTGCCCCTGTTGTCCATGGAGATGACGGCGTCCCCGGCGGTCTCGGCAATGGACCGGAAGCGCTCCTCGCTCTGCTTCAGTTTTTTTTCCACTTTCAGGCGCTCGATGATTTCGTGGTGGATGCGTTTGTTCGTTTTTTGAAGGTCGTGGGTTCGATTGCGGACCCTCTTTTCGAGTTTGTCGCGGCTCTTCTTGAGCTCCTCCTCGGCCCGGCGCCGTTCGCCGATCTCGTGCTCCAGTCGGATCACGGTCTGGACATTGGATTCCTCGGCCCGGCGCAGGGCGCTGATGTCCTCCATGATCACGATCCAGCTTTCGGGCTTTCCTTTCTCTATCAATGGCAGGGCGGAACAGCGCATCGTATGAATCCGGCCGCTGCCGTCTTCGAATTTTCTCTCGAAGCGAAGGGGCGATTCTTCGGATCGGATCTCTCTTTCGACTGGACAGGATTTGTGGCAGGAAGCGTTGTCATCGCCGAATAGGTGGTAGCACTTATACTTCCGGCCTTTGACGATTTTCGGACCGGCCAGATTCTGGGCGGCGCGGTTCATGTAGAGGATGTTCATCTCCGGGTCGCGGACATAGACCGCTTCCCCGGTTTTCGACAAGATGTTCCTGCAGATAAATGCCTGTGAAAACACGATTCTTCCCTCCTTCAAGAGATTGGCGCGGCATATTCCGATCTTGTATCGCAGTGAGAATCAAAGGTGTCGAAGCCGATAGTCCGGCTAAAACCGTTGCAGAAAATCATGTTGGACCTTCTAGACGGACACGTACTCTTCCGTTGACTTTCCGGCTTGTAAATGATGAAATGACCGGTCTCAGGTATATATCGGACGGGAAAACCCTTCCGACGCTTTTTATTTCAAGCATTTATACCGACCGGATCTTTCGATCCCTGGAAAAGGGCGCCAGCGCGAAAAGCTTCTTCCGCATTCCCATGGGACAGGCTATTCCCGGCGCCTGTAACAGTTGAAAAGGAGAGGATTTATGACAGTTGGAATCGTTGGATACGGTGCATATGTGCCTCTCCACCGGATCAAGGTGGAGGAGATCGCCAAGGTCTGGGGCGCTGACGCACCGAGTTACAAGCGCGGCCTCATGCTGGAAGAGAAATCGGTTCCGGCCCCGGACCAGGACGTGATCACCATGTCCGTGGAAGCGGCCCGAAATGCCCTGAAAAGGGCCAAGATCGATCCGAAAGAGATCGGCAACATCTATATCGGCTCTGAATCCCACCCCTATGCCGTGAAGCCTTCGGGCACCGTGGTGGCCGAAGCGATCGGCGCCACGCCCGACATCCACTGCGCTGATTACGAATTCGCGTGCAAGGCCGGGTCGGAGAGCATGTTCGTGAGCTACGGGCTCGTCAAGGCCGGCCTGGTGAAGTACGGCCTCGGGATCGGGGCCGACACCTCGCAGGGAGCACCGGGCGACGCCCTCGAGTATTCGGCTTCGGCCGGCGCAGCCGCGTTTATCTTCGGGGAGAAGGAGACGGTGGCCACCGTGGACCACACCACCTCCTTCATGACCGACACGCCCGACTTCTGGAGGCGCGAATACCAGTTTTACCCGCGGCATGCGGGACGGTTCACGGGCGAGCCCGCCTACTTCAAGCACGTCTTGGGCGCGGGGAGAAGCCTACTCGAGATGTCGGGCCTGAAGCCGACCGATTTCCAATGGGCGATCTTCCACCAGCCGAACGGCAAGTTTCCCATGCGTGTGGGCAAGAAGCTCGGTTTCGAAAGGAAGCAGATCGAGCAGGGGTGGCTCGTGCCCAAGCTCGGAAACACTTACTCCGGCTCTTCTCCCATGGGGCTGTCGGCCGTCCTCGATGTGGCCAAGCCCGGGGACAAGATTTTTATGGTTTCCTATGGTTCGGGCTCGGGGAGCGACGGATTTGTCTTCACCGTTCAGGAGAAGATCACCGAGGTTCAGGAGAGCGCCCCGAAGACGTGGGACCAGCTCAACAGAGCGAAGTATCTCGAGTACGGCGCATATGCCAAGTTCCGCGGAAAAATCAATAAACTGGAAGAGAATTAACCTGGTGGGAGGTAAACGATAATGAGAGATGTCGCAGTCATAGGCGTCGGCATCAACAAGTGGGGGGAGCTCTGGGAGCACTCCCTGCGAGATATCTACGTAGACGCCGCTCTGAAATCGATCGACGATTCCGGTGTCGATCACATCGATTCCATGGTCGTGGGCTGCATGAGCCCCGGCCTCTTTCTGGGCCAGGAGCACTTGAGCTCTCTTCTGTCCGATTACCTGGCCGTCAACCCCATACCCACGACGCGCGTCGAATCGGCCTGCGCTTCCGGCGGCCTGGCTTTCCGGACGGGTCTCATGGAGGTCGCCTCGGGCATGAGCGATGTCGTGCTCGTGGGCGGTGTCGAGAAGATGAACGACCTGGACGGCGGCGGCGTCACCTACGCTCTGGCCAGCGCCTCCGACCAGGAATACGAGGCATACAACGGCGTGACCTTCCCCGGCCTCTATGCCCTGATCGCCAGGGCCCACATGACGAAGTACGGGACCACGCGGGAGCAGCTCGCCCAGGTGGCCGTCAAGAACCACGCGAACGGCGCGCTCAATCCCGACGCCCAGTTCCCGATGAAGGTCAGCCTGGAACAGGTCATCAACTCCGTCGCCGTGGCCGATCCGCTGGGGCTCATGGATTGTTCGCCCGTCACGGACGGGGCGGCGGCCGTTATTCTCTGCCCACTCGACATGGCGTCGAAGCTGTCGAAGAACCCGCCCGTCAAGATCGTCGGTTCGGGCATGGGCACGGACACGATCGCCCTCCACTCCCGTGACGATCTGACATTCCTGAACGCCGTGGCAACGGCCGGAGAAAAGGCGTACGCCATGGCGGGCTGCGGTCCGCGCGACATCGACGTGGCTGAGGTGCACGACTGCTTCACCATCGCCGAGATCTGCGTGACCGAGGCGCTCGGCTTCTTCGAGAAGGGGCAGGGCGGCAAGGCGGCCGAAGCGGGCGCCACGGCGCGCGACGGAGAGTTCCCGATCAACACCTCGGGCGGTCTCAAATCGAAGGGGCACCCCGTGGGCGCCACGGGCGTGGCCCAGGTCGTCGAGGTGACGCGGCAGCTCCGGGGCGATGCCGGGGAAAGACAGATCAAGGGCGCGAAGAAAGGTCTGGCGCAGACCATGGGCGGCACGGGCGGAAGTTCGGTCGTGCACATTTTGGAGGCGGTCTGATGACAACGGCAAGATACTGGCGTGAAATTCCCCAGCGCTACAGGCTGGAAGCGGGCAAGTGCAAGAAGTGCGGCAAGGTCTTCTTTCCCCCCAGGCTCATCTGCAACGGATGCCAAAGCCGCGAGTTCGAGGAAGTCAATCTTTCCAACGAAGGCGAGATCGTTTCCTACACGGTGATCAGAACCCCCCCCTCGAATTTCAGCGATGAGGCTCCTTATGCGATCGGTATCGTCGATCTCGGAGGAGAGGTGAAGATCATGACCCAGATCGTGGATTGCGAGTTCGATGAGCTCGAGGTGGGCGGCAAGGTCCGCATCGAGTTCCGCCGCATCCAGGAGGACGGCAAGTCGGGCGTGCTCCAGTACGGCTACAAGTGCGTGCCGGCTTCGTAGGAACGAAACGCCGCGATGCGTGAAGGCGCACCAGGTGTATTCGGGCTTCGCGCCTTCATGGTGAGTTGTAACTTTTTGTTGCGAGGAGCCCCATGTTCCGCATCGAGTCCAAAATCAGCACGTCGAGCCCGGAGTTCCGGGAAAACGCCGCCTATTACAAGGACAAGATCGCCGAGTTCCGTGAAAGACTCGGCCGGGTCCGGGAGGGCGGTCCCCCGAAGGCCGTGGAGCTGCACCACAGCCGCGGCAAGCTGACGGCGCGCGAGAGGCTCAACCTCCTCTTCGACCGCAACACGCCCTTTCTCGAGTTCTCGGCCCTGGCCGCGAACGGCATGTACAAGGACGAGGCCCCGGCGGCCGGTATCATCACCGGAATCGGCGTGGTTCACGGGAAGGAGGTGGCCGTCGTGGCCAACGACGCCACCGTGAAGGGCGGCACCTACTTTCCCATCACCGTGCTCAAGCACTGCCGGCTCCAGCAGATCGCCCTCGAGAACCGGCTTCCCTGCGTCTACCTCGTCGACTCGGGCGGCGTTTTTCTGCCCGAGCAGGAGAGCGTCTTTCCCGACAAGGATCACTTCGGCCGCATCTTCTACAACCAGGCGCGGCTCTCGGCGCTCAACATCCCCCAGATATCGGCCGTCATGGGGTCGTGCACGGCGGGCGGCGCCTACGTTCCCGCCATGTCGGACGAGACGATCATCGTCAAGGGGAAGGGCACGATCTTCATCGGCGGACCGCCCCTCGTCAAGGCGGCGACGGGCGTGGACGTCACCCCCGAAGAGCTGGGCGGGGCGGACGTGCACTGCCGCATCTCTGGGGTTTCCGACCACTACGCCCTCGACGACGAGCACGCCATCCGGATCTGCCGCAACATCCTCGAGAACGTTCCGCAAGCCGAGAAGTTCCGGCTCGACAACGCCGAGCCCAGGGAACCCCACTACGATCCCGAAGAGCTCTATGGAATCATTCCCCGCGACCTGATGCGGCCCTTCGACATGAAGGAGGTGATCGCCCGCATCGCCGACGGCAGCGTTTTTCACGAGTTCAAGGAGCACTACGGAACGACCCTCGTCACCGGGTTCGCCAGGATCATGGGATACCCCGTCGGCATCGTGGCCAACAACGGCGTGCTCTTTTCGGAGAGCGCCCAGAAGGGCGCGCACTTCGTTTCGATCTGCGCCGTTCGCAAGATCCCGCTCATCTTCCTCCAGAACATCACGGGCTTCATCGTGGGCAAGGAGTACGAGCACGGCGGGATCGCCAAGGACGGTGCCAAGATGGTGCACGCCGTGGCAAACGCCCAGGTGCCGCGCTTCACGCTGATCATCGGCGGAAGCCACGGCGCCGGCAACTACGCCATGTGCGGCCGCGGCTACTTCCCGCGGCTTCTCTGGATGTGGCCCACGGCCAAGATCTCGGTCATGGGCGGGGAGCAGGCCGCCAACGTTCTTCTCACCGTCAAGCTCGCCAAGCTGGCCCGCGACGGAAAGACGATGGCTCCCGAGGAACAGGAAGAATTCAAGAAGCCGATTCTCGACCGATACGAGCGCGAGGGATCGGCGTACTACTCCACGGCGCGCCTCTGGGACGACGGCGTCATCGAGCCCGTCGACACCCGGACGGCGCTGGGGCTCGCCGTCTCCATGTCCCTGAACGCGCCGATCGCGGACCACGAGTTCGGCGTGTTCCGGATGTAACCGGCAGGAGTCCGACAATGTACGATTCTTATGAAATGCTCGAGATCGACATCCGCGGCGGCGTGGCAACGGTCAAGCTCGACAGGCCGGAGGTGCACAACGCTTTCAACGAGGTCCTGATCGCCGAGCTCACTGCCGCTTTCAGCACGGTCACGGCGCTGGCCGACAAGGGGCAGGGGCTGCGCGTCGTGATTCTCACGGGCTCGGGGAAGTCCTTCTGCGCCGGTGCGGACCTCAACTGGATGAAGAAGATGGCGCGCTTCACCTACGAGGAGAACATCCAGGACGCCCTCGCGCTGGCCGACCTGATGAGCACGATCTACACCTGCCCCCTGCCCACGATCGCGCGCGTCAACGGGTCGGCTTTCGGCGGGGGCGTGGGCCTGGCGTCGGCGTGCGACATCGTCGTCGCGTCGACCGAGGCGCGCTTCTCCCTGAGCGAGGTCAAGCTCGGGCTCGTGCCGGCCTGCATCGCGCCCTACGTGATCGAGCGGGTGGGACAGCGGAACGCGCGCGAGTACTTCCTGACCGGCGAGAGAATCGACGCGGAGAAGGCGCTCGAGATCGGCGTCGTCAACAAGACGGCGCCTCCCGGCGAGCTCGACCGGGTCGTGGGCGAATACGTGGAGCACCTCCTCTCGTCGAGCCCGCAGGCGCTGAAGTGGGGCAAGGAGCTGGTGAGCAGAACCCCCAGGATGAAGCTCGAGGAGTGCCGGAAGTTCAACGCCGAGATGATCGCCAAGCTCCGCGTTTCCGAGGAGGGCCAGGAGGGAATCCGCGCTTTCTTCGAAAAACGGAAGCCCCGGTGGTACAAGCCCGGGCCGGGCGATCAGGAGCCGGTTTCATGAAAAAACCTCTCAAGAAAATCCTCGTCGCCAACAGGGGCGAGATCGCCGTCCGGATCATTCACGCCTGCCGGGAGATGGAGATCCCGGCGGTGGTGGTCTATTCCGAGGCGGACCGGGAATCGCTTCACGTGCACCTCGCCGACGAGGCGGTCTGCATCGGCCCTCCCTCGCCGATCGAGAGCTACCTCAACATCGACGCCATGATCGAGGCGGCGAAGAAAGCGGGCGTCGACGCCGTTCATCCCGGGTACGGGTTTCTGTCCGAGAACGCCGATTTCGCCGAGCGTTGCGAGGCCGAGGGGCTGGTCTTCATCGGGCCCCCGGCCGGTGCGATCCGGGCCATGGGCGACAAGGTGACGTCCCGGAAGATGATGAAGGAGGCGGGCGTTCCCGTGGTGCCCGGCACGACGGGGAGCGTCGACGACCTCGACCGCATCCTGGCCGAGACGGAAGGGATCGAGCTCCCTCTCTTCGTGAAGGCTTCGGCCGGCGGCGGCGGCAAGGGGATGCGTCTCGTGATCGACAGGGACCGGCTCAGGTCCACACTCGAATCGGCCACGCGCGAGGCGGAGTCGGCTTTCGGCGACGGCACGGTCTACGTGGAGAAGTGCCTCGAACAGCCCCGCCACATCGAATTCCAGGTCCTGGCGGATAACGCGGGCAAGACGGTCCACCTCTTCGAGAGGGAGTGTTCGATCCAGCGCCGCCACCAGAAGCTCGTGGAGGAGACGCCGTCCACCGTTCTCACGCCCGAGCTCCGCGAGCGCATGGGCGAAGCCGCCGTCAGGGCGGCGCGCGCTGTGGGTTACAGGAGCGCGGGAACGGTCGAGTTCCTCTTCGACCGGGACAATAACTTCTACTTCCTCGAGATGAACACGCGCATCCAGGTCGAGCACCCCGTCACCGAGTTCACCACGGGCATCGATCTCGTCAAGTGGCAGATCCGCATCGCCGGGGGGGAGGAGATCTCCTTCGAACAGGAAGACCTGGTCCAGCGCGGGCACGCCATCGAGTGCCGCATCTATGCCGAGGACGCGGAGAACAATTTCATGCCCTCTTCGGGGCGCATCCATTTTCTCAAGGAGCCCTACGGCCCGGGCGTGAGAAACGACTCGGGGATCTACCAGGGGTGGGAGATCTCCACCTTCTACGACCCGATCCTGGCCAAGCTCGTCGTCCACGACGAGAACCGCGAGCTGGCGCGAAAGAAGATGCTCATCGCACTCGAAAACTATGTCATCCTCGGGACCAAGACATCGGTCTCCTTTCTCAGGGACCTGCTCGATCACGAGGCCTTCATCGAGGGCGAGACCTTCACCGATTTCATCGATCAACACATGAGCGGCTGGAAGGATTCGGCGGGCGCGCCGCCCGACGACGTCCTGATCGCCGCGGCGCTGGCCGAGTTTCACAGGAAGCCCTCCGTGAAGGGGGGCGGCGTGTCCGAGGCCGCCACGCCCTGGCGGACCGTGGGGAGCTGGGAGATCGGGGACCAGGGCGTCTGAGGAGAGGAGTGTCATGCAGTACGAATTCGAACAGGGCGGCGAGATCCACACCGTGTCTCTCGAGAGGAAGGGCGACCTCTTCCTCGCCCGGGTGGGCGATCGCGAGTACACGATCGATGCCTGCCGGGCGACCGACTCTCTCCTCTCTTTCATCGTGGACGGCCGCTCCGTCCTGGCCCATCTCGCCCGGGGGGAGACGGGCTGGGTTCTCGGCGTGGGCGGCAGGCAGTACATCTTCAACGACCCGGCGGCCGCCGACGGGGAGGCGGCCGGTGGGTTGGCCGGCAGCGGGGACGGCATGATCGCGACCCCCATGCCGGGCAAGGTCGTCGAGGTTCTCGTCGAGGAAGGCGCCGAGGTGAAGGCCGGCCAGCCGGTCCTGATCCTCGAGTCGATGAAGATGCAGAACGACATCACGGCCGGCAGGGACGGCGTGGTGAAGAAGATCCATTTCAAAGCAGGCGATTTGGCGAATTTCGGGGACCCCCTTGTTGAGATAGAGTAGCCCCTGCACCAGCCCCGGTGCGGGGTGGTGAGAAAGTTCCTGTGGGCCACACAGGGGCTCGGAGGTCCTTTGCTTACCACCCGCGCTCGCAAAGCCTCGCTATAAGGGGGGTGCGCAAAGGACGCTCCGGCCCGTGGCCCGGGCAGGACCATTCGGATAACCCCCGAGCCGGGCCGGTGAAAGGGACAACTCATCGACTTCGGGCTGGTGTGAAGAGAAGAAGGGGACACAATACGATTGTGTCCCCCCTTTCATTATTTGCAGAAAAAATGGGAATCCCTGAAAAACCGGGGCCGGGATGTCGTTTTGCCTATTGAGTAGGAAATCGTCGCTTCTTGGAGGAGATCTTATGAAGAAATTGGGATTGATTGGTCTTTTTACGATGGTCCTCACCGGGCTCGCTTTTGGGCAGGGGTTGCTGGAAACGGAGAAGATCGGGGGTGTGAAGAACAAGAAAATCGTCCTCGGTGAGGAATCGCGCTACTCGAACCTCATCTGGCAGCACGGCGGAAAATGGGCCTGGTGGTCGGGAGTCGATACCGGTTATATCAATCTGGACTGGGCAAAATTGCACCCCAGTCCGACCGGTCTCCAGGATGAAGTGATCGATGGTTTCGCCTTCAGCTATGGGACCAATAACATGGACCCGGCTGGTGAAAGCTTTGCCGTTTACTACTATGACAGCTGCACGGGTTGGGGCAACACGGGTGTTCAGGAAGCGGGTTTCCTCTTCAGTGGGCTGCCGGGCGGGTTATTTTGGGGCACTTGCCCTCCCGGGTGGGGCTGGATCTGGACAATTACCGTTGATCTCGATGATTCGGGCTACGAGTTTGTCCTCGGCCCTGAGTTCGGCCAGGGTCTGTCTCGATGGCGTACCCCAACCATGGGTGGTACCGGCGTCGGCGTTGCCTATGGAGGGTATGGCAGCGAGAACGCATTCGATATCTACTATCCCAACGGTGTCTACAACGGCACTTGGTGGTTTGGAAGCGGTAACTGGGCTTCCTGGGGGCAGAGCCTTTACGGTCCGCAGGCGCCGGCAGGCGGCATGACCTATTACGGCCTAGGAGCACAGGGCAACGACGCCGGGCTTTATGCCATCGGCGACTGGAGCTCCCAGGTTCATTTCATGCTCAAGAAGAACGAATTCGACGCGCCTGGTTATCTCCTTGCTTCCCTGGAATCGAGGAATAAATACCTGCCGCCCCCTTACGACGTCACTCGTCTAGTCGGTCATCTTGTTGGCGGCTCGCCCTGGTTGATGACCGATGACATGAACGGCGACTTCTGCCGGTATTTTCTCACAGTGCCGGCGCAGTACGCAAACACAACGGCCTACTTCCAGGGGATTCTGACCGATATGAATCCCGTCGTCCCCATCGACATGTCGAACGGCGTGAGGAGTAATTAAGAGATCATGCTCTTAAAAATCCTATTCTGTGCAATCTGTTTTTTACTCGTCATCGGTACAAGTGACGCCATCACCATTTACGTCCCTGATAACTACTCCACAATACAGGACGCCATCGACGCGGCCGATGGCGGCGACACGATCATTGTCAGGCCGGGTGAGTATAAGGAGAAAATCGATTTTCTCGGCAAGGCGATTGCCGTAAGGAGCGAACAGGGAGCAGCACTCACCACGATCAATGGGTGTCAAAGCGGGAGTGTGGTGAAATTTATAAACGGGGAAGGTCCGGATTCGGTGGTCGAGGGATTCACCATTTCGAACGGAACCGGGACGGGCATTACAAACAAAATGGGGGGCGGAATCCTCTGCACAGGATCATCCCCGACGATACTCGCCAATATCATAACCGGAAATACGGTGTCGTCCGTGAGCATCTGGGAGGCCAGGGGCGGTGGGATCTGCTGCAACAGCGACTCTTCACCGATCATCTCCGGGAACACGGTCTCGGGCAATTCGGCGAATGCGTACGGTGGGTTATCAGGCTGTGGAGGCGGGATCTTCAGCCGCGACAATTCTTCTCTCTTGGTTTCGAACAACACGATCACAGGAAACATTTCCAGCGGCAGCGGAGGAGGCATCTACTGCATCGATTCTTCTGCGCAGGCGATAACCGATAACACGATTTCGGATAATGCGGCGAACTTCGGCAGCGGAGGAGGTATCTATTGTGAATCCATCTCATCATTGACGATCACGGGCAACACAATCGCTCGCAACTCGGTATCAGGCCACTATTGCAGCGGCGGGGGGATTTGCTGCGGCGCCGCACAAATCTTTGACAACATCATCACCGATAACACAGCAACAGGTTCTTACAGCCGTGGCGGTGGAATCGATTTTGGTTCTGCAACAATCGCCAATAACATCATTACCGGAAACAAGGCAACCAATGGCGGTGGAGTCCATAGCGAAGGGGGAGGCTCTTACGATTTCATTTCAGGGAACACGGCGACAGGCCTCAATTGTCCCGGCTGGGGTGGAATCTACGGTCGCGACACCGCCCAATTAACGAACAACATCATCACAGGAAATTTGGCATATGAACATGGCGGAGGAATCTACTGCTACATCTTTTCAGACCTGAAAGTGACCAACAACATCATCAGCGGAAACACGGCGGGCGATGGCGGCGGCGGCATTTATTGTTACCTCTATTCCTCCCCAGTGGTGACGAACAACATCATTACATGCAATTCCGCGGGTTATGGAGGCGGGTTCTACTGCGGGGGCGAGGATTGTGATCCTGCTATCACGAACACGATCATCTGGGAAAACTCCGCGCAGACGGGTCAAGAGATTTATGTCGGTAATTTATGGGGCAAACCCGCCACCCTCACCATCGGTTATTCCGATGTGGAGGGCGGGCTGAGCTCCGTCTACGTTGAGTCAGGCTGTACGCTCAACTGGGATGGTCCAAGCATGATCGACGCTGACCCGTTATTCGTCGATCAGGCCGACGAAGATTATCACCTGATATATGAATCCCTCTGCAAAGACGCAGGAGATAATTCGGCTGCAAGCCTCCCCCCCGAGGACTTCGAGGGGGATCCCCGCATTGCGGGCGGCGTTGTAGACATGGGCGCCGACGAGTTTCACACCCATCTGTACCACACGGGTGATGTTGTTCCCGGCGGCGTTATCGAAATCAAGACAGTGGGAACGCCCGCAATGCCGGTGAGACTCGCTCTCGGTTCGGGGATTCAGGATCCGCCGCAGTCGACGCAGTACGGTGATCTCTATCTGCTGCCGCCGTATGCTCAATTCTCGCTCGGTTCCATCCCATCGAACGGGGTGCTGGTTGTACCCGGAACCGTGCCGGGATCATGGCAAGCGGGGGACGTGCACCCCTTTCAGGCGCTTGTGGGACCTCTCGGCAACCCGGCTTCCGAGCTGACAAATCTGCATTGCCTGCAGGTTCAATGAAGCATCCATAAATAAAATGAGAATTCCTGAAAAACCGGAGTCTGGATGTCGTTTTGCCTATTGAGTAGGAAATCTATGCTTTTTGGAGGAGATCTCGTGAAGAAATTGGGACTGGTTGTTTTGTTTACGATGATCCTCGCCGGGTTCGTTTTCGGGCAGGGATTGCTGGAAACAGAGAAGATCGCGGGTGTGAAGAGCAAGAAGATCGTCCTCGGTGAGGAATCGCGCTACTCGAACCTGATCTGGGACAACGGCGGAATTTGGGCCTGGTGGTCGGGAGTCGATACCGGTTATATCAATCTCGATTGGGCTGATTTGCATCCCAGCCCGACCGGTCTCCAGGATGAAGTGATCGATGGTTTCACTTTCAGCTATGGGACCAATAACAACATGGGTTGGTATGTCACTTTCGAAGAAAGCTTTGCTGTCTACTATTTTGACAAATGTACAGGATGGGGGAACAAGGGGGTTCTGGAAGCTGCGTTTCTCTTTACTGGCTTACCCGGGGGTGTATGGACTGGCGGCCCGCCCGGCTATGGCTGGGTCTGGACAATCACCATTGATCTCGAGGATTCGGGCTACGAGTTCGTTCTCGGTCCTGAGTTCGGCCAAGGGCTCTCCCGGTGGAGCATCCCTACCATGGGTCATACCGGCCTCGCTATAGCCGGGGGAGGGTACGGCAGTGAGAACGCGTTCGATATCTACTATCCCAACGGTGTCTACAACGGCACCTGGTGGTTTGGAAGCGCGCTCTGGGCTTCCTGGGGGCAGAGTCTTTACGGTCCCCAGGCCCCCGGCACGAACCTGACCTACTATGGCCGGGGCGCTCAGGGTAACGACACCGGCCTTTACGCCATCGGCGACTGGAGCTCCCAGGTTCATTTCATGCTCAAGAAGAACGGATTCGGCACGCCCGGCTATCTTCTTGCGTCTTTGCAATCGAAGAACAAATACACACCCCCGCCTTACGACGTCACTCGTCTCGTCGGTAAATTAGTCGGCGGCACACCCTGGCTGATGACCGATGATACGAATGAAGGTGACTTCTGCCGATACTTTCTCACAGTGCCGGTGCAGTACGCGAACACAACGGCCTACTTCCAGGGCGTCCTGACCGACATGAATCCCGTCGTCCCCATCGACATGTCGAACGGAGTGAGGAGCAATTAGCGATCCGTCAGCGCCGGCCGCAGGCGCGGTCGTTTTATAATTGATCGATATCGACGGGTGCATCGATCTTGTCAGGGCAGCACACCCAGGCTCAAGGCCCTTGACGCGAAATCTCCCGCAGGCGCGTCCCACGTGACAAAGGCGAAGTGGAGCGTCTGTCCGACGAGAGAGCCCATGGCTCCCGGCGGGGGAAGGAGATCGGCCGACCTGCGGCCCATGGCGTCGACGGGACCTTCGAACCCGGGCAGGAAGGGGCCGTTCCTGTTGGCATGGATCGTCATGGTCACCGAGTCGACGTTGATGGGAATGATCACCGACCCGAAGGGCGTCCCCGGGCTGGTACCCGACTTGGTCCCCACGATCAGGCAGACCCTGCCGGCCCGGGCCGGGCCGATGTCGAGATCGAAGTGGACGCCTGTCGGTGCGGAGGACGAGATCGTGTCGAAATCGCTCTGAAAGGCTAGCTCGACGGCTGAACAGTATGCGTCGGCGTCGGTGCCGTTGCGGCAGTCTGTCCAGAGAGGATATGTGGCATTGTCCGTGGCCGCCATGCCGTTGTAGTCGCCGATGAACGCACCGCCGAATCCGTCGTCGTAAGGATCGAAGGATTGGTCGGTGACCCGGATCGAGGGATCGAAGGTCTGCCCACCGTCGCCCGACCGGATGAGCGTCACGTCGAGGAGGGACGCAGATCCGTAGTGGTTGTCGTAGTACATCACGTCCACGGCCCCGCCTTCGGTCACAGTGACGAAGGGGAAGAACTGGTGCCGCCCATTGTAATAAGGATCGTCGTTCACGCGCATGGGATTGGTCCAGCTGTTTCCGTGGTTGTCGGAACTGACCATGTAGATATCGGCGTCGCCGGTGCGGTCATCGTTCC
>CAZWHE010000037.1:0-27288 GCA_964633825.1 uncultured Phycisphaerales bacterium | reverse complement strand
CGTGAATACGGGAGATCCGACCACGATGTGCGGAGGGACAACGAGAACGGATGATGTCAGGGACGCCTTGCCCGTTGATATCGGATACCACTATCCTCCTGTCTCTCCTATCACCATCTATGTCCCTGACGACTACCCAATGATTCAGATGGCTATAGGCGCTTTCTGGGATGGTGATACAGTCGTCGTGCGGCCCGGCGCGTACTATGAAAACATCATCTTCAATGGCAAGAAGATCATGCTCCGGAGCGAGAAAGGGGCTGCGGTCACGGCCATCGATGGAGGGCAAGCCGGATCGGTCGTTACATTCAACAATTGCGAAGGAGCCGGATCGGTCTTGGACGGTTTTACAATCAGAAACGGCTACAATTCGGCTTACGGCGGCGGGATCTACTGCGGAAGAAACTCCTCCCCGACTATCATCAACAACGCGATCTCGGACAGTGTGTCCGATTGTGGCGGCGGGATCTACTGCGACTGGCATTCCTTCCCGATCATCTCGAACAACACCATCTCGGGCAAGACCGCCGACACCGACGGCGGTGGGGTCCACTGTGTCTGCTCCTCCTCCCCGACTATCTCGAAAAATACCATCTTGGACAACACCGCCAATTCCAACGGCGGCGGGATCTACAGCTATTTGTCCTTCTTTCCGATCATCACCACCAACAACATCATCACAGGTAACACCGCGGGCTCCAACGGCGGTGGGATCTGCTGTGAGAGAACTAATCTGACCATCACCAATAACACAATCACAGGTAACGCCGCCGGCTCCAAGGGCGGTGGGATCTACAGTGAAAATTCCGACACGATCATCACCAACAACACCTTAGCACGTAACACCGCGAGTTCCAACGGCGGTGGGATCTATTGCTATAGGTCCGTGACGATCATCACCAACAATACCACCACGGGTAACATCGCCGGCTCCAACGGAGGCGGGATCTATTGCGAATGGTCCTTCTATCAACAAGACCCCTTCATAACGAACACCATACTCTGGCAGAACAGTGCTCCTACCGGACCGGAGTGCTGGATCTCACAGGCTACAGTGAACATCAGCTACTCCGACGTATGCGGGGGGCAATCCTCGATCTTCGTTGATCCCAGCGGTACACTCATTTGGGGTCCCGGCAACATCGACGCTGATCCGCTCTTTGTCGATCCCGCCAACAACGATTTCCACCTGACCTGGGATTCCGCCTGCCGGAACACGGGCGATAACTCCGCTGCCACCGAGCCTCAAGATTTCGAAGGCGACCCGCGCATTGCGGACGGGACCGTGGACATGGGTGCCGACGAGTTTCACCTTCACCTTTATTGCGTTGACGATGTCGTGCCGGGCGGAAGTATTACGGTGAGAGTTGTCGGAACACCCGGCTCGGCTCCAATCGTTCTCGGTTATGGATCAGGAGTGCTGGATCCGCCGCTTCCGTCGCAGTACGGCGACATTTATCTCGCCGCGCCCGTTTTGTGGCAGTCGAACTTGGGGACCATTCAGTCCAACGGTATGCTGGAAGCTTCGGGAACAGCGTCCGTTTTCTGGCAGCCCGGCGAGCAGCATCCTTTCCAGGTGCTGGCGGGACCTCTCGGCAACCCGGCTTCGGAGCTGACGAACCTCATGCTGCTGACTGTTCGATAAGGCGTCAAACGATTCCAAGAGGGGAATGAGCAACCTTTTGGTGAAACGGTATCCCCCCGGGCGCAACCCTACCCGGATCCGCTTTCGCTCTTCTTCAATTCCTGGTAGAGCCAGACCTTTACGAATTCCCAGTCGCGCTTGACCGTTCTGGCTGAAATTCCGAGAACTTCGGCCGTCTGCTGGATCGTGAGCCCTGCAAAGAAGTGCAGCTCGAGAATGGTGCACCGCCGCTGGTTGTCCTCGTCTTTTTCGAGCTTTTTCAAGGCCCGGTCGAGCATTTCCAGGTTCTTGAACGGGCTTTCGGGCAGGGCCGGCTTCTCTTCGGGCTCCTCTGTTTTTTCGAGAGAGACGGTCATGCGGCCGCCTCCCCGCTTGGCGGCCCGCCTGGCCCGGGCCACATCGACCAGGATCCGGCGCATGGCTTTTGCGGCGACGGTGAAGAAATGGGACCGGTTCTTCATTCTGAAATTCTTGTTCTTCACCAGCCGGATGTAGGTCTCGTGGATCAGCGCCGTGGTCTGCAGTATGTTTCCGGGATGTTCCCTCCGCATGGCGGCATGGGCCAGGTTGTGGAGCTCTTTGTATAAGAGGGAAAAGAGTTTTTTCTTGGCGGCATGGTCGCCGGCGGAAATGGCGGTGAGCATCGACGTGACATCATTCTGCTTGCCGTTCATATTCGACCGTTCATATGCGACGTGTCCCGACCCCTACTCGAATAAGCTCCTAGGCTTCGTTCCCAATCTTACGCTATGTTCTCCGAGTTCTCAATAAAAACGGCGTCCCGCCATTCGCATCTTCGCCGCCACCTCGCCGCCGTTGATCCGCCAGAGCATAGGGAGGGGGCGGTCGACGCCTTCTGTGTGCTCGGGCGTGTTCTCCCACCGGCCGGGCAGGACGAGGGTCATGTCCGAGAAGTGCTGCCACCGGCGCCGCGGCATGCCCGTCACCATGTGAATGTGGTTGGCCGGCACCCCCGTCTTCGACAGGCCCGCGGGCACGTGCTCGAAGCAGAGGAAGGCGTGGGGCCACGTGTAGTTCGACGCGTGGGCAACGCGCTCGGCCAGAGCCGGTGGGAGGTCGACGCTCCGCGCCTCGTCCTGAATCATGGTGAACATGCCTGAGAGGTCGGAGTAGGCGAGCCGCCCCGCCATCCCGCTGATCCCGCCCGGCGAGAGGAAACCGACGGAGAATCCCCCGCCCGGGAAGTAGTCGGGGTCCGCGCGGAAGATGAAATGCTCCTTCCCGTAGTCGAGGGAGCCGCTGCCCGAGTTGTTGCCGTCCACGAATCCCCGTTCCATCCAGGGCTCGGCGGCGAATGGCTTCAGGTCGAGGTCGATCTCGGCCGCGATCTCCCTGATCTCCCAGGGCTCGTAGACCTTGCGAAAATCCATGAAGAGGGTGGGCCGCCCGCCCGAGAGGAAGGAGTAGGCGATCATGGTGAGAAGCCCCTGCACGTCGTTCTCCGTGGCGAAAGGAACGGCGGGCTTCTTTCCGGTGTGGTCCTCCGTCGAGTTGAAGAGGGACTCGGCGATGTCGGCCGTGGCCATGGGGATGCCGGAGCGGTCCGAGCCCCATGCGAGCTGGCTCGTCCACCCGCCGCCCACGGCGTTGACGTCGGCCATCCGGTTGCGCAGGATCAGGTAGAGGGCGAGCCCCTCGTCGAGCTTCGCCGCGTCCTCTTTCGAAAGGGGGGGCGCGGGGCCGCGCTTGCCCGTGTAGAGGGGGAGCTTTTTCCCTGTCACCTCCTCGGTGTTCGGAAAGATGCGGCCGCGGAACTTCTCGTTCACCACCCAGTCGCGCAGGGCTTTCAGTTCTTCCGGGTCGTACCCGCCCTGCTTGCGGAGCATGTCGGCGAAGATCTTCATCGATTCGCGCGTCGACTCGAGGCCGAAGAAGCGGCGCGCCGCGTGGACGTGGTTGAGGGCCGTCTCCATCTGCATCGAGTCGGTGTCGACGGAGAGGAAGCGCCTCCCCCGCAGCGCGGCAACGGCCGTCATGGCGAACCCGAGGTCGATGACGGCGGATTTCGTGGCGCCGTCGAACTCGGGGTCCTGCCCCGTCTCGGGCATGGCGCCGATCACGACGGAGCAGAACCGGCCCGTCTGGGCATAGGCGCCGGCGAGGGCGTCGATGCCGACCACGCCCGGCTTGGGCGCGTTGTTGCCTCCCACGCAGGCGAGTGGGGTCGACGGCGGAAAATGGGCGGTCACGGCCATGGCGCTCCGGCCGGGGAAGAACCACGTGTCCGGCACCACGAAGAGAGCGTCGGTGCCCGCGTCCTTCAGCTCCGCCGCAGCCGTGTCGGCCGCGGCCTCGTTGTCCACGAGGTCGGGGCAGTAAAAGACATTGGGCGGCGCGCCGCAGGGGAGAACGATCCCTCCCGCCAGGGTCCGCGCCGTCATGATGCCGATGTTGAAGGCGCGCGTTCGCGAAGCGTCGTCGATCCGGGGATCGCAGGGAACGAAAACACCGAGAGTGGGAATGTTCGGTTTCTTCTTGCTGATGAAGGGCATGGCCGTCTCCTTCTCGAGGTCTGCTTCCCGGGAGTTTGCCCGGAAACCATGGCAACAGGGCCATGATAATTGCGGCATCGGTTTGTGTGCAACGTCTATCTGGCCGGACGGCTGAGACAAAAACCCGACGTGCAGCTTGATCAACATTTTTTCTCCCCCTGATTCGGGTGGGGGGAGAAAAAATGATTAAGAGATATAAGTAGGATGTTATTTCTGTCATCTCCGCAAGATAAGGGGAATGGAGCCCGGCCGATTGTTCGTTTGAAATGTCCCACGGGGGACTGGGGGGCTTGCCTGGAGATCGCCCCACGTGGGGGCATCGGTATTGTTTAATATGTCCCCTGTGGGACATCAAGAACGATCAATGTCCCCCGTGGGGCCGGGACAAAACCCCCGCCGATTTTGTGGGGTCGAGTCATCGCGTTCGCGTTGTAGTGGATGTAGTGAACCGGCTTGACTTGACGCGGCATAAGACGAGGGTGACGATTCAAACGACCCTAACGGGATGCCCGAGGAACTGATCGACCGTCACGCTCGCGGTGCTGGAGAAAACGTCCTATCTTCTCGCCATGTCCGAGCGGCGCGCCGTGACCGACACCAAGACCGTTTGGGAGACCGACGAAAAGCAATGGTTGAGGACCGCTTCGGCCACATGAAACACAACCTGAGATGGCGCCGCTTCATGCGCCGCGGCTTACGGGGCCTGCCGCAGCGAATTTTGGCTTCTTTGCGGCGCTTTCAATCTTGCAAAGCTTTCCAGGTGGCTGAGCGAGAAAAGTCTTGTGCTCGGTCAATGAGTGACGACGTGACGTCAGGGGAGAAGACTCTCACAGAAAAAAATAGACGAAGGTACGCAGTCGAGGCACGCCCACGTGGGGACACATCGACTGCAATAGATAGTCCACGTGGGTCGCCTGAATCTCGCTCCAGAGATGCCACTTCCCAAAAAAGAAAGAACAGGCCTTTGGGAATCGACACCTGCAATGCCGCTTATTTCTCAGTCCCTTGTGGGACACGGGGGCTATACTTGGAGAATGTCCCCCGTGGGACATTTCCAACGAGCAATCGGTCGGATATCTTAATCATTTTTTCTCCCCCCACCCGAATCAGGGGGAGAAAAAATGTTGATCAAACTTCACACCGGGGTTTTGTCTCAACCCCACGTGGGTCATTTTTACGCTGCGCGATCCTACCCCGAAGCCGGCTCCTTTCCACGGCATCACCGGTTGGGCGTTCTTGTTCTTGACCGGAGGGCGCCGGGCGGATTGAATGAAGCTTTCGAGCCGGGAGGAAAAAATGAGGTTTTTCATTCTCTTTGCGTGTCTCTTCTTTTTCACCGCCTGCGGCTCGCCGGACGACGAGGCGGCGATGACGCTCGCCGTGATCCCCAAGGGAACGACCCACGAGTTCTGGAAGTCGGTCCATGCCGGTGCGGTGAAGGCGTCGCGCGAGCTTGGGGTCGACATCATATGGAAAGGCCCCCCGAAGGAGGACGACCGCGAAGAGCAGATCAAGGTGGTGGAGGATTTCATCGCCCGCGGCGTGGACGGAATCGTGCTCGCGCCCCTTGACAACACGGCCCTCTGCAATCCCGTGTCCGAGGCCGTGAGCGAGGGGATCCCCGTGGCCATCATCGATTCGGGTCTCGACTCGGACAAGAAGGTCTCCTTCGTGGCCACGGACAACCGCAAGGGCGGCTGCCTCGCCGCGAAGCGGCTCGGCGATCTCCTGGGCGGGAAGGGCCGGGTCGTGATGCTGCGCTACCAGGAAGGATCGGCAAGCACCATGGCGCGCGAACGGGGTTTCATGGAGACCGTGACATCCGACTTTCCGGGCTTCGAATTGATCTCGCACAACCAGTACGGCGGCGCCACGACCGAGTCGGCCATGCAGAAGGCCGAGAACCTCCTCAACCGGTTTCCCGAGATCGACGGCATCTTCTGTCCCAACGAGTCGACGACCTTCGGCATGCTGCGCGCCCTGCAGAACGCGGGCCGCGCCGGGAAAATAAAGTTCGTGGGCTTCGATTCGTCGGACAAGCTGGCGGCCGCGCTCCGCCAGGGCGAGCTCCACGGTCTCGTTCTGCAGAACCCATTCCGCATGGGCGAGCTCGGTGTGAAGGTCCTGGTCCGCCATATCCGGGGAGAGAAGGTGGAAAAGCGGGTCGACACGGGCGTCACCGTGGCCACGGCGGAAAACATGGATGACGCCGGGATCAAGGACCTCCTTTTTCCCGATCTCGATGAGTGGCTGAAGTGATCGTCCTATCCGATCGGACCTTGAAGAATGCCTGACAAGAACCCGCTGCTCGAAATGAGCGGAATCCACAAGAGCTTCGGCCCGACCCGGGCCCTGGCCGGGGTCGATCTCGAGGTGGCGGCCGGCGAGGTCCATGCTCTCGTGGGCGAGAACGGCGCGGGCAAGAGCACGCTCGTCAAGATCCTGAGCGGCGCGCTCCTGCCCGACAGGGGAACGATCCGCTTCAACGGGAATGACTACCGCCCCGACAGCCCGATCGAGGCGCGCCGCGCCGGCGTGGCCATGATCTACCAGGAGCTGACACTGGCTCCCCACTTGACCGTCGAGGCGAACGTGATGCTCGGGATCGAGCGGAAGCGGCACGGCTTCCTCGATCTCAAGGGGATGAAAAAACGGGTCAGGGAGGTGCTCGATCTTCTCGACCACCCCGAAATCAATCCCGCCGCGCCGGTGAAGGACCTCGGCGCCGGAGCGCGCCAGGTCGTGGAGGTGGCGCGCGCCCTCGTCATTGACGCCCGGATCGTGGTGATGGACGAGCCGACCTCTTCACTGTCGGGACACGATGCGAAGCGCCTCTTCGAGGTGGTCGCCTCCCTCAAGGAGAGGGGGGTGAGCGTGATCTACATCAGCCACTTTCTCGAGGAGGTGCGCCGCGTGGCCGACCGCTACACCGTTCTCAGGGACGGCGAGGCCGTGGGGAGCGGTCCCGTGGCCGAAACCCCGGTGAACGAGATCATCCGCATGATGGTGGGCCGCCGCCTCGACCAGATGTTTCCGCGCGTGGACCACGAGATCGGCAGACCCCTCCTCGAGCTCGACGGCGTGGCGGGCGATCCCTTTCCCGAGCGCGTCGACCTCACACTGAGGGAGGGCGAGATCCTCGGCGTGGCCGGTCTCGTGGGCGCCGGCCGGACCGAAACGGTGCGCGCCCTCTTCGGCCTCGATCGGCTGAAGAGCGGGACGGTGACCGTTCTCGGCCGGCGCGACAGGGGCGCTCCACCGTGGGCGCGGATCAGGCAGGGGATCGGCCTCCTCTCGGAAGACCGCAAAGAGGAGGGGCTCGCTCTCAACCTCTCCCTCGCAGACAACGTCGCCCTCTCCCGGCTCGACCGGTACACGCGCCGGGGTTTTCTCTTTCCGGGCAGGCTGAAGAGGGGCTGCGGGGAGTGGATGGAGAAGCTCGGGATCAGGGCGCGCGGCCCGGAGCAGCGCGCTTTCGACCTCTCGGGCGGCAATCAGCAGAAAGCCGCCCTCGCCCGCCTCCTCCACCAGGACGCCAAGATCCTCCTTCTCGACGAACCGACGCGCGGCATCGACGTGGGGAGCAAGGTCGCCGTCTACAAGCTGATCGGCGAGCTCGCCCGGCAGGGGAAAGCCGTCCTCTACATCAGCTCATACATGCCCGAGCTTTTCGGGATCTGCGACCGCATCGCCGTGATGCACCGCGGCCGGCTCACGGCGGTGAAGAAGACGTCCCACTGGACGGAGGAGTCCCTCATGGCGTACTGTGTGGGTGAGAAACCGCCCGTCCCGCCGGCCGGAGATGAAGGAATGGACAAATGAAAGACGTGCGCCGCCTCTTCAACGTGCTCGGCCCCTTCCTCGGGCTCCTTCTCGTCATCGTCCTCTTCACCTGCCTCGAGCCCCAGACCTTTCCCAGCTTTTACAACCTGAAGACCGTGGCGAGCCAGACGGTGATCGTGGCTCTCGGCGCCATGGGCATGACGCTCGTCATCATCTCGGGCGGAATCGATCTCTCCGTGGGCTCGGTGATCGCCCTCTCCACGGTGGTCACGGCCCTCGGCCTCGATGCGGGGTGGAGCCCCTTCGTCTCCCTGATCGCCGGCATCCTGGCGGGCGGCGCCTGCGGCCTCCTCAACGGGCTCATCATCACGCGCTTCCGGATCGTGCCCTTCATCGCCACGCTCGGCATGTTCAGCGTGGTGCGCGGCTTTGCCATGTACCTGGCCGACGAGCAGAAAGTCGACGCCCCCCTCACGTGGATCAACGGCCTCATGGCCAAGTCTCCCGATCCGGCGTGGCTCATCCTCGCCCCGGGGGTCTGGCTCATGATCGCCGCCGCCCTCTTCGTGGCCGCACTCCTGCGCAACACGCCCTTCGGCCGCTACGTCTTCGCCATCGGTTCGAGCGAGCCGACGGCGCGCCTCTGCGGCATCCGGGTGAAGAGGGTCAAGGTCTGGATCTATTCCATCGCCGGGATCTTCGCCGGGCTGGCCGGGTCGATGCAGTTCTCGCGCCTCTCCGTGGGGGACCCCACGGTCGCCGTGGGCGTCGAGCTCGACGTGATCGCGGCCGTCGTCATCGGCGGGGGCTCCCTTTCGGGAGGGGAGGGATCGGTGCTCGGATCGTTGATCGGCGCCTTCATCATGGCCTTCATCCGGAACGGCTGCGACCTCGCCGGCGTGCCAAACTACTTCCAGAAGATCATCATCGGCGCCATCATCGTGGCCGCCGTGGCCATCGACCAGTTCCGGCACAGGAAGTAGGGGAAACAAGGGAACGAGCCGGGCTATCTCCTCGCGTCGTCCCGGACCGCCAGAAGCTCCTTCATCACGTGGACGAGCCGGCCTTTCCACTTCCTGGTGCCGAAGGCGTCATGAAGGTCGGTGTAGAGTGAGAAGAGCTTTGCATAGACGCGGCGGCCTTTCGGATCGGGGCGGAAAGCTTTCCCTTTCGTGCCCGTCATTTTTTTTGCCGCTGTCTCGAAATCGGGCAGCGCTCCCGAGCAGACGGCGCCGGCCATGGCCGCGCCGAGGGCGCAGGTCTGGGCCGACCGGGAGAGGAAGATCGTCCTTCCCGTGATGTCGGCGTAGATCTGCATGAGGAGGGGATTCTTCTCGGCGATCCCGCCGCAGGCCGCGATCCTGTCGACGGCCACGCCGTATTCCTCGAAGCGGTTGATGATCATGAGGGCGCCGAAACCGGTCGCCTCGATGAGGGCGCGGTAGATCTCGTCGGGTCTCGTCCGCAGCGTCTGCCCGAGAATGAGGCCGGTGAGGCGCTGGTCGACGAGCACGGTGCGGTTGCCGTTGTTCCAGTCGAGGGCGAGGAGGCCCGAGGCGCCGGGCGCGATCTTTGCGGCGCGGCGGGAGAGCCGCTCGTGCCCCCTGCCGCCGAGCCCGTCCGGGTTGATCGTGCTCACGAACCAGTTGAAGATGTCGCCCACGGCGGACTGTCCCGCCTCGAGGCCGTGGCAGCCGGGCAGGATCGACCCGGGCACGATGCCGCAGATCCCGGGAACGAAGGGGAGGCGCTGTGCGAGGGGGGTCGCGATCATGTCGCACGTCGACGTGCCGATGATCTTGACGAGCGTGCCGGGCCGGATGCCCGAGCCGACTGCGCCGAGATGGGCGTCGAGTGCGCCCATGGCGACCGGGGTGCCGGCGGGGAGGCCGAGGCTGCGCGCCCACTCGGGACAGAGGGCTCCGGCCTGCTCATCGATCGTGTGCGCCTTATCGGGCAGGGTCTTCCTGATCCGGGCGAACCCTCTCTCCACCTTGGCCAGGAACGCGGCGTCGGGATATCCGCCCCACGAGGGGTGGAACATCCCCTTGTGTCCGGCGGCGCAGATGTTGCGCTTCATGGTCTTGGGATTGAGCGTGTTGCAGAGCACGGCCGGAATCCAGTCGGAGATCTCGGCCCACGTGTGGGCGGCGTTAAAGACCTCGGGCGCTTCCTTTTTGCAGTGGGCGATCTTGGCCCAGAACCACTCGGACGAATAGGTGCCCCCGCACTTTTTGAGAAACCGCGGCCGGAGCCGGGCAGCCGTCTCGGTCAAACGGGCCGCCGAGGCGTGGCTCGTGTGGTCCTTCCAGAGCCAGGCCATGGCCGCCGGGTGGCGTGCGAACCTCTTTCGACGGGTGAGGGGCATGCCCTCTTTGTCGAGGGGAAGGGGCGTCGATCCCGTCGCGTCGACGCCGATGCCGGCGATCTTCTCCGGCCGGAAACGCTTGTCGCGCGCCGCCGCCTCTTTCAACGCTTTGCGGACAGCCGAGCGCATGCCGGCGAGATAGTCGTCGGGATGCTGGCGCGCCAGGTCGGGATTGCCGCTTTCCTGGACGACGCCCCTCGTACCGTGACGGAAGACGGCCTCGCCACCGCCTGTTTCACGGCCGGTAGCGATATCGACGATGAGAGCGCGCACCGAGTTGGTTCCGAAATCGAGCCCGAGGGCATAACATTTTCCTGCCATGGCTTTTTCCTTCCGAAGCGGCTCCGCTTCGATCCGGTTTCCGATGGTATGAATAAAAGATGAACCTGTTGTTCTCGAAGAATTTTATTAAAAATAAACCGACAAAAGGAGGTCGCAATGAAACGAACAGCGGAATGCCTGGTCTCTCTCGCGTGCGTTCTGTTCCTCGCCGCCTGCAACACCCCGGCCGATACGGCCGAGGAGATCTACTACGCCCTTGAAATCAGGGGCAGCCTCGTCGGTTATTCCGAGATACGGATCACGCCGGGAGACGCCGAAACCCCCCGTGAGATCAGTTCAAAGGTCCTGCTCAAGCTCACGGCCCTGGGACAGGATTTCGATTTCCACGTGCGGAGCCTGAGAAAGGTCGATCCCGAGACGGACAAAACCCTCTTCATAGACTACGAGCTCTTGTCGGGGACGATGAAACAAGGCGCGACCTTTGTTTTCGGCGCCGGCGAAGTCGTCTACACTCCGAAGACGGGCGGGAGTGAAAAAACCATTTCCCTCGATCCCGATGTGATCGTCGACGACGAGATCTCCTATCCCTACCTGGTCGAAGAGATGGGCGAAGGGAAGGCCGAAAAGAAGACGTTCAGGGTTCTCGACCTGACCCAGGGCGAGATCCACGAGAAGGACTTCACGAGGAAGGGGAGGGAGAGCCTCGTTATCAACAACAAGGAGTACGACTGCCTCGTCTTCGACTCGATCGACCGCAAAACGGGGGTGGCGGCCAAGTTCTGGATCGACCCGCGCAGCGCGCGGGTCGTCAGGACGGAGGCATCGAACGGCGTCGTCTCGATCCTGTCCGACTCGGCGGTGAAGGAGAGGATCGAAAGGGGCGATATCGATGAAATGATCATCGAGCCCGTGGACACGGCGATCGCTGATTTCCAATCGATCACTTTCATGAAGATCGAGGCCAGGATCAGAACCCTGGGGGAGTGGGTAACGGCCGAGAGCCTCAACGTTCCGGGCCAGGCTTTTGCCGGCACCGTTGAAAACAACCTGATCGACGGCCTCTTCCTGGTGGAGCACGAGAGGTACGACGGAGCGGGAGCCCCTCCTTTCCCGCCCGGCTTCGATCCGGGGGCTCCGGCCGGAGACGGCGAGTTGCTGAAGAAATACCTGGAGCCCGAGAACATGGTCGAGTCCGACGACCCGGAGCTGATCGAAAAGGCGCGGGAGCTGACCGAGGGATCGAAGGACTGCTGGGAGGCCGCGCGCCGCCTCTCCGAGTGGGTGGCCGGCGAGATCGCGTACAAGATTCCGGGCGGCTCGGCGCGCCAAACCTATGACGAGAAAACGGGCGAATGCGCCTCCCATTCGCGGCTCCTCGCCGCCTTCTGCCGCGCCGTGGGCATTCCGGCGCGCCTGGCCACGGGCTGCATGTACACGCCCAGGATGGGCGGGAGCTTCGGCCAGCACGTCTGGAACGAGATCTACATGGGCGAGGCGGGGTGGATTCCCGTCGATTCCACGGCGAACGAGATCGACTATGTCGACTCGGGCCACATCCGTCTCGGCAACCTGACCTCCTTCGACCCCGTTGAAATGAAGGTGGTCGATTTCAAGGCCGGCTCGCTCGAAATGGGACAAGAACCGGCCGGGCTCGGCGCTGTCGAGAAGATGCCCTGGGAGAAGGGCAGAACCTACACGTACAAATACTTTTTCCAGGGAAAGATCCTGGGCACCGATTCGTTCACACTGAAGAGCTTTGAAAAGGGAGAGGACGGGGGCTACACCTGCGCCACGAAGCTCGATCTCGACGGAAAAACGGCGTCGAGCGAATGGAAGCTCGACCAAGAGCTCTTTCCCCTCTCCTACAAGCTCCAGGGGAAAGCGGGCGACATCGAATACTCGTACGACTGCGAATTCTCCGAGGGCCGGGTTGTCGAGAAAGCGATGCGGGCGGGAAAACCGGTGGAGAAAACCATCCCTCTCGACGAAAAGATCTATCTCATCGACAACAACAACCTCAGCTTCTTCGCTTTTCTCCTCACCACGATCCCGCTCGATGAAGGCGAGACGCGGGCGTTCAAGATCTTCCACCCCATGATCATGCAGGTCCTGCCCGTTCAGGTCGCGGTGAAGGGGACGGAAACCATCGCCTGGTGCGGCAAAGAGGTGGAGTGCCGCTTTTTTGAGGTCAATCTGGCCGGCTCTCCGCTCAAGATGTGGGTGGACAGGGAGGGCCGTCTCCTGAAGGAGTCCGAGTCGAACGGCGCCCTCGTCGTCGAACTCGTCTCGACGGACGGGGTCCCGGCGCCGAAATCGGAATAAGGGCCATGGGTTCAGCGGACGGCGATTTCCTCGTTCTTCTGGCGTGCCTCCTCTATCTCGCCGTCATACTCGGCATCGGCGCGGCTAGCGCCCGCTTCTCGTCCGCCGGGATCGGCGAGTTCTTCCTCGGCGGCCGCAGGCTTTCGGCCGTTGTCGTCGGCCTGAGCGCCGTCGTGTCGGGGCGGAGCGCCTGGCTCCTTGTCGGATTCACGGGGATGGCTTTCGAGATGGGGCTTTCGGCCCTCTGGGCCGCGGCCGGGTACATCGTCGTCGAGCTCCTGCTCTTTCTCTTCGTCGCACCCGCCCTCAGAAGGAGAACGGCCGCCCTCGGGGCTCTGACGATCCCCGATTTCTTTGAGGAACGCTTCCAAGACAAGAGCCGGCTCCTCCGCCTCCTGTCGGCCCTGATCATCCTCGTTTTCATGACCGCCTACGTGAGCGCCCAGTTCGTGAGCGGCGGCAAGGCCCTGGGTGCGACCTTCCAGATGGGGCAGGGGACGGGTTTGGTCGTCACGGCCGCCATCGTCCTCGCCTACACCATGGTCGGCGGATTTCTCGCTGTTTCGCTCACCGATCTCGTGCAGGCCCTCTTCATGATCCTGGCCCTCGTGGTCCTGCCCGTCATGGCCGTCATCCATCTGGGCGGCGCGGGCGAGATGTTCCGCATCCTGGGCGGGATGGAGGGCGCGCTCCTCGATCCCTTCGCACTCGGCCTGGGCGGCCTGATCGGGTTTCTGGGAATCGGCCTCGGCTCCCCGGGCAATCCCCACATCCTCGTCCGCTACATGTCGGTGAAGGATCCGCAAAAGCTTAAAGTCTCGGCCGCGGTCGGCACGCTCTGGAACATCGTCATGGCCGGGGGCGCGCTCTTCATCGGCCTGGCGGGGCGCGCCGTCTACCTTACGAAGGACGCCCTCCCCAAGGGCGACACGGAGAACGTCTACCCCGAGCTCGCGGGCGAGCTCCTCCATCCCTTCGTTTTCGGCCTCGTCCTCGCCGCCCTTCTCGCCGCCATCATGTCGACGGCCGACTCGCAGCTTCTCGTGGCGGCGTCGGCCCTGGTCCGCGACATCTACCAAAAAATCTTCCGGCGGGAGAAGGACGTCTCCGCTCAAAAGCTTGTTCTTCTGAGCCGGATCGTGATCGTCCTTCTCGTGGCCGCGGCCGTTCTTTTCGGGTTTGCGGCGCGCGACCTCGTTTTCTGGCTCGTCCTCTTCGCGTGGAGCGGCCTCGGCGCCTCCTTCGGCCCCACGATCATCCTCGCCCTCTTCTGGAAAGGCGCGACACGGGCCGGCATCGCGGCCGGGCTCCTCTCCGGCACGGCGACGGTCATCGCCTGGAAGCTGACCGGGCTCGGCCAGGATCTCTACCAGCTCATCCCGGGATTCGCCGTCTCCTTTCTCGCCGTGGTCCTGGTCAGCCTCGCCGGGCGGCGGCAAGATTCTGCCTGAGCCCGATTGATCATCACGACCCTGTCGATTAGAATCGCATCCAATTGTTTTACAATGTTCCCTTTCCACAACCCATGGAGGATGAATGATGATCGACATGAAGAGAGCGGCGCTCACCCTTTTGATCGGTATGGTCCTGATCCTGGCGGCGTCCGCTGCCCGGGGGGACGAGGCCGTGCTCAGGTGGAAGTTCCAAGAGGGGGATCAGCTCACTTACAAGATGTCCGAGGTTGGTACTGCGGATCAGATGGGGATGAAGATCAAGAACGAGAAGATCCAGTACATGGACTGGAAGATAGCCAAGGTCGAGGGGGATGCGGCCTTGATCGAGATCGTGATCACCCGGCTGGTAGTGAAAATGGAAAACCCCATGGCCGGAAACAGTTCGTTCGATTCCGATATTAAAGAGGATGATCCGAACAAGACGCCCAACCCCGAAGAGGTGTCGGTGGGGAAAACATACACGATAAAGATGAACACGCGGGGGAAGGTGCTCGGGATCGAGGGTTTTGCCGCCATCAGCGCCGAGATCTTGAAAAAAACGGAAGAAATCATGGGTGGCAATCCTGGCTGGTCCATGCAGAAGAAAATGTTCGAAACGATGTATTCCGAGGAGTTCCTGCGCAAGAACATGAACTGTAATGTCCCGTTCTTTCCCGAGGGGGTCGTGCAGTCCGGTACGAGCTGGGACGAGGAATCGGAGTTCATGCTTCCGCCCTTCGGGGATTTCCTGTCCAAGAGAAAGAACACCCTCGAGTCGATGGACGGGGGCCTGATTAAATCCAAGATTTCGGGCTCGGCGGAGAAGATCGAAAAGAAGAAGGCCGATGACGCCGCTGCCGCCAACGACCCCATGGCGGCCGCCATGGCCATGATGAAGGTCAAGAAGGCCGGGATTGAAGGCGCCCTCGAATTCGACAATGTCAAGGGGATGGTCAAGAAGAGGGTTCAGAAGCTTTCGCTGACCCTGGACCTCATGGGCCAGGAGATGAAGATGTCGCGCGAGCATACATTGGAGCTGGTCGAGCGCAAGACGGATTGATCGAACCGCTGCGGTCGAGAGGCCGGAATCGATGAGCGAGGAGAGGAAAGAAAGTGCCGGCGACAGCCGCGCGGGCGGCGTCTTCTGCGGCGTTGATGTGGGCGCTTCGTCCACGAAGGTTGTTCTCATTGACGGCAAGGGCCGGGTCCTGGGAAAAGACGTACTGAAATCGGGCGTCGACTACAGGGTTGCAGCCCGGACCGGCCTCGATGCCGCGCTCGCCGATGCCGGCCGGGAGGAAGGTGAAATCTCGGCCTCCCTCGCGACAGGGTACGGCCGCATGAATGTCGAATTTGCCGGGACAGAGAGCGCCGGCAACGCCGGCAGGCCTCCCGTCGAAGGCGCGACCAAAGGGAGCGCCTTCGACACTAGTCTTCGTTCCGCCGGTCTTTCCGGCGGAACGAAGACCGAGATAGCCTGCCACGGGGCGGGCGCGTATTTTCACTTCCCCCGGCCGATCACGGTCGTTGACATCGGGTGCCAGGACAACAAGGTGATCGTCCTCGACAAGGAGGGCCGCCGCCGGAAATTCCGCATGAACCGCAAGTGCGCGGCCGGCACGGGCGCTTTTCTCGAAGAGATCGCCGCCCGGCTCGACCTCGACATCGGCGGCATGAACGGACTGGCCGATCAGGCCGACAAGGTCGTGCCCCTCGGCAGCTTCTGCACCGTTTTTTCCAAGACCGAGATCCTGGCCCACATCAGGAAAGGCGAACCTATAGCCGGAATCGTAAAAGGCGCTTTCCAGTCGGTGGTCGACCGCGTTATCGAAATGGAGACTTTCGAGGGAGACGTGGTCCTCACGGGCGGGGTGGCCGAGTATAATCCGACCATCGCCCGCATGATGGGGGAGTCGATCGGCAGGGAGATCTTCATGCCCCCCTCTCCCCAGCTGACGGGCGCTTTCGGGGCGGCGCTTCTGGCGCGAAAGGGATGACAAGGCCCGGTCGACGAAATCACCGGGCCGGAGAAGGAAGGAGTCATTGAGATGCTGGACGGACTGTTCAAACCGCGCGCCGTCGCCGTGATCGGCGCTTCGAACAACCCCCTCTCCATCGGCTACATCGTGGTCGAGAACCTGAAGAAGCACGGCTTCACGGGACCGATCTATCCCGTCAACCCGAAGGACGACGAGGTCCAGGGGCTCAAGGCCTACAAGTCGGTCCTCGAGATCCCGGGCGACGTCGACCTGGTCAACATATCGATCAAGAACACCTTCGTGCCCAAGGTGATGGAGGAGTGCGGCAAGAAGGGGGTCAAGTTCGCCATCGTCCACACGGCCGGCTTCAAGGAGGTGGGCGACGAGGGGGCGGCCCTCGAGAAGGAGATCGTCCGGATCGCCAACGAGCACGGGATGCGCGTCTACGGTCCCAACTCGCAGGGCGTCCAGAACTCGAATCCCGAGGTCTCACTCTACGCCAACTTCACCTTCGTCCCCCAGATCGAGGGGAGCATCTCGATCCTGGCCCAGTCGGGCGGCGTGGGCGAAGTCCTCAAGATCCCGATCCACAAGATCGGGATGGGGACGCGCATGTACGCCTCCTTCGGGAACGAGTGCGATGTCTCGATGAACGAGATCCTCGAGTACTACGGCCAGGACGAGGGGACGAAGGTGATCATGCTCCAGGTGGAGACCTTTTCCGATCCCGAGGGATTTCTCCGGATCGCGGGTGAGATCACCAAGCGGAAGCCGATCCTGGCGATCAAGGCGGGCCGCACCGAGGAGGGGGCCGTGGCGGTCTCGTCCCACACGGGCAAGCTTCTTAACCAGGACACCCTCGCCGACGCCCTCTTCGCGCGGGCCGGCATCATGCGCTTCTCCCAGCAGGACGACATGGTCAACACGGCGATCGCCTTCGCCACCCAGCCGGCGCCCAAGGGTAAAAACGTGGCCCTCGTGACCAACACGGGCGGCCCCGCCATCCTGGCCCTCGACGAGCTCGTTCAGAAGGGGCAGCGGCTCGCCAAGCTCGAGGAGTTGACGAAGGAGCACCTCCGCGCCAACCTCTACCCCATGGCAAGCGTGAAGAACCCCGTCGACGTGGTCGCCACGGCCACGCCCGAGCACTACGGCGTGACGGTGGAGACGCTCTTCAAGGACCCGGGCGTCGACTCTGTGCTCGTCAACTTCATCTCGGCGCCCTTCGTCGATCTGCACGGCACGGCGGACAAGATCAAGGAGGCGTGCAAGGTGGCCGACCAGCCCGTGGTCTGCTGCGTCAAGAAGATCGAGAAGTGGCAGAGCCTGATCGACGAGATCCGCGAGGGCGGCACGCCGGTCTACGAGTTCCCCGAGCACGCGGCGCGCGTGCTCGAGGCGATGGGGCGGTACGGCAAGATCCAGGAGCGGGGCGAGGCCGTTTTCCCCGAGTACGACGTGGACAAGAAAAGCGCGGCCGCCCTTCTCGGCGAGTACGAGGGCTCGGGGAAATACCTCCCCCAGGCCCACGCCTTCCACGTTCTCGAGTGCTACGGCCTGGCCTGCCCGAAGGTGGCCCAGGCCGGGACGCGCGGCACCTTGCTCGAGGCCGTCAAAGGGATCGGCTACCCATGCGTTCTCAAGGTCGATTCGGACGACGTGGTCCACAAGTCGGATGCCGGCGGCGTGGCGCTCGATCTCAAAGACGAGGCCGCTCTCCTGGCCGCGTTCGACAAGATGGAGACGGCCTTCGGCAGCGGCGCATGCTACGTCCTCATGGAGCAGAAACCAACCGGACAGGAGGTGATGATGGGGGCCGTGTCCCAAGCCGGGAGCCTTCCCCTCGTGGTCTTCGGCATGGGCGGCGTCTTCGTGGAAGCGCTCGAGGACGTGGTCTTCAGGCTCGCGCCCCTCTGTGAGAACGAGGCGGACGACATGCTGAAAGGCATCAGCGCCCGCGCGATCCTCGAGGGCGTGCGCGGCCGGCCGGGCGTCGACTTCGACCGGCTGCGCGAGATGCTGATCCGGCTCTCGCTCCTCGTGCGCGACTTCCCCTTCATCGAGGAGATGGACCTGAACCCCGTTTTCGCCTACCCCGCCGGGCAGGGCGCGGAGGTTGTCGATGTGCGCATGAAGATGCGCGGGACAAGCGCATGAAGGTGGCATCGACGTGAACCACTGGATCCCGTTCACGGTCATCGTCGTCTACGTCGTTCTCCTCTACGCCGTCACCTGGTGGTCGCGGAGGTTGAGCCGCGGGGGCGGGCTCATCGGCTACCTTCTCGCCGGCCGGAACCTCCCTTTCTGGATCACGGCCGCCATGCTGACCGGCCTCGCCGTGGGCGGGGCGTCCACGATCGGCGTGGCCGAGCGCGCCTACACGTGCGGCATGGCGTCGGGTTTCTACAACGCGGCCTGGGGAGTGGGCGCCATACTGGCCGGCCTCTTCGTGGTGAAGCGCCTGCGCGAGATGGAGATCAACACCCTCCCCGAGATGTTTGAGCGAAACTACGGCGTGTGGGGGCGCGTTCTCGGCGTGATCGGCCAGCTCGGCGTGCAGGTGGTGATCACGGTGGTCCAGTACGTGGCGGGCGGCGCGATCCTGTCGTCTCTCATGCCGGGGCTGATCGATTTCGAGACGGGCATGCTCGTCACTGCCGTCGTCTTCGTGGGCATCACGCTCATCGGCGGGTTCTGGGCCGCCGGGCTGACCAACATCATCAACGTGATCCTCATCTACACGGGCGTGGTGCTCGGCGCGGTCATGATCTTTTTCAGGCCAGAGGTGGGCGGGATCGCCGGCCTCATGGAGAAGCTTCCCGACAGCCACCCAGGCTTCTCGCTCACCGGCATGCCGGGCGGCGTGATCCTGGCCTGGTTCGTGGTCATGGCCGTGACCGCCGTGGGAACCCAGTCGGTCGTCCAGGTGGGCTTCGCGTCGCGCGACGGCTCGGCGGCGCGGAAGGGATTTTTGCTCGGGGGGCTGATCATCCTTCCCGTGGGGTTCATCAGCGCCGTCATCGGCCTGGCGGCCGTTGCGATGCACCCCGGCATCGAAGCGGCCAGGGCGCTGCCCATGACCGTCCTCGATCTCAACCCCTTCGTGGCGGGCATGATCCTGGCCGGTCTCTGGGCGGCCGACGTGTCCACGGCCTGCGCGCTCCTGCTCGGGAGCGCGACCCTCGTGGTGGACGACATCATCAAGCGCTTCTTCTCCCCCCGCCTCGGAAGCCGCGGCGAATGGCTCGCTTCGCGGGGAACGGTTCTCGTGATCAGCGCCGTGACCTATGTCATGGCAACGAACGTGGGAGGGATCCTCGAGACCCTGCTCGCCGGGCTCGCCCTCAACGCCGGGTTCGCCGTCGTGGTGGTCGTGACCCTCTTCTGCCCCTTCCTCTGCCGGAAGGGGACGGCCTTCTGGGTCTTTCTCGCAACGGGCGCCGGGCTGGCGGCCTGGTTCTGCGTGCCCGACGAATGGCGGAACCTCTTTGTTCACCCCGTCTTTTTTGCTCTAATCGCGGCTGTCGTTGCCTGCCTTGTCACGGCTCTGGCGGACCGGCGTAGGACCGGACGATATATGCAACCGTAAAGTGAAACCCGATAGATAAAAGGAGGAAAGAATGGGACAGCTCGACTGGCTTCCGAAAGACCACGAAATCAAGAACCACGACCTCTGGGGCGACGAATTCTTCGGGACCGAGGCCCCGTCGATCATCTACGAGCTCAAGCCCGTGGTCGATCCCCAGGGCGCTCCGGTGAAGGGGCTCAACACGGCCTGGGTCACGCTCAACAACCCGAAGCAGTACAACTCGTACACCACCGAGATGGTGAAGGGCGTGATCGCGGGGATGAACAGGGCGTCCATGGACAGGTCGGTCGTCATGGTCGTCTTCACCGCCGTGGGGGACAGGGCCTTCTGCACGGGCGGTAACACGAAGGAGTACGCCGAGTACTACTCGGGCAAGCCGGCCGAGTACGGCGCCTACATGGACCTGTTCAACGGGATGGTCGACGCGATCCTCATGTGCAAGAAGCCCGTGATCTGCCGCGTCAACGGGATGCGCGTGGCCGGCGGCCAGGAGATCGGCATGGCGTGCGACCTCGCCCTCTCGAGCGACCTCGCCCTCTACGGCCAGGCCGGGCCGCGGCACGGGTCGGCGCCCGACGGGGGCTCGACCGACTTCCTCCCCTGGTACCTGACCATCGAGGACGCCATGTACAACTGCATCTCCTGCGAGCTCTGGTCCGCCTACAAGATGAAGCGCCTCGGCCTCATCACCAAGGTCGTGCCCGTGCTCAAGGAGAACGGCACCTTCATCCGCAACCCCATGGTCGTCATCGACGAGTGGGTCGACGGCGGCGAGATCGTTTACGGCGAGCTCAAGAGCGGCCCGGACCTCAAGGCGGCCAAGGACAGGGTGAAGAGCCTGCGCGTCGATTTCGAGCTCCTCGACAGGGAGATCGACGTCATGGCGTGGAAGTTCACAAACCTCTTTCCCAACTGCCTGATGAAATCGATCGACGGCATCCGCATGAAGAAAAAGTACTTCTGGGACCAGTGCAAGATCCCCAACCGCCACTGGCTCGCAGCCAACATGGCGACCGAGGCCTACCTCGGGTTCAATGCATTCAACTCCAAAAAGATCACGGGGAAGGATGTGATCGATTTCGTGGCCTACCGCCGCCTCGCCGCGGAAGGGAAGCCGATCGACGAGGCCTTCATGGCCGAGGTGCTCGGCAAGCCGCAGGAGTAGAAGAGAAGAGATGAAGAGTAGGAATTGAAGAAAGAAAAGCGGTGCGGTGGTGGGGGGGCCGGGCCGCTTTGCTTTTTTGGGGTAATACCGTGTTATAATGTTGAAGTTCGTGGAATAGATTATATCGGGGATTTTGGATGGATTTGGCTTACTGGTTGATATAGAATCCGGTATCCCTTCAGGGAAGGGAACTTCGGAATTTACTGAAAAATACTGACAGATATCCGCTTATTCATTCAGATATCGAGTTCTGTAAACTGCTTGTTGGGCAATAGTAGGCATGATGAATATGCCGAATGAAGGCTGTCCCATTTGGTACTGAGGTTCTATGCGTGGGAGGAACACACATGCATATTAGACGCATTGTGATCAAGAACTTCAGGAACTTGCGTTCTCTAGATGTTAACTTAGAATCAGGCATGACGTGTGTGGTCGGGGAGAACAATTCAGGAAAGACAAACTTCCTTTCTGCGCTTCGATTCGCGCTGGACGCGAATCTCCCCAACTACCGTCGGACCTTGGTCAAAGAAGACTTTTCAGAAGGGATTGACATCAGCAAGCCGCAACAGGTGTTCGTGGGTATAGAGCTGACGGACTTCTACGATGAGGACCAGGAAGAGAAGGTGAAAGAACTTGCATTGGCACAGGAATGGGCTGTTGAAGAAGATGTGGCCAGAGTCTGCTATCGTTTTCGGCCAACCTCCGCTGTAAGACAGGCGATTGAATCAAAAGAGCGAGACGGCACGGGTCTCACTATTGAAGACTATGAGTATGAGCTTGTTGGCGGCGCCGTTACAGATGATGACGGCAATCTTAAGGATCTGTCTGAAATTGAATGGAATGATGACTTCAATGTGTTCGTGAAGATGGGAAGGCTCTCAGCTTTCCGTGTGTCCTTCCTTCCGGCAATCAGGGATGTTGAGGATGACCTTAGGAGGGCTGCGACTTCACCATTGAGCAAACTTCTGGATGTTACCGATATACCAGAAGATAAGAGGGATGAACTGGTCGAACGAATAAAGAGGGTAAATGATGAAGTCTCTGAGCAGTCGGAGATCAAGGACTTGGCTTATGACATCAACACATCCCTGGAAGAATCGGTCGGTTCGACGTTCGCGCTGGATGTTGGGTTGGGTATGGCATCTCCTACCTTTTCAGCAATCGCGCGAGTATTGAGAGTGCTGCTGACTGGCCAGGGATTGGAGGATGCCGATCCCTCACGCAATGGCCTTGGCCTCAATAATGCTCTCTATATCAGCATGCTTCTTGCATACTTCCAGAAACGTATGGAGCAGGACAACACTGCCGGGCAATTACTGTTGATTGAAGAGCCGGAAGCACATCTGCATCCCCAACTCCAGCGAGTGCTTTTTGGCAGGCTTCTGGCCAAGAAATGCCAGATTGTTGCAACAAGCCACAGCACACATATCAGTTCTCGTGCGGATCTGAAGAACCTGTTGGTGTTTACCCAGGAGGAAGATGCCCTGACCACCTTCTGCAAACCAGTGGCTGCGCCAGAGATCGAAGACAGTGATATCAGTGACTTGGAACGATACTTGGATGCCACAAAGTCTGTCCTCCTGTTTGCCCGTAGAGTGATCCTTGTGGAAGGGATGTCCGAGGTGTTTCTCGTGCCGAGTCTTGTGAAGGAAGTTATGGATGTGGATCTTGAAGAATACGGAGTCTCTGTTGTTCCCATTCACGGAGTCCACTTCGAGGCCTATATGAAGCTGTTTGGCGATGAGGGCATCAGAAAGAAGTGTGCAGTCCTAACGGACGGAGATTTGAAGCCGAGCGATGCTGATAGCGAAGAGGATGTTGATTTTCCGCGTATTGAGGATTTGAAAAAACATGAGAACGACTTCGTTGAAGTGTTCCACTGCAAAACTACCTTTGAGCGGGCCATAGCCCTTCCAAATAACTTGCTGGTGTTCTCTAAAACTGCGGAGGAGTTGGGCGCACCTAATGTGTCCGGAGATCTGAAGGACTACTATGATCGGCGTGCAGATCTAGAAAAAAATGAAAAGAAGCAGGCCAGGAAGAAAGTTCTGAACACGGCTAGGAGGTTTGGCAAAGCTCGGTTTGCCCAGGTGGCATCAAAATACGTCGGAGACGCTGAGGAGCTCCCCAATTACATCAAGAACGCTGTTAAATGGGTTATTGAATGAAGCTTACCGGGCAACAGCAGAAGGCTATTTTCCACGAAGGGAATCTGTCCCTCGTGTCGTGCCCTGGAAGCGGCAAGACGCACACTATCGTCGCCCGGCTGCTGCGTTGTATGGATGAGGTGAAGGACACAACCCGCCGCATCGGATGTATTACCTATACGAAGGCTGCTGTGAATGAGATCCAGCACCGGCTTTCACGGTACTTGGGTCGTGATAAGTTTGAGGACAAGTTCGATATAGGGACTATACACTCTTTCTGTCTGAACAACATCTTTCGCCCAAATCACTGGCGGCTTGATACTTTTCAGGAGAGGTTCAATGTGCTGACACCGGACGATGAGCGCTACCAGAACATTGTTGATGGCGTGATAGACGATCATTCATTAGACAAACGGGCTTCTGACAACTTTGAGCTTTTGTTCAGGGGGCGGACTCCTCCCTATAACATAACAACATCTGCAGCCAAGGATTACTGGAGTCGTCTCGATGAGAGTAACTATGTTGATTTCAATGGGATCATTTACTACGCGGCACAGTTAGTACAGGCATATCCTTTCCTTCCTGCTGGTCTCGGATCAGCGTTTGCTTGGTTGCTCGTGGATGAGTTTCAGGACACATCGGAATATCAAGTACAAATCCTGAACGCTATTGCTTCACATGATCGTACCAAGTTCTTCATTGTGGGTGATCCTGACCAATCAATCATGAGCTTTGCCGGCGGTCGCCCAGACCTAATGGATGATTTTGCAGACGGTATTTCTGCGCGAGACGATGTGAGTCTATCAGGGAACTTTCGAAGCTCGGATCTTGTCGTGTCTCTGGCTAGGGATCTTCAGCCACGAGATCCTGAAATGGAAGCCGTGGGGGAGAACAAGAACTATGATTTCGCTCCAGTCTGGAAGCACACGGACACCCTGTTCTCAGGTCTTGAAGACTACTTTCTCCCTGAGGTCGAGGGGAGAGGAATCGACTGGGGAGAGTGCGCAATTCTCGCCCCAAACTTCTACATCCTCTGCGAGATTGCGCCACGCTTAAGAGATATGGGAATTCCTCTCATAGGTCCTGGTGCGAGGCCATACAAGAAGTCTAGCCATCTAATCGCTCCACTGGCAGAAGAGATTTGCTCATACATAGAGACTGGTGATTCGAGAATGATCAGGAATTTGCGGCGGAGGATGCAAGAGATCATTGAGAACTGTGAGTCAAGGTGGAATCCGAAGCTGTTCACATTCAATGGGGATCTGGCAATCGCGAGGATTGCAGCAATGGCCAGGAGACTGCGAGATGAGAATCCTGCAATCAGGAGTTTCCTGGAGGAGTTTGCGTCTGGCTGCGCCACTGTCATGATAGATCATGAGTTGCTTACCAAGTCTAGCAGAGATGCCGTCGTAGATTCCAGCGCTTCAATGCTTGAGGATATTGAAAACCATCGTGGGAGAAGCGGTGTAGATGTCGAAAACTTCTCCGCGTCCGACATGGGATTGTTCGCACGAGGAAATCGAAGCATCAAGCTCCTTACCCTGCATAAAGCCAAGGGAAGAGAGTTTGACACGGTCGCAATAGTGCGTGCTCACGACGGGCTGATTCCCTATGGGAACCCCCGAAGGGGCAGTGAAGAGGAAAATGAGGCCAGAAGGCTCATGTACGTTGGGATGACACGAGCGAGGAAGGTTCTGATGCTTTTCTCGGACAATAGCGATAGCAGAGGGAATCCCCCTTCGAGATTCCTTCGGGAGGTCTTTCCGGATGGCCCTTCTTAAAAACCTAGTTTAACAGAAAAGAGGCCCAACAATGCATGTACCTGACAGTCCACTTCGTGGCCTGCAGGTGGTGCCGAAGTTTAGGTGCCCCCTAAATCCGTAACAACCGGATCGCCGCATGGCACCATGATTACCGTCCCGCATGGTCGAGTGAATGACAGCAAAATGGAGAACAGTCACTGAATGAATAATTCCCGTCCCATCCAGGAAGCCCAGATCCTCACCGGCTCGCTTTTCAATGAACCGATGCGGGTGGAGACCGCGCGCCAAGGTTCCGATGGTTCCTGGAGCGTCGGTCTGGTCGGCACCAGGACCGAACGCTTCCGCAAGGTCACGTTGACGGTAGAAGATCTCGCATCCCTCACCATCCATGAGCCGGGGTTTGGCTACGACGGCGACGGGAATCTGCTGCGCCTTGGCCTGCAGGCCTTCGCGCTCGGCATCGCCTGGGAGTTCGACCCCTACTTCGGCCTGTCGATATCGCGCGTCGACCCGCTGCCGCATCAGCTCGAAGCGGTTTACGACTACCTGCTCAAGCTCGCCCGGGTCCGCTTTCTGCTTGCTGACGACGCCGGGGCCGGCAAGACCATCATGGCGGGCCTTCTTCTCCGCGAGCTACAGCTACGCGGCCTGGCCGAGCGTATACTGATCGTCGCTCCCGCCAACCTTGCCTTCCAGTGGCAGCGCGAACTCAAGGAGAAGTTCGACGAGAAGTTCCTGGTGCTGAAGGGCAGTGACCTGCGCGACCAGTTTGGTGTCAACCAGTGGATGGAGCAGAAGAAGGTCATTACTTCCCTCGACCTCGCCAAGCGCGACGAGATCCTGCCCGGGCTGCGCCAGGTCCACTGGGATCTCGTCATCGTTGACGAGGCCCACCGCATGTCGGCCCGCGACGAGACGCACAAGAGCCTGCGCTATAAGCTGGGCGAGCTCCTGCGGGACACCGCAGATCACTACCTGCTGCTGACCGCCACGCCCCACAAGGGCGACCCGGCCAACTTCACGCTCTTTCTGCAGTTGCTCGACTACGACGCGTATGCCGACGTGCGCTCGATTCAGGAGGCCATGAACCGCCAGCGCGCGCCCTTCTACCTGCGGCGCACCAAAGAGGCGATGGTCTACTTCCCTGAGCGCAACGACGACGGAACCTGGGCAGCGCGTAAGATCTTCACAAAACGTATCCCGCACACGGTGGACTTCGCCATCGATGGAGAGGAGTTCGATCTCTACCGCGAGATCACCCGCTTCGTGAAGCGCCAGAGCGCCCGCGCCGCAGCCGAGGGCGACAACCCGCGCGCTCGCGCCGTCGGTTTCCTGATGGCTCTCTACCAGCGCCGCCTCGCCTCCAGCACGCGCGCCATGCGGCGCAGTCTCGAGAACCGCGCCAACCGCCTCACCAAGGGCCTCAAGCAGGCCCAGGACCTGGCCCGAAGTGCGCCTCCGGACCTGCCCGACTGGGAAGAGCTGGAGGAGATGGAAGAAGGCGATCGCGAGCGCCTCGAACGTATGCTCGAAGCGGTCACGCTGGCGCAAAATGCTGAAATGGTCCGTAAAGAGATCGCCGAACTGCGCGGGCTCGCGACAGAGGCCGAGGGCGTCGAGCAAAGCGGCGCTGAAGCCAAGCTCAGCAAGCTCAAGGCCCTGCTCGAAAGGGAGGGTTTTTTCAAGCACCCCAACCGGCGCCTCCTGCTCTTCACCGAGTTCAAGGACACTCTCGACTACTTGGTCGAGAATCTCGATGCTTGGGGCTTTCGCGTCGGCGTCATCCACGGCGGCATGAAGCCCGGTTCGCGTGACGAACCCAGTACCCGCATCTACACCGAGCAGCAGTTCCGCGAAGGGGAGATCCAGGTGCTCGTCGCCACCGAGGCCGCCGGGGAGGGGATCAACCTGCAGTGCTGCAACATCCTCTTCAACTACGACATTCCCTGGAACCCCAACCGCCTCGAGCAGCGCATGGGGCGCATCCACCGCTACGGCCAGCTCAAGGACTGCCTGATCTTCAACTTCGTCGCCACCAACACCATCGAGGGCCGCGTGCTGCAGCGCCTGCTCGATAAGCTGCAGGAGATCCGCGATGCCCTGGACGACGACGCGGTCTTCAACGTCGTGGGCGAGGTGCTGCCCGCCTCCCACGTCGAGCGAGTGTTGCGCGACTACTACGCGGGCAAGCTTGGCGACGCCGACCTGGAGGAGCGCTTGCTCAAGGACGTCGACGAGGGCCGCTTCCGCAACATCTGCCAGAACGCCCTGGAGGGTCTCGCCGCCAAGAAGCTCAACC
>CAZWHE010000036.1:0-27950 GCA_964633825.1 uncultured Phycisphaerales bacterium | reverse complement strand
TTTTCTCCCCCCACCCGAAACAGGGGGAGAAAAAATGTTGATCGAGCTTCACGTCAGGGTTTTGTCCCGGCCCTTAAAGGGACATCACCTGTTGCGCCCCCCTTCACGGCAGGCTTCCTCGAAAAGGGAAGCCGAACGATCCCATGAATAGCGGCCCGACTCTTCCAGACCGGCGGCGGAGAGCTCATTACGGAGTCTATTCTCGCTCGCCGCTTTCGACAGGGCCGCGGCCAGGTCCGCCGCGCTGTGGGGATCGAAAAAGAGCGCGGCTCTACCGGCAACCTCCCTGTGCGCCGGAATAGACGAACAGACGACGGACACTCCCTGTGACATCGCTTCCAGCAGCCCCAGACCGAATCCCTCGTAGAGAGAAGGTTGAACAAAGAGGCGGGCCCCCTGAAAGAGGGCCGCCTTGCACTCCTGCGAGACAATGCCCGTGACGACGACGCGCTCTCTGAGAAGGCGAGATGAACCGATTTTTTTCAGCGCGCCGCGGCCCAATCGGCCGGTCAAGGAACCGGCGAGAACAAGACGGAATCCCTTCTCGTCCCTTCGGATCAAGTCCTCGAATGCGTTGAGAAGGAGGGAAACGTTTTTCCGCGGCTCGGCGCGTCCTATGAAAAGAAAATAGGGGCCCGACAATCCCAGCTCCCGCCGGATCGCGGCGGCGCGCTCCGGAGTGACGCCGGCCGGCGGCGGGGCCGCGTTGGGCACGACGAATATTTTGTCCGCAGCGACAAGACCGCTCGACCGAAGCTCATTCGCCATGGCCCGGGACACGGTCACCACGGCATGGGCTCTTTTCAGGTTCCGGCCTAGAAAGAGAATGGAAAAAAGCCTTTTTCCGAGAGACGAGTAGCCGAGATGGAGGAACCGGAGGTCGTGAATGGTCGCCACCTTCGGGAGGCCGGGCAGGCGAGGCAGGGGAAGGGTCCCGGCCGCGAAACACGCCGCACCTTCGCTCGATGGAGCGGCGCTCTCCTCGGCCGCGATACGAGCGGCCGGATTGAAAGAGGAAAACAACCGGGCCGCCCGAAATGACGCGGGCTCTGCATGCCGGACCCTTACCGATGCGGCTTCGAGCGGTTCCTCGAGACCGCTCCCTTTTCCGACAAGGGCGATCAGCGAACACCCGGGCCGTTTCGCTGCGGCGCCATAGAGGGAAAGAAACCTCTCCCTGGCGCCGCACGGCTCGGCGGTGAGCGCCGTGCCGTCTGCAATGATTTTGATAGGAGATGTCCGTCCCATTTCATCAGATGGCCGGGGGGCGGCCGCCCTGCTGTGGAATGATCGGATTTTCGGCGAGCATTTCCTCGTAGAGCTTCAGGTACTCCCTGGCGGTTTTCCGCCAGGTGAAGGAATCGACCTGGCGGAATCCCTTTCTCACATACTCCTCGCGCAGCTTCCGGCTGTCGTGGAGGGACAGGATCGCCTGCCGGAGAGCGGGCATGTCGCGCGGTTCGACGAGAAGAGCAGCGTCTCCCACCACCTCGGGGATGGCCCCGCCCGTGGTCGTGATTACGGGCGTGCCGCAGGCCATCGCCTCGAGGGAAGGCAGGCCGAATCCTTCGAAAAGCGAAGGATAAATCACGATCTCGGCCAGGTTGTAAAAACAGAGAAGATCGGTGTCGGACACGTAGCCGGGTATGAACACGTGCCTCGACAGGGAATCGTTCTTCAGCTTGTCCTTCAGGTCCCCCCAGGCCGTGCTGCGGACGCCGAGAAGCACGATGTTGAGATCGGCGACACCGCTCTCGAGAATTCCCTCGAACGCATCGAGAAGGGTCAGGAGGTTTTTTTTCTTCCTGAGGCTGCCCACGAAAAGGAGAAAAGGCGCGTCGGGGATGCCGAAATCATCGAGAAAAAGCCCCCTGTTCGGCGGGTTGAGAAGCTTATGAAAAATAGGGTCCACGGCGTTGTGGATCACGGTGACCCTCTCCTCGGCATCGGGATAGAGAAGAAGGATATTGCTGCGCGTCCTGTGGGAGACAGCCACGATCCTGTCTGCAAAACGGGTGTTGAGAAAGAGCCAGACCCTGTGCCCTTTCTTGACTTTCTCGACGCCTTTTTCCCTTTCCACCCAGGGGAGCTCGTGCACGGTGGCGATCTTCCTGCAGGCGCCGAGAACAGGGACGGCCGATACGGGAGAATGGAAGACGTCGATCTTTTCCCGGCCGATGAAAGGCGGCAGCAGCCTCTCGCGCCAGAGGTAGGATGTGTCGAATCCCGAAAAATCTTTGATGCTGAAATTTCCGGGAAGGACAAAATCGAATTCCACACCCTCCTTGGCGACGAGGAGGTATTCGTTCTTTCTGTCGATGCGGGTCAGTTCGCGGAGAAGGTTGCGCTGGACCCGCTCGACTCCCGTGCGGTACGCCGTGCTCTGAATGCTGATGTCCCATGCGATTTTCATGAGAGGCTCAGTGGTCCGTTTCGTAATTTCAGGATTTGAATGAAAGCCCGCCACACCTCGATTAGAGGTTAATCGTTCAAGTACCCTAACTCCCTCAGTCCAAGTATCCCAACTCTTTCAGTCTTTGCATCGTGTCCCTGTCCAGATCGGCCTCATCGCCTTCCGTGATGAGATAGTGCTTCTTGAGCTTGTCCGCTTCGTCCTTGAATACGCTCAGTATCTCCCGGGCCTTCAGGGCATCACTCTCCTCCGAGGAGAGAACGTCGTGCTTTTCGCCGGGATCGGCATTCAAATCGTAGAGCTCGTCATTGCCCGTCACAAGAGAGCGGATGTACTTCATCCCGTTGAAAATGACGGACTCCCTGTTCTCGTAATAGAGCAGCCCCGTGCTGACGATCGGTTTCGGGGAATTCTTACCGGACGGCCCGGACCAGAGCTCCTTCAGAGAGAGGCCCGACATCCATTCTTCGTCGTATTCGATGCGGCACAGGTCGAGGACCGTGGGCATCACCTGTTCGAGCGACACTTTCTCCTTGACCCGGGCCCCGGCGGATGAGGACGGGAGCTTCACGATCAGGGGGACCGACAAGAGCTCGTTGTAGAGCGAATGCCCGTGCTCGAAGCCGTCGTGCTCCCAGAACTCCTCGCCGTGATCGCTTGTCAGCACGATGAGGGACTCGTCGTAAATCCCGAGCCCGATCAAATGATCGAGAAGCAGCCCCACGTTCTCGTCGACATACCGCACCTCGCTGTCATACAAGGCCCTCACCCATTTCCGCTCCTCCTCGGACAACGATATATATCCCGCCCGGATGGACTGCAAGCCGAGGCTGAACCGGTTGCCGAGAGCGGCCGAGCCCTTCCGGTCGGCGGGGAGGTGCTTCTCGGGGGGAGTGTAGGGAAGGTGGGGATCGTAATAATGAACCCAGAGAAAGAAATCGCTTCCCGAGTTTTCGTCGAGCCAGTCGATGGCCAGGCGCGTCAGGTCGGACGTCGAGGCCTTATCGTTGAACTTCCCCGGAAAAAGGGATTTCAAGACACCGCCGGTGAGCGAGGAGTCCTGCCGCTTGGGAAAGAAATTGCTTCCCATGAAGCCTCTCAGAAAGTGCTCTCTGGCCAGATAGGGCTGCGATCCGATCGCGTAGGTTTCATAGCCGGCGCCGCGCATCGACTCGGCCCACACGGGCAGCACGTCGGGTATGACCGATCTCGGGTTCGTCGCATAATGCACGAGCGGAGAGAGGCCCGTCATGATCGACGCCATGGACGGAACCGTCCACGGAGCGGGCGCGAAGGCCCGCTCAAAGACGATACCGTCTTCGGCGAGCCGATCGATATGGGGAGTGGACACCTTTTCGCCGCCGTAGCACGAGAGAGCGTCCGACCTCAAGGTGTCGATCACGACGAGGACGACGTGCTTGATTCCGTGTCCGTTCCAGGACGACCCGTTCGGCGACGTCCTCGTCTCGCCGGCTCCCGTTCCCAGGACCAGAATGGACCCGGCGATGCAGACAAGAACGAGGACTTTCACAGCTCTGACGGGAAAACGAAGACGGTCCGGGCGGATCTTGTTCGAGCGCATAAAAACAAGGACCGTGGCCGCAGCGACAGCCAGGTATACGAGAACGGTGAGCAGCACGGGCAGAGAGAGGAGCGCTCTCAAGCCCGACTGGCTGTCCTTCAGCCGGTCGATGAGATGGCTGGTCACTCTCAACAGGATGATCGTTTCAACAAGCAGGAAGGGAAGGGCCATGCAAAGCCCGGCCGCAGCAGCAGCCAACCGCGACCGTGCCAGCGCCGCCGCAATAAAATAGGACACCGCCGAAGCGGCCAGCGCCGTGATCACACCGCCGCACAGGAACAGGGTGACCCCCATGTCGTGCATGAAGAGATCGAACCGAAACCCGCTGTGCACGGCAAACAGGGCATTGATAAAAAAGAGGAACAAGGCTTGCGAAACAGACAGAGAGAGGAGGTCGAGCCTGAACGCCCTGCCCATGGGAAGAAGGAGCGCAAACCATAAAATCCCGTAAACCGCGACAACCAGAGCAACCTTCGCCGCAAGCGGCTTCAGAAAGAAAAAGAGCAGAAACGTTGCCGCCCGGGGCAGCTCGAACAGCGCGATCAGCAGCGCGTCGGACAAAGCGATGACCAGAGCGAGGACAAAGGCGGCCAGCAGCGCCGTGCGCCAAGAAAAATCCGCCCCCTCCCTCTTCACGAGCCCGGAATCATTCATGAAACCAGTCCTTACGAGTCATGATCCATCGAGCCCCTTCTTTGCAAACAGCAGTCGCCGCGCGGTGCAAAGGAGCGATTGGAAGTAAAGAACGCCGATGTACAAAACGAGCGGCCTGAACGGGATGGAGTAGCGGGCGTTCTCGCCGAACTCCATCATCGCCTGAAGAACGGACGCCGCCGCCACGATGAGCACGATCAGCAGATCCCATTCCGAGTCGACTTTCTTTCTGAATATTATCGAATAAAGAAACGACAAAACAACAATCATAAACACCGCTTCCGGAAGAAGAAAGAGGCGGTTTTCCATCCACCAGACGATTGCGAGAATATTTCTCACGCCCTTGGAATCGGTTTCGTCCAGAGGGGGACAGCTGTCGTTGAATGTCCAAAACCTCAGCCATGCCTTGGCGACGCCCTGGGAATAATGAATCGGGTGCCGGACAAAGAGCCCGATCGACAGCCGGGCGAGCTTTCGGGACAGCTCTCCATAGGAAAGCCCCGTCGCTTCCTGCATCTCGGGCACGGCCCGCCAGATCGCCATCGAATGCGTGCCGATCTCGTTCCTCTGAATCTCCCTGTGCTTCAGATAGACATCCCTGATCTCGGAATATTCGTCGCCGGCCAGCTCCATGAAAGCGCCGCTGTGCTGGGTCAGATTGTATCCCGTGAACGAGGTCGGTCCGAAATAGCCCGCCGCCACCATGTTGAAGACACACCACCCCAGAACGATTCCAACGGCGGGGACAGCGAAACAGAGAAGGCCCCTCACCTTCCCGGCCGCCGCCTTTCCCGCGGCCTGCCATCGATAGACGATAAAAGCGATATAGAGAGGAACGAGGATGAGCAGGAGCGGGCGCGTCAGCCCGGCCAGAGAAACGACAAGACCAAGAGCCAGGCAGTAGACCACACCCTCTCTTCCGGGCCGGCTCGTCCGCATGAACAGGAAGAGAGAGAGCACGACAAGGAAGATGCTCATTGTCTCGGTCAAAACGAACATCTCGAAAAGCGTCAGGGTGATGAAGAAGCTGTAAGAGAGGCCCGCCAGAAAGGAGGGAAAGAGCCGGCCCGTCCGGGTGTACGCCATGGAGAACAACATGAGCGAAACAGCGATGCCCATGATCGATTGGATGACCCACAACAGCCCGTGATCGAATCGACAGAGCAGTATCAGCAGGGGATAGACGGGCGTCCTCTTGGCGAGATAGTCGGTGAAATCACTGCTTGCGATGTACGACGCCATCGACTCGTAACTCGCCGAGTCCGGCCCCGTCATGGGAGCATAGAAGCACCAGAACGGCATTCTGAGCAGAGCACAGACGAACAGGAGCGCCAGGAAAGTTTTCCAGGGCTTATCAGCAGAGTCCGAGCTCATGTCGATTCGGTGTGTCCTTTCTCCGGCCGTCACGATGATGGGTTGACGGGATTCACCTATAACACCCCTTCAATGTTCCTGCAAGCTTGGTATTCCGTTGATCGCGGGATGATTTCTCCCTGAAAAGGTGGGAAAGCCGGCCAAAAAGAGCGAAAGCCGTCGATGACGGCTTCCGGTCTTATTTTGTATCTGCGGATTCGCGTTTTGGATCAGATCAGGAGCGGGGCGATGACGAGGCTCACGACGGCCATGAGCTTGATCAAGATGTTGAGGCTCGGACCGGCCGTGTCCTTGAAGGGGTCACCCACCGTATCGCCCACCACGGCGGCCTTGTGGGTGTCCGATCCCTTGCCGCCGAAGTTGCCGGCCTCGATGTGCTTCTTGGCGTTGTCCCAGGCGCCGCCCGTGTTGGCCATGAAGAGCGCCATCATCACACCCGACGCGGTCACGCCGGCCAGGAGGCCGCCCAGCATCTCGGGCTTGCCGAGGAAGCCGACGATAACGGGCAGGGACACGGCCAGCAGGCCGGGAATGATCATCTGCTTGATGGCGGCCGCCGTCGAGATGTCGACGCAGCGGCGGAAGTCGGCTTTGGCCTTGCCTTCCATGAGGCCGGGGATGTTCTTGAACTGATAGCGCACCTCCTCGATCATCGAGAAAGCGGCCTTGCCCACCGCCGCCATGGCGAAGCTCGAAAAGAGGAAAGGCATCATGCTGCCGAGGAGGATGCCGACCATGACCTTGGGATTCATGATGTCGATCATCTCGAGGCCGACCGTTGTCGTGAAGGCGCTGAAGAGCGCCAGCGCGGTGAGGGCCGCCGATCCGATGGCGAAACCCTTGCCGATGGCGGCGGTCGTGTTGCCCACGGCATCGAGCTTGTCCGTGCGGGAGCGGACTTCCGGGCCGAGACCGGCCATCTCCGAGATGCCGCCCGCGTTGTCGGCGATCGGTCCGTAGGCGTCGACGGCGAGCTGGATCCCCGTGGTGGAGAGCATGCCGAGCGCGGCAATGGCGATGCCGTAGAGACCGGCCTGGTCATGGGCGATCAGAACGGCGGCGCCGAGGCAGATACAGGGAAGAGCCGTGCTCTTCATGCCGAGTGCGAGGCCGGCGATGATGTTCGTGGCCGCGCCCGTTTCGGACTGCTTGGAGATTCCCTGCGCCGGAGATCGGTTCTCGGCGGTGTAGTACTCGGTGATGAGGCCGATGGCGATACCGGCGGCGAGCCCGGCGATGGTGGCCCAGAACACGCCCATGGAGCTATAGACGGTTCCGCCCACGGTCCATGTTTCGGGCAGGACCTGCTGGATCACGAAATAAGAAACGACGAGCATGCCGATGCCGGCGCCGAATGTCCCGATGTTGAGGGCCGCCTGCGGATTACCGCCTTCCTTGGTCTTGACGAAAAAGGTTCCCAAAATGGAGACCACGATGCCGCACCCGGCCAGGATCAGGGGGAGAAAAACGGCGCTCAGGCCGTTGAACCCGTCATTGGCCAGCGCGCCGATGAAGGTGGCGCCCAGCACCATGGAGCCCACGATAGAACCGATGTACGACTCGAAGAGGTCGGCGCCCATGCCGGCCACGTCGCCCACGTTGTCGCCCACGTTGTCGGCGATCACGGCGGGGTTGCGGGGATCGTCTTCGGGGATGCCGGCTTCGACCTTGCCGACCAGGTCGGCGCCCACATCGGCGGCTTTGGTATAGATGCCGCCGCCCACGCGCGCAAAGAGCGCGATCGAAGAGGCGCCGAGGGAGAAACCGGTCAGGACCTGAAGAATGCGGGACATGCTCCAGCCGCCCTCGCCGACGATGTCAACGAAAAACATGTTGTTGTATACCAGGAAGAGGACGCTGAGCCCCACAACGGCGAGGCCGACAACGCACATTCCCATCACCGCGCCGCCCGAAAAGGCCACGCCCAGCGCGCCGTTGAGGCCCTCGCGGGCCTTGCTCGTTGTGCGCACGTTCGCCTTGGTCGCCACCTTCATGCCGATGAATCCGGCCAGGCCGGAACAAACGGCGCCGCATACGAAGGAGACGCCGATCAGCCAGTGGCTGCTCTCGAGGGTCATGTTTCCCCAGGCGAGAAGAACGGCCACGATCACGACGAATAGAGCCAGGACCTTGTACTCTCTCGCGAGGAAAGCCATGGCCCCTTCCTGGATGTGGCCCGCGATCTCCTTCATCGTGTCGTTCCCGGCGTCCTGCCGGCTGACCCAGGCGGCTTTCACCAACGCAAAAACAAGGGCAAGAACGCCCGCTGCCGGTATTAGATAAAACCAACTCTCCATAACCCGCTCCTTTCAACTTCTCGAGGACTGGTCAAAAAAGAGATAGCCCGTTCTCTTTCGAAGATAAAAAAAACGCGGTCCTGAGACAAATCCAGGATACCGCGGTCAGATTCGGACCGGTGATGCCGGACCCTTTGGTAAAGGACAACACTGAGATGTAAGCAGTCAATAAATTACTTCTGCCGAATAGATATTAAAAGAGGTAAAAACAAAAATATTAGATAAATATCACAATATATGTATTTTTTAGAAAGCCTTCCCTCCTCACCGGTCTTTCCTGGAAAAAGCGCCATCCAGGACTTTTTGGGCGATTTCTCCCAGGCTCGCTTCGAGCACTGTCCCGTTAATGAGAAGATCGGCACGAGCCCTGTCTGGAAGGAGAGCTCGAACCTTCCCTCCCAGAGTGTCGAGCAAGCCGAGACGGCCCGCGGTCCAGAGAGCCGAGGCTCTGACAGAGGGCTCGCGATCATCAAGAGCTTGTTCGAGACCGGGAACCATCCTCTTCGCCTCCGTCTCGTTCAGGCGGCCGATCCGGCCCAAAGCCCAGAGAGCGCCCGCCAGAATCGGGCCTGTCTGCACCATCTCCTCGTGAATCACGCAGGAAACAAGAATCGGAACAAGTGAATCCCGCCATTCGGGCCGGACCGCCGCGATCTCGCCGAGCGCCTCGGGTATTCCGTACGGAACCGCCCCCGACTCGTCGTTCAGGGCCCAGAGATAGCGCTTGACGAGCCTGTCGATCGAGTCCTTCCCGAGTCCGTCCCCTTCCGCGATGATTCCAAGCGCTGCAACGGCCCGCCACTTTTCTTCCTTTTTAAAAGAATAGAGGCGGGCCGTGATTCTTCTCAGGAGCTTGCTTCTCTTTTTCGGGTCGAGGGCGGCTTCGAGAAGCGCAGCACGGCCGCTTTCGTCGATCAGCCTGTCCAGTTCTTTTCTCGGCACCGGGAAGAGCCGCCTTTTCTTATCTCTTAGTCGAGTTTTCCCAGGGTCAGCCTGACCACGTCGTCAACACCGCCCGATCCGTCGATCTTCACGAGAACGCCCGCCTTTTCGTAGTGATCGGCGATCGGCATTGTTTCTCTCCGGTAGATTGCGAGGCGTTCCTTGATCGCCTCGGGCTTGTCGTCGTCGCGCTGATAGAGCTCTCCCTTGCAGTGATCGCAAACACCCTCCTCTTTGGGCGGGATGTTTTGGATATGAAAAATCGCCGCGCACTCACGGCACTGCCTTCTACCCGAAAGCCTCTGGAGTGAAACGTCTTCAGGCACATCGATGAGAACGGCTTTCGTGATCGTCGTGATCTTGTCGAGAGCCTCCGTCTGGCTCAGGTTCCGGGGAAAACCGTCGAGCATGAATCCGCCCGCGCAGTCATCGCGCGAAACCCTATCGTTCACCATGCCGCACGTCACCTCATCGGGAACGAGCTCACCCTTGTCGATATACTCCTTGGCTTTCAAGCCGAACTCTGTTCCACCCCGGATCGCTTCACGAAACATCTCACCCGTGGAGATATGGGGAACTTGAAACGTGCCCCTGATCTTGCCGATCACGGTCCCTTTTCCAGAACCCTGCGGACCGAGAAAGACGAAGTTTTTTGCCATGGTTTCCTCCCTGGTTTTTTAAGAAAACAATAAGCTCGCTGACCGGCCGGCCCCTGCGGGATCAGCTGCTTTATTCAGCTAAATGAGCGTTGTGCACAATGGACGGCGATTATAGAAAAGGATTGAGCGAAAACAAATGATTCTCCCATCCTGCCCGAAACAGAGCATCGGATCGGGCTGAAAGGGCCGGAAGAATTCTTCTCCAAGAGAGGCTTTTCAACCAAGAGCCGCCGATAATTTAAAGCGTGGACCAGAACATCATCAAAACATAAATTAATACCTACAATTAGGATATGAAAAAATACCGCTGTTCCATCCTATTGTGATTTCCTTTATTAGCACCATGGGTTCATAAGAGTTGATTCAAACAGGGATTATTTAGTTATTAATGCTATTCATGTCATATGAATTTTTTTAATATCTACATTTGAATCTGACCGAGCTTCTTGGGAAAATTGAAACATCGTATTATTGAATGATCGAGCCGACCGGGCTTCCCGACACTGATCGAACAGGACTGGAGGGCCGCAAACCATGTCGCCAACACTTCTTCACTTGATCACCTATGCATGCCTTTTCATCCTCGTGCTTGCTGTTTTGATCAGGTCATCCAAAATCCTGAGCATGCCCCTTCACCTGAGATGGGAACTCTACCCCGTGGCTCATGAATCGGGCAAGGCGTCCTATGGAGGATCTTATCTCGAGGAAATCGACTGGTGGAAAAAGAAACGCCGCTCCTCTCTCTGGGGAGAGCTCAAGGTGATGATCCCCGAGATCCTCTTTCTCGAGGCCGTCTGGAAAAACAACCGCAGGCTCTGGTTCAGATCGTGGTCGTTCCACTTCGGTCTCTACCTCCTCGTTTTGACGGTTTTACTCCTCATCATCGGCGCGATCATGCAAATCGCGGGTGTTCCTTTCGAGGAAGGAGCTTCCCCATCGGCCGCTCTCCTCGTTTCCACGACGGGCGTCATCGGAACGGTTGCCCTGATCCTGGCCGCGCTCGGCTCGCTCGGCCTGCTTCAGCGGAGGCTGACGGACAAGGATTTGAAAGACTATTCCTCGTTCTCCCACATCTTCAACCTTCTCTTCTTCCTGGCCGCGCTTGTTGCCGGGCTTTACGTCGCTTTCGGAACGGAAGGAGGCGTCGCAGCGACGAGGGGTTATGTGACGAGCCTGATCGGTTTCGATCTCGCGGCGCCCACGGCGGGGCCGGCCGTAACCACCATGGTCCTGCTCTTTTCCCTTCTCGCCGCCTATGTGCCCCTGACCCACATGTCCCATTTCTTCACGAAGTATTTCATGTACCACCACGTTCGATGGGACGACGCTCCCAACATGAAAGGGGGCGAGATCGAGAAGAAGGTCCAGGAATATCTCAACTACAAGGTGACGTGGAGCGCCCCTCACATCAAGGGAGACGGGAACAGAACCTGGGTCGACGTCGCCCTGGACAACCCCTTCCAGGAAGAGGACAAGTGAGATGAGCAAAAACATTTTCAAGAAATTCAGCAACCCCGACGAACAGCTCACGCACGTCAGCCCGGAAGACCTCATGCCGCTGCCTCCGCCCTACGACAATGCGGAAGCCCGCAAAGTCTGGAAGGAGCTCGACGAATCGGCGCGGGAGAAGTTCGAAACCGACCTGGACGACACGATCGGGATCGGAATCCCCAAACCGGGATCCAAGGAGGAGGAGGACAAACTCGTCCGGAAGTTCCTCTCCGGCCTGGAAAAGCTCTTCACCAAGGAGAACAACTGGACCTTCCTGCACCCACTGACCCTCTCCATGGATCACTGCGCCAAGTGCCAGACCTGTTCCGATGCGTGCCACATCTACGAGGCCTCGGGAAAGAACGAAGCGTACCGCCCCAACTGCCGGTCCGAGGTCCTGCGCCGGATCTACTTCAAGTATCTGAAACCGGGCGGAAAATTCTTCGGCACGTGGAAGCACGGCGACATCGATTTCAACTGGACGACCGTCCAGCGGCTCGCCGAGCTTTCGTACAGGTGCAACCTCTGCCGCCGCTGCGCCCAGACCTGCCCGATCGGCGTGGACAACGGGCTGATCGCCCACGAGATCCGCAAGCTCTTTTCCCAGGAAATGGGGCTCTCGGCCAAGGAGCTGCACGACGACGGATCGGTTCTCCAGCTCAAGGTCGGTTCCTCGACGGGCATGAACGATCTCGTTGTCAAGGACAACATCGAGTTCATCGACGAAGACACGTCCGAGATGACGGAAATGAAGATCGAAACCCCCTGGGACAAGGCGGGCGCCGACGTTCTCCTGATCCACAACGCGGGCGAGATCCTGGCCTGGCCCGAGAACCCCGGCGCGTTCGCCGCCATCTTCGAGGCAGCCGGGATCAGCTGGACCCTTTCGAGCGAGCTCGCCGCTTACGACGGCATCAATTACGGCCTCTGGTACGACGACGCTCAGCTCGCCCGAGTCGCCATCAAGCATGCCGAGGCGGCCAAGAAGCTCGGGGTAAAGAAGATCGTGCTCGGCGAGTGCGGCCACGCCCACAAGGCGCTCACCGTGATCGCCGACCGGGTGCTCACGGGCGATCTCAACATTCCGAGAGAGAGCGCCATGACGATTCTCGAGGACATCGTCTTTTCGGGAAGGCTCAAGCTCGATCCCTCTAGGAACGATTTCCCCGTTACGCTCCACGATCCATGCAACATGGTGCGCCTCATGGGCATCGTCGAGCCCCAGCGCAGGATCGTGCGCAAGATCTGCCCCCGGTTCCGCGAGATGACGCCCCACGGGGTGAACAACTACTGCTGCGGCGGAGGATCGGGATTCGCCATCATGTCGCGCCACAATTTCGCCGACTGGCGCTTCAATGTCTCGGGCCGGAAGAAGATGCAGCAGGTCCTGAACGCCTTTTCAGACGACCTGAGCCCCGAAACCAGAAAATACCTTTGCGCGCCCTGCAGCAACTGCAAGGGGATGCTTCGCGACACGATCGCTTATTATGATGCCTGGGAGAAGTGTGGTATCCTCTACGGCGGCCTCGTGGAATTGATCGTCAATTGCATGGAAGACGCCAAGCCCGGCTTCATCGAATGGGAATGGCATTGATCGAAAAGAGGGAGAGAAAAGGATGAGCGATTCACAGAACTCCGGGAAAACGATCCTCGTCATCGACGACGAGCCGGACATAGTCACCTTCCTGACCACCCTGCTCGAGGACAACGGCTTTCGCGTCATCTCTGCACAGGACGGCCAGAAAGGGATCGAGGCGGCACGGGCCGAGCGGCCCGACCTCGTGACTCTCGACATCACCATGCCGGAGAAATCGGGCGTCGGGTTCTACCGGGAGCTGAAAAAAGATCCCGAGCTCGGAAAGGTTCCGGTTGTCATCGTCACCGGCGTGTCGACCGACTTCAAACAGTTCATCTCGAAACGCAGGCAGGTCCCGCCTCCCGACGGATATATCTCCAAGCCGATCGAAGAGGGCGAGTTCCTCAGGATCATCCGCGACCTCCTCGGTCTCTGATCAGGCTTGCAGGCAGATACCATTCAAGGTTTACTACCAAGCGGTCCCTTTCGTCCGGGGGGATTCATGGTCGATCCACACTGTCTAGGGAGGCCAAAGTGGAAGCACTCGCAATCGATGCCGAAGCAACCCTAAAAATGCTTGTCGCATTTCTTCGGGAGGGATTTCAGACCGCGGGCTTCAAAAAAGGCGTTGTCGGCCTCTCCGGGGGAGTCGACTCGGCCCTGGCTGCGACACTGGCGGCCGAGGCGCTCGGACCGGACAACGTGCAGGCGCTCTTCATGCCGTACAAGACTTCCGATCCCTTATCCCGCGAGCACGCGCGTCTCGCCGCCGAAAAGCTCGGCACGGCTTTCCGCGAGATCGACATCTCCCCCCAGGTGGACGTTTATTTCACGGACCACACGGAAGCGGACCAGGTCCGGCGCGGGAACAAGATGGCGCGCGAGAGGATGTCGATTCTGTACGACCAATCGGCGGCCTGGAAAGGGCTCGTTGTCGGGACGTCGAACCGGACAGAGATCCTTCTCGGCTACGGCACGCTTTTCGGCGACACGGCCTGCTCGATCAATCCCCTTGCCGGGCTTTTGAAGACCCAGGTTTTTCAGCTCGCCCGCTTCGCCGGCGTGCCCGAAGAAATCATCAACAAGCCCCCCACCGCCGATCTCTGGCAGGGGCAGACAGACGAAAGCGAGCTCGGCCTCAGCTACGCCGATGTGGACAGGCTGATCGTTCTCATGATCGACCGGAAGCTTCCCGACGAGAACCTGCGGTCCGAAGGATTCGAACAGGATTTCATCGACCGTGTGCGGGGAATGATCGCTTGCTTCGCCTTCAAGAGCCGGCCGCCCATGACGGCCGGCCCCCCGGCTCCGGCTTAGGCCGGTTATTTCACGCGTTCCTGCTGCGGAGCCGTCCTGTGCGACGAATACTACGTTGCGGGTATCGGGAATAAATTCCCGATACCTACTCGCGAAAAGATCCTCAACCTGTCAAAAACAGGCCTGCGGTCTTTTCGCTCGTGCGCCTTGTCTCATCACACATTACGGCTCCCCGCGACAAAACGCGTGAAATAACCGGCCTAGCGGACCGCCTGTCAGCGGCGCATGATCACGAACCGCCCCACCTGTTCCCTGATGGGGAAATTATCGTTCATGTACTCATAAACGCGGGGCGCCCCGTCGGCGAGCGAAAGACCGATGATGGACTGCGGCCAGTCCACACAGAGGCGCACACCCGAATTCTCGAAGGCGTCTATCACTTTCTGCTCGGCCTCTTTGTTGAAGAAATAGAGATAGGGATCGGAATAAGGCGCCGGGTTCCTCCTGTCGGCAAGAAAGGGAACGACCGGGCAGGCGGGCCCCGCCCAGATCGGTTCGTTGTCGCCCACGTACTGCCGGACAAGATCGACAACGGCCGTCATTTCCCTGCACCGTCTGTTTCTCACGTAGCACTGGGCCCGGTCGATCTCCATGAAGCGCTCCCTGTACCGGAGAACGGCGATCGAGTCCTGCGACTGATCGCCCATGTGTTCCCAGAGATAAAAACCCATGGAGCACAGAAGCACGATGACCACGGCATACACGACACGAGCCGCGACACGGGCCCCTTCTCCAAAGAGAAGGGGTATCCTGAACGCAAGCAGGGCCATGCCGATGTAGAGAACGGGCCCCACCTGCAGCAGCCTGACAAAGCGGGGGATGAGCCGCCACTGGTTCAGAAGAAAGAGCCCCATCAGTCCCAAGACAAGAACCTGGACCGCTGAAGCGCCTTTTTTCCTCACAAAGAGATCATAGGCCCCCCAGGCGGTGACAACGAAGGGAACGGTCAGAAAAACGAGGCTCAGGAAACCGCGGGCAACGACCCCTTCCCTGTCCCGCGAGAAAAGCTCTCCGATCCCCTGCTCGTTGACCTGGATGACATCGAAAACCTTGATGCGTGACAAGACGTGATCAATGATCCAGAAAAGATCGCCCCCAGAGGCATAGAGCAAGGCCAAAGCCGGCGCGACAACGAGCAGCCCCCCGCAGAGGAATCCGCCGGCCAGCCTCTTTCCTTTATCCGGAGCGCTTCCTTTAAAATATGGAAGAGACGCAGCGACCACGACAAAGAGGCCGCAGAGAGCGGCCATGGCTCCGATGTCGTATCGAAAGAGGCCGGCAAGAGCGCCGAAAAGACCCATAAAGAAACCGGCAAGAAAGTTTTTCTTTTCCGCGGCATCGAAGAGGAACCAGAGAAAGAGAATGGAAATCAGGGTTACATAGACCTTGTGAACAGGCCCGTGGGCGGCCGCGGCCAGGAGAGCGGCGGCCAGGGCGAGCGGCCTCGACGCGACCCGCCTCGCGAGAAAATAGGTCATCACGTCGACGGCGGTCATGAGACAGAGGAAAAGGGTGTTCAGCACGAACAGGCTCTCTCCGAAAAGCCGGAACCAGAGCGCGGTCAGGTAGTAGCGTCCCGGCCCGTAAGGAGCCAGAAAGTCGCGGCCAAAGACCTCGCCGTCGAGAATTCTCGTCGCGTCGTTGGCGGCCACGCCGAGATCGAGCCAGTTGAAAACGCCGTGGTTGATATAGACCAGGTGAAAAAGAGTGGCCGTCACTCCGGTCGCCGCCGCGATGACGAAATCAAGAGGCCCCGTTCGGCCAGGCGCTTGGGGCGGGAGAATCTTGTCCATGGATTGAGAATCCGCATTCACAAGCGGCTTGTCAAGAATCCCGTGCTTTTCCCTCGCGCTTTTCTTCCTGTGGTATACTCCAGTGAAAACACGACCGTTCGTCGACACGACTCAAGGAGAAACAACGATGCTTGCCGAAAAGTGGCGGCCCTTTGGCGAAACGATCTTTACGACCATGACGGACCTGGCCAGAGAATGCCGCGCCCTCGATCTCTCTCAGGGCTACCCCAATTTCGACGGTCCCGAATGGATCAAGGAAGCGGCCATGGACGCGATCAGGTCGGGCGACAACCAGTACCCGCCCGGCATCGGGCTGCCAAGGCTCCGCCGGGCGATCGCCCGGTCGACACGGGAAGAGTGGGAGCTCGAATACGACCCGGACAGGGAGGTCACCGTATTCTCGGGGGCCACGGAAGCGATCTTCGCCTCTCTTCAGGGCCTGATCGCCGAAGGGGACGAGGCCCTGACTTTCGCGCCCACATACGATTCTTACGCTCCATCCGTCATGGCGGCCGGCGGCATTCTCAAGGCGCTGCCCCTGCCCTTCCCGAACTGGGAAGTCGACACGGAGCGGCTCGAGAGCATGGTCACGGAAAAGACGCGGGTTTTCATTCTCAATACGCCCCACAACCCGACGGGCAAGGTGTTCTCGCGGGGCGAGCTGGAATCGCTCGCCGCTTTCTGCGAAAAGCACGGCCTCATCATGGTCACCGACGAAGTCTACGAGCAGATCACGCTCGACGGCGCCCGCCACATCCCGATCGCATCGATTCCGGGCATGCGGGAGCGCACGGTGCGGATCTCGAGCCTCGGCAAGACCTTCAGCCTCACGGGATGGAAGATCGGCTACATCACGGCGCCACAAGAGCTCACCCAGGCCGTCCGGATGCCCCACCAGTTCATCACATTCGCAACGGCCACGCCCCTCCAGATCGGCGCGGCCGCTGCCCTCGAGAGGGGCCGGGATTACTACCCTCTTCTCAGGCGGGAATACGAAGAACGCCTCGACACCCTCTTTCCCGTTCTCGAAGAAGTGGGCCTGAGCCCGGCGCGCCCAAAGGGAACTTACTTCATTCTCTGCGACCAGTCGCGCTTCGGTTTCGAGGACGATGTGGCTTTTTGCCGGTTCCTGGCCGAAAAAATCGGCGTCGCATCGATCCCGCCGTCCTATTTTTACGAAGGAAGGAGCGGCGGCCGGAATCTCGTCCGGTTCACCTTCTGCAAGAAGATCGAGACGCTGAAGGAAGCGGCCGGCCGTCTGGTGAAACTGAAAAACAGATAACGGAGAGATTGAAATGCGTGTCGGCGTGGTGCAGATGGACATCGCCTGGGAGGAGAAGGAAAAAAATTATCGCAAGGTGGAGCGTTTCCTGGAGAAGGCACGGAGCGAGAAGGTCGACCTTCTCGTCCTGCCCGAAATGTTCGCACTTGGTTTCACCATGAACTCCGATTCATTTGCCGAAGACACGGACGGACCCACCACCCGTTTTCTCAGCCGATGCGCCGGGAAAAGCTCCATGCACATCCTGGGGTCGTGCGTGTTCAAGGGCCCGGACAAACCGCACAACGCGGCGCTTCTTTATTCGCCCGAAGGGGAGCTGCTTGCCCGCTACGACAAGGTTCACCCCTTCACGATGGGTGATGAGGACAAACACTACAGCGCCGGCGACCGGCCCGTCGTCGTGAAAGCGGCGGGATTCCGGATCCAGCTCACCGTCTGCTACGACCTGCGCTTTCCCGAGCTCTATCGCGCCGGACTCGATCGGGGCGCCGACTTGATCACTGTCATCGCCAACTGGCCGATCGAACGGGAGAGGCACTGGCGCTTCCTGGCGCAGGCCCGCGCCATGGACAACCTCTCCTATGTCGTGGCCTGCAACAGAACCGGCCGGGGCGGCGGGCTGACATACCCCGGCGCTTCCATGGTGGTGGACCCCGCCGGGCAAGTGCTCGTCAACGGCGGAAGGGAAGAGGCCCTTTACACGGCCGACCTGGAACCGCGCGCGGTCGAGAAAACGCGCAGGAAATTCCCCTTCGTGCGCGACAGGCGCCCCGACATTTACCGGAAGTGGGGACACAATACGCAATGACCCGCAAGGGTTTTTTCTCATCACGCAAAAAGAGGGGGATATCTTGTGAATCCTGCCCGGGTCACGGACGCATGGGGTCTGCGAGCATAATCCGCAGGCGAGGACTTGCTCGCAGGCCCCATGCGTTCGGGGCCTGGATAATTTTAATGTATTGTCCCCTTCTTTTTGCGGGAAGGAAATCCCCTACGGGTCATTGCGTGTTGTGTCCCCGTTATAAATATCCCTGCAAGCCTTCGAGGAACTTCGGCTTTTTGAGCTTCTGAAGAGCCCGGATCTGCAGCTGCCGGATCCTTTCCCGTGACACTCCCAACATCTCGCCCATCTCGTCCAGGGTCTTCTGTTCAACGCCTTCCAGTCCGAAACGGTGCTTGATGATGGTGCGTTCCTGTTTATCGAGAAGCTGAAGCGCTTCTTCGAGCTTTTGCTTCAATGCCTCGACTTCTTCATTTGTGGCGATCTCGAGCGGTTCCTCGGCAACGACATCGGTGAGATCGTACTCATCGTGATTCGACGGAGCCGAATCGAGGGATACGTGACGCCGCTCTGTCTCGAGAAGATGGCCGGCCACCTGAGAAGACACGTCGAAAGCTTCGGAAAGATCCCGGGCCGATATGGTTTCACCTTGAGAGGCCAGCTTGCCTTCTCTCTTGAAGCGCCGCATCTTTTGTTGGATGTAGTTCGGAATTCGCACGATGCCTTTGTTGGCGCCGATCAGTCTTTCCACGGCCTGCCTGATCCAGAAGGATGCGTAAGTCTGGAACCGAACATTCTTCCGCCAATCGAATTTTTCAACAGCCCGGATCAGAGAGGTGTTCCCTTCCTGAATGAGATCCATGAGCGGAATCCCGTAAGTCTTGTAGGGCTGGCAGAGGTTCACGACGAGGAACAGGTTTTTCTCGACGAAAATGGCCCTGCACTTGTTGTAAGCCCGGCAGTGTTCGTGGATCATGTCCTTCTTTCCCCGCGGGCATTTTCCGAGTCTTTCGCAGACCGGGCCGATATCGATCGTTCCCGGTCGGCCGATACAGCGGGTCGTCTGAAACAACTCCTCGGCTTTAGGGGCGGGAAGATGCGTCTTCTGTACCGCTCTCGTGAAGCGCTTCTTGAAGAACTCCATCCTCTTGGAAATCCTGGATTCACCGTCTCGGTTCAACCTGGGCTTGTTTCGAATTTCCTTGATATACTGGAAATAGAGATCGTGTCCGGATGAATAGGACGGTGCGATTGCAGCACCATTTCCTCCCTCGTCTTCAGGAAACTCGATCTCGAAGGCATCGAGATCCCTGTTCAGCCTCTCCAAACTCCAGCTATAAGTCTTATCCTCTTCGAGAATGCTGTCCAGCGTCTCGAGAGAAAGGAATCTTTCCTTTCGAATTTTCCTCATGACTTTGTTGAATTCACGGGGTTCCATTTTTTCGAACCCTTTCCTCTCTCCTTGAGGGACTTTTCCCCCGAGTCCCGGATATCTGACCGAAGATATTGAGAAGATCAGGTATCCCGCCCTGCTCTTCCCAGCACTCGATACATTCGTGATCGAACGACTTATCCTCACAGCCCGGACAATTGACGATAAGTTCTCTGGCTTTGGCAATCTCACCGCGCACTCGAGCGAGACTCTTTATTCTTTCCGCAATTTCATTATCGCAACGATTCAGCTCTTCGACAACTTCCCTGAAGAGAGTGGAAGCCCTTTTCCGCTTACCCGTGCTTCTCTTGAATTTCTGGATCTCGTCAAGGGATAGCCCCAGCTCCTTGAACGACAAGATCGCCAAAAGCAGCGCCGCCTGATCCCGGCTGTAAAGCCTGAATCCTCCCTCGCTCCGCTGGACCGGCTTGATCAATCCAAGAGATTCATAGTAACGGATCGTTCTCGGTGTGAGTCCGAAGAGGTGCGCCAGTTGGCCGATTTTCATCAACCCTCTATCATCCATCCTGTTCTCGGTGAAACTCAACCCTGAACGACTGTTTCTAGTCACAACAATTCCATCCCGGCTGTTCTTAAAAGATCATTGGTCCGTCTTGTTCGTTAAGGCCAAGGGGTCGGACCCAATCTTGTACGATTGTACCACATTGTATCACATTTCTAATCATCACGTAACAGTAACTTTAACGTTAAGGTTAAATATAGTAAAGTAAATCTTTTTTAGAAACCACAAATGACCCGATCATCAGCATGAGTTATAAGGCTTTTAATTGCAATATGATATGATACACAGTAAGTGCTAGATAAAAAAGGAATCCGAAAATAATCGCAACTCGCGAATACTTGAAATTTTTATGAACCATCACAAAAAGAATACAAACCCCCGAAACAACTCCCTTGGTCAAGATAAAGAAATCATCCCCCTGCTCGATCATCCAACGGGCAATGGGGTTGATTTCGCGCCCGCCCTTGTCCAGATAGACAAGTGTTGACACGGAATCCACGACAGTAAAAAAGAAGAAGGCGAGCAGCATGAAAGCCAACCGGCTGCTGTAAATATCGACAAAACGGCTCTTGCCGTCGGCAGCCGCGGCCACTCTGTGCCGGCGTCCCCCCAAAAATGAATAAGTGCTTATCGCCGGGGTCGGTTTTTTTCTCCGCTCCGGACCGGAGTAGGAAGCACTCCGGCCGGCGGTGAACCTCAATTTCCCAAGAATCGTATCGATTCTCAGAATCTTACTGATATATTTCGAGAGCACTTTAGAGCTTCTCCGGCGATTTTATTTCCCGTCCTTACAACATATCGACAAAAATACATCGGCTTCTTGATCCCATTACTTCGGCCCGGCCGGCGATTTCGGCCCGGCCGGCGATTTCGGCCCGGCCGGCGATTTCGGCCCGGCCGGCGGTTTCGGTGCATCCCCCTCCCCGGCAAGACCTTCGAGCGTGTTCTGCAGGATCATGATCTCCTGCGGATCAGTCCCGATTATACGGAGAATCTCCAGATATTTGAAAGCCTCATCGAATCCGACGATGCTCCCATTCGAATCGAGTGATATCCTCACCAGGGCGATCCAGGCATCAGCGAGCTTGGGGTAAGCATGGACCAAATCGGGATCGCGAACAGCCTCGTGGAAATGGCGCGCCGCTTTTTTATAGTCCCGTCTGTGGAGCAGGTAATATTTCCCTAATGTGAAATGGGCGGCGAAAGCATAGGGGTGGTCCGGATCGATCTCGAGAGATCGTTTCAAAGCCTGAGGCGCACCCGGCCTGTTCGGACTCTGATAGTCCAGAATCCCTTCCTCGTAATAACTCTCCCCAAGGTTGTAGTGCGTATAAGGGAAATCGGCTTTTATGACGGCGTCTTCCCAGAGCGAGACGGCGTCATGATAAGCCGGGTTTCTGCAGAGGGTCGCGACTGCGAGAACGGGAACAAGAATCAGCGGAACCCAGATTCTGATCCGCCCGCCGACCGAGGCTGTTTCACTTCCGGCAAGTCCCGTCAGGCCAAGCCCGGCGGCGGCACAGATCCCGGCCGAAGGAAGATAGACAAAGCGCTCTGCGAAAGCCGCTCCGATGGGGAGAAGGTTCAAAACCGTCACGAGACTCAGCGGAACCCAGGCCAGCCAGAAGAAACCGGCGCCGCGCCGCTTGTACTGCCAGACAAGCAGCCCTGCAAAGAGGAGGAGCAGAACGATTCTGAACAGGGTGACTCCCCTCATTTCCGATGCATGGTAGAAGATCCTCATATCCGACGGAGCGACAACGAGACGGAGCGATTCCGCCAGGACCGAGAGGGCAACCGGAATCCGTTCGATCAAGGTTGTGTCGCGGAAAGGAGCGGATTCGACGGGAGGCCCGAAGCTCCCCGTCACGCTGATCCGGACAAGGGCCGCGGCCGCCAGGGCCGAAAAATAGAAGAGGTATAGAAAGTATGGGATTCTCTGCCCGCCCTTCTCCCTGAAAAACCAATCCATGACTAAAAGAACGGCGGGAAAAACAAAGGCGTTCTCCTTGGACAGAATCGCCAGGACGAAAGAAAGAGCCGCCGGGAGAGCGAACCATTTCCTCCTTCGGCTCCGGTAATGAAAGAGAGCGGTGAGGATACAGAAAAGAGCCGACAGGATTTCGGCCCGCCCCACGATCCAGGAAACAGCCTCGGCATGAACGGGATGCACCGCGAAAAAGAGGCCGCCCGTCAATGCGGCTTCCCGGTTTCCGGACAGGGTCCTGACCAGCAGGTAGAGAGAAAGGGTGGCGAGCACGTGAAGAAAGATGTTGGTCCCGTGAAACGCCGCCGGGCTCAGCCCGGACGCGATCCTGTTCAGGCGGTAGGTCAGTACGGTGATCGGCCTGTACAGGCCGAGATATGGACGGTCGGAGGGGGTGCAGCTGCCGAAAATCGACGCATCGCCCGAAACCTGGGGATTGTTGACGATGTAATGGAGGTCGTCATAGATGAACTCCCCGTTCAGGCCGTTGACAAAGACCGCCGCGGCCAGAACAGCCAGAATCAGAAGAAAAAAAGCGTCTCTCTGCACGACGCGCCCTCACCCACAAGCCTCACTCTACGGGTTCAATGATATCGGGATCCCGGTACGCCTCGTCGTCGTCGAGAAGATCGATGCCGAAGAACCCGGTGACGAAATCAAGAATCTCGTCGATCCTGACCTCGGCTTCCGCTCCCGCCAGCAGAAGGTGAAGAGCGGCGCCCACGTCCCAGAGCCTCCTGTCATCCTCGCTAAAGACCGTTTTGTTGCCGCCGATCCTTCTCCCCCGGGTGTCGTAATAGTAAAAGGGGCCGATACCGAGCTCGACGGTGTCTTCTTCCCAGAGTCCGCCTTCCCGTTTCAGGTACCCGATCTTGTATACCGAAAAGGTGCTGCCCATTGTCTTGCTCTCGTTCGGCCCCATGTAGCCCAGGCCGATCTGGAGCGGTTTCGTCACCCTGGCATGGGCCCGGATCCCCGGACCGAAGGTGATGCGGAAGGAAAACATGTCGAGCAGATCGAGGCCGCGCTTCTTGAGGTATCCCAGAAAGGGATTCTCGCGGGGATGAATGTCCCGGGGAGTGCGGTCGCCCACATCAAAGATATCCCTGTCGTCCTGGACGGAAAATACGGCCCGCACCGGGCCGGGCCGCGCCGAAAAGCCCGCCGTTCCGCAACCCGCCGGCAAAAGAACCGGGACGAGACAGAGAAGAAGAAGCACTCCGGCTCTGCTTCGATGCTGTAGAGCCTGTTCGATACAACCCATTCAGCCCCCCTTTCTGTCCTGAACCTCGCCCGGACATTTGACCGATTTTCTTCGCCCTATTCCATGCCGACTCCGGGCCGAAGACTGGAAAAATATAGCAAAAAACCGGACATCGGGTGTTCAGCAAAATCGATTTCATATAGGATCGACAAATCATTGTGCGCGCCGCGCGGACCCCGGTTGCAGCCGTGCCCGGCGCCGGATCAACCCTCACAACGATTACCGTGGTTGGAGAATAGGATGAAGCGTCCCGCACTTTTGTTCACCCGGCTGTTGTTCGCCGCTTTCCTGACCGCTTTCACGGCCGCTTCATCGGAGCAGCCGGAGGATATACTGAAACTCCTCGACGCCGCGGAAGAAGAGGCGTTCACCCTGAAAAGCCGGGGCGATTACAGAGGCGCCCTCGCCCGCCTCGGGGATAGCCTTGACATCGTTTTTTCACGATCAGCGGAATTCGATTCGCCCCTGCGGGACGAGCTTCACGCCCGGGGCGAGGTCTATGCCGAAATGATCTACAACCTGGACTGCAACACGTCCGACTGGAACGAGATCGGCAAGCGGCTCGAAAAGGCCCCGACCGACGCTCCCGTTCTCAAAGGGCTTGCCGATTTTCTGCTCCTCAGGTGCCGCATGCACACGGGCGACCTGGAAGACGCGGCCCGTTTGAGGGACCGGCTCGGCTTCATCACCGATTGGCTCGTCATCGGCCCATTCGACAACGAACGGGGCGGCGGATTCAACGCCTCCCTCGGCCCGGAAAAGGAGCTGGATCTCCTGGCCGAATATGACGGAAAAGACCGCAGCATCTCCTGGAGAAAGAATCCCTGCACCCCGATCACGGGCTTTATCGACTTCGATGCTCTTTTCAAGCCGCGCAATCAGAGCTTGGCATACGCCCTCTGTTTCCTCGAAACGAACAGAGAAAAGGATATCGCACTGCGTCTCGGGAGCGACGAGGCCTTCAAGGTCTTTTTCAACGGCCGTGAGATCCACAAGCTCGATGCCCGGCGCCTCCTCTCTTTCGACCAGGACGTCATCGGGCTGCGCCTCAAGCCGGGAAAGAACGCTCTTCTTCTCAAGGTTTGCGACAAGACCGGGAACTGGGGTTTCGCGGCGCGCCTCACCGAACCCGACGGATCGATTCTCCGCGGCGTTTCGGTCACGACCGACCCGGAAGGCTACACTCCGGATCGAAGCGAAGACGAGATCCCGGCCGTCAGCGTGAGCCGGGGCGCCTTCGATCTTTTCCGGTCCGGCGCTGCGGCCGGAAATGCCCGCCACCACTTCTACCTCGGTTTCCTGCACTACATTCGAGAATACGAAGGCGAGGACGCCGGCAGGGCCGAACACCATTTGGAAGCCTTTCTCGAAAAGAGCCCCCGCCATGTGACGGGCAACGCTTTCCTCGCTCTGGCCCGCGCGCGCCGGTACGAAATGAAATCGGAGAAGGACGACAACCCAAAAAGGCTGGCCCTCGAGAAAACCCTCGAAATCGATCCCTCGAACGCGGAATGCCACCTCAGGCTCTCCCGCTATTACACCCACTCGCTCTGGATCCCGGCGGAGGCGCGCCGTCACGCCGAGGCCGCGCTGAAAATCAATCCCGCCTTCCTCCAGGCGGCCCTTCACCTCTGTGACATCCTTTACTACATGGGTCTCAAGGCGCCGTACAGGAACCGGGTGCTCGCCCTGGGACGGGCGGACGAAAACCTGGACGACCCCGACCTGCTCGCCGAATTGGGGCTCATCGCCGAGAACGAAATGAGGTTCAAAGACGCAGAGCGTTACTACCAAAGCGCTCTCGCCGTCGACTTCGCAAACTCGAAAGCGCGGGAGAGCCTCATGGACCTCGCTCTCGAAAGGGGGGATACAGAAAGAGCGGAGAAGCTCGGCCGAGAGACGTGGGCCCTCGATCCTTATGAAACGGACGAAATTCTCGACACGGCGGACCTTTATCTCGGAGAGGAAAAGTATGACGATGCGATCGTCCTGATCGAGAGCGCTCTCCGGGTCAATCCCGATGACGACGGGGTTCTCCGGATCCTGGGCAGGGCTCACGACCTGGCCGGACGAAGGGAAGCCGCCCTCGAGCACTACGAAAGAGCGCTCGACATCAACCCGAAAGCCGAGAAGCTCCGCCGCCACGTGGAGTTTCTGAAAGAGACGGAAAAACCCTTCGAGGACGATTTCAAGATACGCGCCGTCGAGCTCATTGCCGCGCACCCGCCCGGCCGAAACCCCGAGAACAGCCCCTGCGAACACCTCCTGCGGCAGGACATCTACAAGGTCAACCCCGACGGAACGAGCTCGCATTATCATCACGAGGTGGTGCGCGTCCTCAACGACAAGGGAACCGAGACGTTCGACTATTTCTCGACGGCATACGCCATGGACGAACAGAGGGCGCGCATCAAGACGGCGCGCGTAATCCATCCCGACGGGACCGTGGAGGAAGCCCGGATCGACAACAGGGTCCATCGCGAGTACGCCAGGGGGGGGTATCTCCCCGCCTTCGTGAATCTCCCGCCGCTCAAGGCCGGCGACGTGATCGACGTGGACTACCGAATCGACGACCTCAAACAGTCTTTCTTCGGCAACTACTTCGGCCTGAAACACTTCTTCCTGGGCCGCGATCTCCAGAAGGTGAAGGACTCGCGCCTCACCCTGATCCTCCCCAAAGAAAGGGAATTCGCCTTCAACACGCGACACCTCGACGTTTCGCCCGAAGAGAGCGAAAAAGACGGGCACAGGGTTCTCACGTGGGCCGTGAAGGAGATTCCCAAGAAGGAGACAGAGCCCAGGATGCCGGGCCGGAGGGAGTTTGCGCCCTGCGTGGAGGTTTCCACATACGGCAGCTGGGAAGAGCTGGCGCATTGGTGGTGGCGCCTCGTGGAGAAGCAGTGCGACGTGAGCGACGAGATGAAGGAGAAGGTGGCCGAGCTGACGGCGGGGTGCACGACCGAAATGGACAGGATCCGGGCGCTGTATAACTTTGTTGTTTCAGACATACGCTACAACGACACGTGGGAGTTCGGCATTCACGGGTTCAAGCCCTACCGCGCCTCGGCAATCTTCAACAACCGCTTCGGCGACTGCAAGGACAAGGCGATCCTCATCAGGAGTCTCCTGGCCGAAGCCGGGATCGAAGCGTATCCCGTCATGATCAGGCTGGAACGATTCCGGTCGAAAGAGGACCTCTCCCTCCCCCTGGTCGGCCATTTCAACCACGCCATCGCCTATGTTCCCGCCGTTGACGGCGGACCCGGAATGTTCCTCGACGGCACGGCCCAGTACCACCCCGTGCACGCTCTTCCCGACGAAGACAGGGGCGCAGCCGTTGTGGTCGTGAACGGCGAGGGCTGCGAAATCATGACGATTCCCTATGCCGAGCCGGACGCCAACACGATCCGCGTCGCTTACAGCGTCGACGTGGAAAACGACGGCGGCGCCCGGATCGCCGTTCACGCCGAGTACACGGGAACCATCGAGGCCCGGGTGCGCCGGCGTTTTCTCAACGAAGGAAAAAGGGAAAGCGAGTTCAAGTCGATCTACGGGCGGGTTTTCGGAGAGGTCGACATCGACGAGATCGGCTTCACCGACGTCAACGATCTCGATACGCCGGTTCGATACGACCTCATTGTCCGTGTGAGGAGCCTGCTTCTCAAGAGCGGAGACAACTACCAGATCAAGTCGGTCTTCTTCCCCTCCGAGCTGGGCAGGACGGTCGCCCAGGACAAGCGCAACGCCGATCTCCTCATGGGAGCGTTCGACAGCATAGACAAGACGATCAGCTACAGCCTCCCCGCCGGACTCGAAGCGGACAAGCTCCCCGACGACGTGGAGATCGAAAACAGATACGGGACCTTCAGGCTCGCCTACACGCTGGAAAACAAAAGGATTCTCGTGAAGAGGATTCTCAAGCTGAACGCACCCCGCGTTCCCGCCGGAGATTATCCGGCTTTCCGCGATTTCTGCCGGGAAATCGAGAAGGCCGAGGAAAAGATGATCCAGATCAGAGATAGGAGAGAATAATGCTGCCTTTGATCCTGATAGAAGCCCTTCTTGTTCTGACCCCGGTTTCGGCGGCCGCAACACCCGGGACCGCAGAAAAAATCGACGAGGTGCTCGAAGATCTCTATTTTTCCGAGCTCGAAGCCGCGGCCGACTATGACGCCTGGGCGGCGCGCCTCATGGAGGTGATGGACAAGAACATCTCCTCAACAGCCGCGGGCCTTGTCTATCACAAGCTGCTCGAGATATACGACCTTGTTATCGACCAGGAACCGCTCGATCGCTTTTTTCTTTCTCTCGCCGACAAGAAGATCACAAACGGGTTTTTGCATTTCGACCTCCTGGGAGACAAAAAGCTTTTCCTCATCAAAAAGGGTCTCATCGACGAGGCCCGGGCCATCGACACCTATTCGTGTCTTGCGCGGACCGTCCTCGTTGCCGGGCCCTTCGGCTTCAGAACAGGATCGCTCCACGACACCGCCTTCCCCCCGGAAAACAAAATCGATCTCGATGCGTCTTACCGGGGTTACGCCGGGGAGGTGGGCTGGAACATCGTCCGCCGCAAACGCTCG
>CAZWHE010000035.1:547-28267 GCA_964633825.1 uncultured Phycisphaerales bacterium | reverse complement strand
GGATAGGGCATGAGCACGTTTTCACCCTCGTTCACGAGCGCCGTGAGGGCCAGCTCGATCGCTTCCGAACCGCCCGTGCAGATATATATGTCGCGAATCTCCCTGATCCCCTTCGCTTCGGCCGATCTCCGGACGGCGTCGATCGCTTCCCCCACTCCCGATGAGGGTGAATAGCCGTTGTGGCCCTTCTTCATTGCATTGTGGCACGCTTCGACCATGTGGGGCGGTGTTTCGAAATCATACTGGAGAGGGTCCCCGATGTTGAGGTAGAGAATTTCCCTCCCCTCCTTCACCAATTCGTCGGCGATGAGCACGATGTCGCGCACGGCGTATCTGATGTTTTCGCTGCGGCGGGATGGTACGATCATGGTTCCGTGTCCTTTTGACATAGATAACGAAAGAGGTACTTTAACTTTTATCCCGCTGAATTTTCGAGTAGAAACCTCAACGATGCAAAAAACATCGAGCACAGATGTGCCAGAGTGCGGTAGGTGGGGCCACATCCTGTTTTTTCCGGGCCGCACCGTATTTAACGATACGTGAGGTTCGGAAAAAACAGGATTTGGTCGCAAATGCCGTACTATGGCGCAAAGTTTACCGGTCTGGGCCGATTTTTTTTGCATCGTTGAGGGAAAGATTGGAAAACAGGGGTTTCGCACAGGCAAACCTCAAGGCCGGAGGAGAGATGAAAAAGACGGGAACCCTGGCGGCCGCCATCGGCGGGACGCACCTGACGGGAGCGGTCGTGGGAGAGGACCTGCACATCGCCTGGGAAAAGACGATTCCATCCCCCTGCGGCGATGAGCTGATGGATAAGCTGCAGAGGAACCCCGACCGCACCGCCTTCGCTCTCGAGCACTGGAAGGAGTTTATTCCCCACAGGCACAACCTCCTCGACGCCGCAGCCGGGATGCTTCTCGAAGCAAAAAAAGAAGCCCGCGCTCTCGGTCTCCAAACCGCAAAAGCCGGTGTCGCCGTTGCCGGCGCCGTGGACCCCCGGACCGGCGAGGTGCTCGGAAAGACGGGGGCGCTCAATCATCCCGCCTGGGGAGAATTCTCGCCCGCTTTCGAGCTCGCATCGCGCTCGAAGCTCGACGTGGTCTGTCTCAACGACGGCAAGGCCATGGCTCTGGGGGCCTTCGCCACCATGAAGGAATCCGCTGTAGAGCTCGTCGAGGATAGAGGTGTATTTCACGAGAAAGCTCTCGGCCGAACCGGAATGCGCGATTTCATCGAGATCGACCCCGGTACGGGACTGGGGGGCGCTTACGTTGTGGGCGGAAAGATCTGGTACGGCCCCGATCGGGAGAGCCCTGATCCCACAATCGGCGAGATCTGGCGCCTCCCCGTCGATCCGGAGCGGCTTGATATGAATTTCGAGGAGATGGTGTCGGGACGGGCTGTCGCGAAAAGAGTGCGAAAGCGCGGAGAGAGGCTCAACGATCGGAAAGCCCGGATCATTCTGGAAAAGAGGGGCAACCGGATTCAGGATCTTCTCGCGGCCCGCTGCGCCAAACTCGACCGGATCATCGGCGAAGAGCTCGCAGAAACGGGACGCCTCATCGCCCTGGGAATGATTTACCTCATCGGACCGGAAAGGGAACGGCTCAACGCCCCCCCCATCGATACTTTCGTGATCGGCGGCGGCCTGGTGAGCGGCCTGAAGCCCGAGTCGACAGAGGTGCGCCGTTCGATTTACGGCGGCATCATCAAAGAGCTTGACAAGCATCCCGGACCCCCGCCGCGCGTTCTCTTCACAACGCTCGGCGGACAAGCCGCCCTGATCGGCGCGGCCTGGAACGCGAAGAACATTGAACATCCACATCCCCTGTGATATTTAACCAATAACGCAAGTGGAGATTCTTCATGCCTGACCTGGAACCGATATTCAAAGACATCGTGGACAAGGGGAACGAATACGTCTGGGAATCGCCGGCGGACTTTCCCTGGATCGTCGCGCTCCTCCTCGGAGCAGGGATCTTCATCACCTTCCGCATGGGGTGGGTCAATGTCCGCTACTTCAAGCACGCCGTCGACGTGATCCGGGGACGGTACGACAACCCCGAGGACGCCGGCGACATCAACCACTTCCAGGCCCTCACCACGGCGCTCTCGGCCACCGTCGGAATCGGCAACATCGCGGGCGTGGCCCTGGCCATCCATTACGGCGGGCCGGGCGTGATCTTCTGGCTTTGGGTTTCGGGGATTTTCGGCATGACGCTCAAGTACGCCGAGTGCAGCCTCTCCATGCACTTCAGGACCTTTGACGAGAAGGGGAACGCCTCGGGCGGCCCCATGTATTACATCGAAAAGGGACTGGGAAAGAACTGGAAATGGATGGCCGTGGCCTTCGCTTTCCTCGCCATCGTCTGTTCCTTCGGATCGGGCAATATGAACCAGGCGAACACCGTTGCCGTGAGCGCCGACGCCGACTTCGACATCCCGGACTATGTGATCGGCCTCTCCCTCGCTATTCTCGTGGGGCTCGTGATTCTGGGAGGCATCAAACGGATCGGAACCGTATCGAGCTTCCTCATGCCCTTCATGGCCGTGATTTATATAACAGGCACGCTCTGCATTCTCGGCGCCCGGGCCGGTGAGCTGCCCGGCGTCATCGCCTCGATATTCTCCGAAGCATTCAGCCCCACGGCGGGTTTTGCCGGAACGGCCGTCGGAGTCTGGAACCTGACGCTTCTCTGGGGGATCAAGCAGGCCCTCTTCTCCAACGAAGCGGGACAGGGCTCGGCGCCGATCGCCCACGCCGCGGCCAAGACCAAAGAGCCGGTGCGGGAAGGCGTGGTCGCCATGGTCGGCCCCTTCGTCGACACCCTCCTCATCTGCACAATGACCGGGCTCGTCATCATCACGACCGGCGTGTGGAACGAAAAGAAAGACGACCGCCTCTTCCTCGACTTGAACAAGATCGACGTTTACACCCAAACAACGGGAGACACTCTCATAACCGACGGAGACCTCCACGACGAAAGCCTCTCTCTCGAGAAGCACGAGGGCGAGGTTCTCGTGAACAACGGCACGGCGGCCGGTCTTGTCTTTGCCGTGAACGACGGCGTGATCGACGATGCCCGGCTCTTTCTCGAAGGATCCCCCTTTACGGGCAGCCTGACCATCGACGGCCTTTCGGTCCTCGATAATTCGGGCAAGCCCCTCTCTCTTGAAATCGAGGGAAAGGCTTTTCAAAACTCGTCCGCTCTGACCGCTTTCGCCTTCAAAAAGGGATTTGAGGATATCTTCGGATGGGGAGGCCTGGGCAACCTGATCGTCACGATTTCGGTCTTTTTCTTCGGATTCTCAACCATCATTTCATGGTCCTATTATGGGGACCGGTCAGTGGAATACCTCTTTGGAGTCAAATACGTTCCCTATTATCGAATTCTCTTCGTCTTTTTCACATTTCTCGGCTCAATTCTGGCCCTGGAAACGGTTTGGGCTTATGGGTCCCTTGCCCTCGGCCTCATGTCGGTCCCCAACCTGATCGCCGTGATCCTCCTCTCGCCCGTGCTTGTCAAGCTCTCGAAAGACTATTTTTCCCGGGAGCACAGACGCTACAAGTAGGAATATTTCACACCTTCCGTGTAGAATTTCACGAAAAACGGTTTGACTGTCACGATTTACAACATATAATAATATAAATACATCAAAGTTCCTGAAATAAGCCGTTTTACAGGTTTTTACATGATTGCAGCCAGAAAGCCTATCCCGAGGGCAGAGACTCATTACCTGAGTCCCGGCTCCTCTTTTAATTCCCCCCTGCGCCGGCAAGGCGCGAACCATTTCATTTTTCACCTTTGGAGGATCCCATGAGAAAACCGAGATTTTCACTACCTTTCCTGGCAATGTTTCTGCTCTTTCTCTTTGCAGGACCGGCCATGGCCGACGATGCGGTGGAGGTGATCGTTCTCGACCCGACACCCGGACAAACCGTCGTCCGGTACGATTTCGGACCCTTCTCATCGAAAACCGTGGAAATCGGCGGCGTCGATTTCCAATCGATCTCCTTGAACGGAGAAATCAATTCCTATGACAAGGGCCTTCCCGCTCTGCCCCGCGTCAGCAGGAGCGTCGTCGTTCCCGACTCCGACAAGATGAGCATCGAAGTGATCGATGCCCGATTCCACGAAATCGAGGATATCCACATCGCTCCTTCAAAAGGGATTCTCAACAGGAAGACCGACCCCGCGTCCGTCCCCTACACATTCGACTCCTTCTACAGGACCAATGCATGGTATCCCCGTAATATCGCCAGCCACGACACGCCGTACATCTTGAGGGACGTGCGCGGCATGGTCGTCACCACCGTCCCCTTCCAGTACAACCCGGCGCGCGGCGCGCTGCGCGTTTATGACACGATCACCGTCCGGATCACGGGAACAACGGGGCCGGCCGCCGTCAATGCCCTGACGGATAAGGCGAAAAAGCCCTCGCGGGCGTTCCAGAAGCTCTACAACACACAGTTCATCAATCCTCCCGGCGGCGGCCGTTACACCCCCCTCGACGAGGACGGCGAGCTCTTGGTCATCACCTATGACAGCTTCAACTCGAACGTCCAGCCCCTGGCCACATGGAAAAACTCGAACGGGATCACAACCACGGTCGTGAACGTAAGCACCATCGGCAACAATTCCACGAACATCAAGAACTACATCCAGAGCTATTACAACAGCAACAACCTGGCGTTCGTGCTCCTCGTGGGCGACGCGGCCCAGGTGGCGACGCTGCAGCACAGCGGTGCGGCCGCCGATCCGAGGTATTCCCTCGTGGCGGGCGGGGACAACTACCCCGATATCTTCATCGGACGCTTTTCGGCCACAACGACGAGCCACGTGGATACCCAGGTGGAACGCACCATCGAATACGAGCAGGGAGTCCACATGGGGAACTGGTTCTGGAAGGGAATGGGTGTTGCCTCCTCCGAAGGCGCCGGGTACGGCCACAACGGCGAATCGGACAAGGTCCACATGGGCTACATCCGGAATGATCTCCTCGCCTACGGCTACACGTCGGTGGACGAGATCTACGATCCCGGTGCTTCGTCGAGCCAGGTTTCAAGCGCCCTCAATGCAGGCCGCGGGATCGCCAACTACTGCGGCCACGGATGGAAGCAGGGTTGGTCGACCTCGGGCTTCTCGAACTCGAACGTGAACAACCTGACAAACGACAACATGCTTCCCTTCATCACTTCGGTGGCATGCAACAACGGCGAGTTCGATTCGGGCACCTGTTTTGCCGAAGCGTGGCTTCAGGCCACGCACAGCGGCGAGCCCACGGGCGCCGTCGGGGTGTACGCCTCCACGATCAGCATGTCCTGGGCGCCGCCCATGGAAGGACAGGATGAATTCATCGACCGCTACTGCGCCGAAACCTACGACACTTACGGCTGCCTCTGCTTCGCCGGATCGTGCAAGATGATGGACAGATACGGAGGCTCGGGGAGGACCGAGTTCAACCACTGGACCGTTTTCGGCGATCCGAGCCTGAGCGTCCGCATCAACGGCGGAGGCGGTACATCGGTGGACATCAAGGTCAACGGCCAGGACGGCCCCCTCAATATCAGTCACAACACGACAGCCGATATCACCATCTCCGTCAACGCCGGCGATCTGACGGGCATTCCCCAGGACTGGTGGATCTTCGTCGAGAGGAACTGGAGCTCCAAATACTGGTGGACGCCTCCCGGCAACTGGACCCAGTCCGCCACGCCGATCAGGGCCTACGACGGCAACCTCGTCGATGTGAACAACTATTCCATCGCCACGGGAAAGATCCCGGTTGCCTGGTGGGAGTTTACCTTCGCCGTCGATGACATGAACGGAACCTACGAAGGAACGTACAGCGACACGGTCCAGGTTCAGTCCTACTGATCCTTAAGATCTCCATCAATCACGCCGCCTTGGTTCCAGAACCAGGGCGGCGATTTCTTTTGGCTCGTTGACGATGAGGGACGCCCCTTCCTTCTCGAGCTCCCGCCTTCCGCGGAATCCCCAGAGCACGCCGACAGACTTCATGCCGGCGGCGCGGGCCGTTCTCATGTCCACGGCGCTGTCCCCCACCAAAATGCACTCTTCGGGCCGGACATTCATTTCCGCCGCAATCCGGAGAGCCGTCGAGGGATCGGGTTTCCGGGGAGCGCCCTCCCTGTGGCCGAGAACGATCTCGAAGGTGCCGGCCGGGACGAGAGCGTCCACGATGCCGCGCGTGTGCCTGTCCGGCTTGTTGGAGAGAACGGCCATGGGGATCCGGGCTCTGCGAAGCCTGCCGAGGAGCTCGGCAACGCCGGGATAGAGCCGCGTCCTCTCGAGAAGGTGACGGTCGTAATGATCGACGACCATCTCGACGAGCTCGTCGACCCTGTCGGCCGAAGGATCGGCCAGAACACGACCGCAGAGAACCCGGATCCCGTCGCCGACGAGCATTCTATAATCGTCGACGGGCCTCGGCTTTTCCCCCATCCGGCGGAGACAGGTATTGAAAGCATCGGCGATGTCGGCGAGCGTATTCGCCAGAGTGCCGTCCAGGTCGAAGAGAAGAGCGCACTTTCGAGTCATCTGTTATTCCTTGCGTTTACGCCGGCGCACACGCCGGTACACCTGTAAGCCGGAGCACACGCCGGGATCATGCCCGGCGGCCCAGCTGCGTCATCAGAACGGAGAGATCGGCCGGCGTCACGCCGGCGATTCGGGACGCCTGGCCCAGAGTCGCGGGCCGCAGCTTGGCCAGTTTCTCGCGCGCCTCGGGCTTCAAGTGAGAGGCCTGCGCATAATCGAGATCAAAGGGAAGGGGATAGTCCTCCCAGGCCGCCATCTTTTCGATGCGGGCCTCCTGGCGTTTGATATATCCCTCGTATTTGACATCGATCTCGATCTGTTCCCTCTCGGCCTCCGAAAGGCGAAGCTCCCTCAACTCCGCGAACTCCTCATGGAGCAGGCCGATCCCGACCTCGGGCCTCCTAAGCAGTTTTTCCAGCGGGACTCCGTCTCTCTTCAGGCACCCGAGGATTTCCCGCCCCGCCGCGATCTTTTTCTCCTTTTCAACGAATTTTTCATAGCGCTCCCGGCCGACGAGCCCGAGCGATCGGGCGTAGCGGGTCAGGCGCCGGTCGGCATTGTCCTGCCTGAGGATGAGGCGATACTCCGCCAGAGATGTGAACATGCGATAGGGCTCGCGGGGCGAACGGATCACGAGATCGTCGACGAGCACGCCCATGTAAGCTTCGGAGCGCTTCAGGATGAAGGGCTCCCTGTTCGACAGAGCGAGTGCGGCGTTGATGCCGGCCAAGAGCCCCTGGGCGGCCGCTTCCTCGTAACCCGAAGTTCCGTTGATCTGGCCCGCCAGGTAAAGGCCTTTTACGGCAAGTGTTTCGAGAGTGGGCTTCAATTGGCAGGAAGGGACGAAATCATATTCCACGGCATATCCGGGGCGGACGATTTCGGCTTTTTCCAGACCCTCTACGGAACGAACGATCCGCTCCTGAGCGTCGAGAGGGAGACTGGTGGAGATGCCGTTCAGGTAGAGCGTTTCAGCCTCCAGCCCCTCGGGCTCCACATAGATCCGGTGGCTCTCCCGATCGGGAAAACGGTGAACCTTGTCCTCGATGGACGGGCAGTAGCGGGGACCGATCCCGATGATGCGGCCCGTAAAAAGGGGAGATCGATCGAAGCTGTCCCGGATCACGCCGTGGGTCGTTGGGTTCGTTCGCGTCACCCAGCACGATATCTGCGGAAGAGGAATCGACTCCGTCTCGAAGGAGAAGGGAACGGGCTTGTCGTCGCCTCTCTGCTCCTCCATGCGGGAGAAATCAGCGCTCCCGGACCTGATCCGCGGCGGCGTTCCCGTTTTCAGGCGACCGAGCTCCAGCCCGATTCCGGCAAGAGATCTCGCCAGGTCGCGCGCCGGTTCTTCGTCGATGCGCCCCCCCATCCGGCTCTCCAGACCGATGTGGATCCGCCCGTTCAAGAACGTGCCGGTCGTGACGATCACCCGAGACGCTGAAAGCGTTCGCCCGTCTTCCAGGCTGACGCCCTTCACCGCGCCGCTCGAGACCGGGACCGCGCCGACCTGGCCTTCGACAAGGGCCAGTCCCGACTGTTTTTCGATCACCGAGAGCATCTCCCTGCTGTAGAGGCGCTTGTCAGACTGGCACCGCGGCGAGCGAACGGACGGCCCCTTTGTGGTGTTGAGCATCCTGAACTGAATGCCCGTGCGGTCCGCCGCTTTCCCCATCTCCCCGCCCAATGCATCGATCTCGCGTACGAGCTGTCCCTTTGCGAGCCCGCCGATGGCGGGGTTGCACGACATGCGGGCAACGGATTCCCTCTCCCTCGTCACTAGGATCACGCCCAGGCCCATCCGGGCGCATGCCAGGCAGGCTTCGCACCCGGCGTGTCCGCCGCCGACAACGATAACGTCCGCCTTCACTGAAAAACGTCCTCCACCGAACAGTCCCCTCGGGGAACGATCGAACGTTTCATCATACCGTGAAGAAGCATGACGCGTCCACTGGACAGCAGACTCATGGAGAGAGGCGGGGCTGAAATATTTTTTCAGAATGACAGCTTGGGAAGCTCGATCTCTGTATTCTCCCTCATATCTTTCACGGAAACCCGGATATCGGGAGCGACGGACTCGGCAGCAGCCAACAACCCTTCTTCCTTCAATCTTTCCAGTAAACCCCTAAAAGCCGATCGAACGTCATCGAGACCGGTTTTCGCCTTTTCGAGATAATCCTCTTCATCGACCCATTCTATGCCGACCGTTCTGTAGAGAGGAAAACTCTCTATCGGTTCCGTGAGCAAAGCTTTCAGACATTCGAAGGCCCTGTAGCTTCTGAACATGGGATCGATCGTTCTATCCATTTGAGGACGATGACTCGACTCGTGCCTTCGATAATAAATCGGGACGGGTCTCTCTTGAAGGACGATCGCGCCCTCTCCCGGCGTGTTGGTGATCCAATAACGGGGCCAGGGGGGATAGGGATCGTAATCCCCGTCTCTTGATCTTGACCTCGCCATACCAGGGCCGGTTACCGCTGTTCCCAATCGGGGCCGCGCACCCGGACTGTGAACACAAAGGACCAGTTCGAATCGGATTCCCCATAAAAGTCGCCTTGCGAGACCGGGCGGCCGCATCGACGTGAGAAGACCCGCTGTCACCCACCACTCCTGTTCGTCCTTGGGCAGCAGGTCCATGAGATGGAGAAGATCGTCGCAGCTTTTCTCTTTCGCCAAGAGGATCAAGGTCTCCGGCATATACTCCTCTTCGAGGCGGGCCATCAGCATCTCGGCGGGAACAGGGGCATCCAGACCGATCAACGCATCGAGCGCTGCTTTCTTGACAATCGCCGAAGCGTCCGAAGGGCGCCAATGCTCTCGGTCGACCAGTTCGAGAAGGGCCGGTATGTGCTGCTTCAATCGATATTTCCCGGCGTGGTACGCCCCCCACGCAGCCTTCACGGAATCCTCTGAACGAATCATGTCGAGCACCCGTGCAATTTCTCTTTGTCGTTGTTCGGGATCGGTCGTTAAACCCGGGTGCTCTTTGTCGACAAAAGGAATCGCACACAGAAGAATGAGGGCGACAGCGAAACCGGTCATGGGAACCTCCATTGGCAGACGTTATCGTATTCATAGTCCTCGCAAACATTGATCCGATCGGCTTCACCGCTGCTGTATGCGCTGCAAACAGGCTCAAAACCCCGATCTTCCCGGATTTCGATTTTTCTGTAACGAAAAAGACGTCACAAAAAAGTAACGGCAGCCCGATCAGAGAATCCCCCTCCACTATTTCCCCTCATTGATCTTCTCTTTTCTTCCTCCCACCGAGTCTTCCCATGAGCGCGGGCAAGAGGAGGATTGAGAAGAGATCCGGCCCGGGCCGCGGGCCGGTCAGTTCCTTGCGCACCCCCCTTCGAGCGAGCGAAGCGAGCGAGCGGGGGGTGCGCAAGGAATAGGCCGAGCCCCTTTACGGCCCAGGCAATCCTTATCTCATCGCTCCCTCTTGCCCGCGGCCATGGGATAGCCGTTGATTTTGTTAAAGCCTGCTTCTAAACTCCCCATGATGAAACCGATGAGAGTTACCGCAGCGACTTCATTCCTTCTGACGGCGATATTGGTCGTCCGCCTTTCGGGACAGACCGGCGAAGGAGAACCCGAAACATCAACCAAGCCGTCCAACCTCATCGATATCGCCAGGAACGAGGCGGAAAAAGAACGATCGGCCACTGTAAACCGCATCAGGACCATTCTGAGACAGCTCGGTATCTACACCGATCCTTCGCTCGATTTCGTGCAGCAGAAAATCCGCGAGATTCTGTCTTTTGGGCCGACGGCACTCCCCTTCCTCGTCGAAGCGATGGAAAATCCATCGGACGAACGGACCATCGTGAATTCCGGCAGGATGGCGGCCCGAATCCTCGCCGGGATAGACGATCCCCGAGTGGAAACCGAAGCCTATCGTCTGCTCACGACGGGCAACGACAGGGCCAAGATCAATGCCCTCCACTGCCTCGGGAGCCTGGGCGGCTCTTCATACCTGAAAGAGATCGAGGCCCTGCTTCAATCGGAAAACAGCGACCTCGTTTCCGAAGCTCTGTTTTGCCTCGGCCGTTTGAAATCTCCCAACACGATAAAACTGGCAACACCTTTCCTTCAGGCTGAAGTCGCCGGCCAGACGGCCGAAACGACCGGCAGGACTGCCGACGAAATCGGAAATCTCAAGCTCGCCGCAATCAGATCTCTCGCGCAGCTGGGCGATCCCGCCGCGGAAGAGCTGATTCTTCCCGTCATCGAGAATTCGGTCGACCTCAAAGTGATCAGCGCCGGGATCGAGTTTTCCTACAAATCCGGAACCCTTCGATCTGCAAACCTCTTATTCACCATCTATGAAAAACCCTATCTCAAGAAGAAACAGCGCTGGGCCATCATCAGCGCGATCACCGAGATCGGGAAACGCTCCTCGAAGGACGACATCGAGCCTGTCCTTGAGTTTTTCAAGAAACTGCTCGACAGCAGGGACAACAGAACGATTCGGGAAGCCGCCATTGCGTTGAATGAGCTCGGCGACGACAGCGGGGTGAAAGTGCTCACCCAGCAGCTCGATCGACTCATCACGAAACACTCCTCGGCCGAGTACTATTTCCGGCGAGGCGAGATTTACCTGAAATTCAAAAAATACAAGCTCGCCATCAGGGATTTCAACGACGGGCTCAGAAAGGACCGGACGGGCGGCCGTATCGGGATGCGAAAGGTTCTGGTCTCCCTCGCCCGGTGTTATGCCGCAACGGGGCGATACGCCGATGCGGAGCGCACCCTCCGGAAAGCCGGCCTCCAGGACATCACGCGGTTTCCCTATGAATATGAAGAATTTCGCGCAATGGCCGAAAACGAGCGGTATGCCAAGGTTTTCCAGCCCGGATGGAAATGAAGCCCGGCGATGGAAAGGATGCGCCTTCTGTTACGTTCTGGTAACATTCTTTCGCAAAGTCGGGACAATTCCTCTCTTCCATAACTTTTCAACGGATGCGCCGCCCATTAATGGGAGGCAACCTCTTGATTAGGAAAGAGTTGCTCAATCACATCATAATAATGAGAGCGTCCGAAGAGACGGGATTTCACTTGCACTTGGGCACCTGATTTGCACGATGTCACGTCATGAACGACCTTCGGATAATCGTCGAAACCCGCCAAATCGGCATGAATTTCAAGGAACGGCCCGTTCTCGACAATGTCTCTTTCAAGATTTCGGAAGGAGAGCGCTTTTTCATCGTTGGGCCCTCGGGCTGCGGAAAGACAACGCTCCTCAGAATCATTGCCGGTCTCGAAAAAGGCCACAAAGGTTCGGTTTTCTTGGATGGAGACCTTGCGGCCGGAAAGGGAACCTTCACTCCGCCCCACCTCAGGAACATCGGTTTCGTCTTTCAGAACGCCGCGCTCTGGCCGCACCTCACCCTGGAAAAACATCTCTACTATTCGTCAAAAGCAAAATCCCACAGGGACGAGACGGAAAAGATCTTCGAATTCACGGGGCTTGCCCACAGACGCCGTGACTACCCCCACATGTTGTCGGGGGGCGAAGCTCAGAGGATTGCGCTGGCAAGGGCCCTTTCCGGCCGGCCGCGGCTTCTTCTCCTCGACGAGCCGCTCCGCAACCTGGACCGGAATCTGGCAATGGAAATGCGCCGTGTCATCGGGGAGATGTTGGACAGATTGAAAATCACGACCCTCTTCGTAACCCACGATCAGGAAGAAGCCCTTTCCATGGCTCACACGATCCTGCTCATGAACAAGAACGGGATCGTCCAATCAGGAACACCCGAAGAAATCTATCACAACCCGGCCACTCCCTGGGCGGCCCGGTTTTTCGGGCCTGTCAATGCTTTTCATGGAAGCACGGAGGGCGACGGCTCTCTGAACACTCTTCTCGGGCGGTTTAAAACCGGGATCGCGCCCGGAAAACCCTGTACCGCCCTCTTCCGGCCCGAACAGCTCTCCATCGTCGCCGCCGAATCAGAGAATCCGGCCGAAGCCGCCGGCCTAGCGGCCGAAGTCGCCACGACGACTCTCATGGGAACGAGCACCCAGATCGTGCTCGACGCGGGAGGAACCTCTCTTCTTGTCACCTGTCAGGGCAACCCGCCATCAAGAGGCAAGAAGGTCGGCATCCGCGCCAACTCTCTTCCCATGGTGTTCGATATTGGAAATGAACCCTCCCACGACGTTCCGACTCAGGGGATCTCCGGATATATTCCATGACATACAGAACGACCACAGCCGTTCTTCTCCTCCTATGTTTTTCCACCGCCCTGTTCTTCCTCGGGCGGGCGGATAAAGCCGACATCCCCGGCCTCAACCTGACCCGATCTGCTGAGTGCGCTCAATGCCATCCGCAGGTTTACGACGAGTGGAAGAAATCATGGCACTCCAAGGCCTGGGTTGATCCTCTCGTGCGCCACCCCGACCAGACGGACAACTTCAAAAAAAAGGATTGCATCCCCTGCCATGCCCCGAGGCCGATCTTCGAAGCCGGCCTCAGGCCGGGTGAACGGGTTGTGGAGCGGCAGTCGAACAGACAGGACGGCGTGGATTGCCTCTCGTGCCACAAACTCCCTTCGGGCGGATTCGCCGCAGCGAGAGCGGGGATGCGCGGAGCCTGCGTTCCGAAAGCCCACCCCGGCATTCTCTCCGTCGACTTGTGTGCACCCTGCCACAACCAGCACAACACGGTCGACGAGTGGAGAGCGGCCCCGGTAGAGCTGCAAGGGATGTCGTGCAACCCCTGCCACTTTCCACCCGTTGTCAGACCGGGACGCGACAACGGAGCGCCCCGGCAGGGGCGTTCCCACCTCCTGAACAGCTGGCGGAGCCGCAACCTGACCACAGGTCCCCTTGTCGTCAGGACCGAACTCTCTCAGAGCAACGATACCCTGCGCGTCACTGTCGCCAACGAGACGGTTCCTCACAACATACCGACGGATTCGCGAAACAGGGCGCTCGACCTTGTCGTAACGTTCTACGGCAAAGGGGGGCTCCCCGTTCCCCCATCGGACAGGACGACCCTGGAATACGGGCAGGAAGACGGCACTTACAGGCTCCGCTTCCGCAACCCCTACCGCACGGAGTATGGAAAGAAAAACTCACAGATTCCGTCCGGTTCCCAAGCCCTTCTCGAGGCGGCCGTTCCCCTTGATGCCGGCGACGATGTGAGGATTCAACTCCTCTACAAGCTCACGCCCTTCACGACGGATGAAGAGGCGATCAAGATCCTGGACTGGAAAACGAAATGGTCCGTGAGCGGAGAAATCAACCTTCCTCCTCAGGCGGAAGGCTCGCCCTGACGCATCGAAATCCCATGTCGTGGGATCTCGCTTCCGGCTTGACCGGAACGGCACGGTAATAAAGAGCTGCCGATGGAAGCAGGAAGGAGATCGTGAAGGCGGCCCCTTTTCGCGCCGGAATCCCTTCCCGGCCGTTTTCCCCTTCACCGGCGGCCAAGACCCACTCGGAAACATTCCCGGCCATGTCGAAACAGCCGCGGGGACTCCGGTCTTTTTCGAAACGGCCGACCGGCTCGGGAGATCTGCCCTCCAGATTGGCCGCCTCCTTATCGACCCGGTCCCCCCAGGGAAACCGACCGGCGCCGCGAGCCGCCGCTTCCCACTCTTCGGCCGTGGGAAGCCTCTTCCCCGCCCAGAGCGCATACGCTGCCGCGTCCTGATAAGCGACATTTGTCACGGGCAAATTCTCCGAACCGAGAGGGTAACGATTCCCCTGCCAGCCGGGAGGAGAAGGATGCCCTGTGGAGCGCACGAAAACGTAATACATGAAGTGAGTCACCTCATACACATCGATCAAAAAGGCATGGAGCTCCACCTTTCTCTCGGGATTGTCGAAACTCCCATCGGGGGAACCGAGGGTGTATGTTCCCTTCGGAACAGGCGCCATCGCCTGATGGACGGGCTCGTGTTCGAGGAGGTACCGGAGGTACACCCTCGTCTGCAGGTCGGCCTGCGGGAGAATTGTCCGAATCGACTCTCGCGCATGGGCGCCCAGGCGCTGGAGGCGGAAAAAAGCCTCTTCCCGACGGTCGAAAGAAGAGCTTCCGAGCTCTTTGATCCAGTAGGCCGAATTCTCCTCCTGAACCGGTTCCGAAGTGCAGAAAAAAAGAGCAAAAACGAGGAGAACAAACCCACCCTGATTAGAGTTCATTGGAAAAATCCGACCAGCACGGCGTCGTCACCCGATTTCGTGACCGTCACATCGCACAGAGAGACTGCGTCATCCATGGATGCGGCGCCTTTCCCTTCGACGGGCGAGAGAGCATCCCGCCCTCCCACAAGCTTTGGAGCCACGAAAGCCACGACCTGATCGGCAAGACGGGCTTCCACGAAGGACGTGAAAAGAAAGCTTCCGCCTTCGACGAGGAGTCTTTCCACGCCTTTTTGCCGGAGATCGCGAAGAGCCAGTTCGAGAAAAGCGCCTTCGTCCCGTCCGTCGCAGGAGAGGCGGATCACATCCGCTCCCGCGCGCTTCAGGGTCTCTTCCTTTTGTTGATCCGCCGCGGCGGAAGCAAAAATCATCGCCGGCCCGACGCGATCGCTGTTCTTCTTTCCGATTCGCAGGAGCCGTGACCGGGGCGGCGTATCGAGGTCGGGATCCACGACAACGCGAAGCGGCACAAGCGGGGCCTTTCTCAGCCGGCAGTTGAGCTTTGGATCGTCTGCAACAATCGTACGGGACCCGACCATTATTGCGTCTGCATGCCCTCGGAGCCTGTGAACGGTCTTCCTCGATTTTTCTCCCGAGATCCATTGCGACGATCCGTTCCGAGCGGCAATGCGGCCGTCAAGAGTCATGGCCCATTTCAGAATCACATAGGGCCGGTCCCGGTTCAATGCCCGATAAAACCGGTTGATCAGCTTGAGGCAGACCTCGTCGTTTCTGACAGCTACGCTCACACCGGCTTCTGTCAACAAACGAAGCCCCTGTCCGTTGTGCGCCGGATTTGGATCAATGCTCCCCACAACAACGCGGCTGATTCCGGCCTCGAGAATGGCCTCGGTACAGGGAGAGGTCTTGCCCTGCGTGGAGCAGGGCTCGAGTGTGACGTAAAGGGTTCCGCCCCGTGCCGCTTCCCCGGCCTTGCGAAGCGCAGCCACCTCGGCATGGGGTCCCCCGTAATCGGCATGCCAGCCGATGCCGCGCACCTGACCGTCGGAAACGAGAACAGCTCCCACAAGGGGATTCGGCTCCACGAAACCCCGCCCCTTCAGCGCGGCTCGAGCCGCTTTTTCCATATAAGAACGATCCAGATCCCGGCTCATGGGGAAACGACCTCCGGATTCGCGCCGCTCATGAGGGTCAGAGGAGTGACATTCTCCACCCGGACGCGGACGATGCGGCCCACCATCTCCTCGCAACCCGGAAAGACGACGATGCTGTTCGAAACAGTGCGTCCCGTGTATCGGCTCTTGTCCCTCTTGCTGACTCCTTCAACAAGGACTTCGACCTCGCGGCCGATCACCTCCCTGTTTTTTTCCAGACCGATTTTCTCCTGAAGGGCAAGGAGCTCGGAGAGCCGCTTTTTCTTTGTTTCTTCAGGAACGTCGTCACGATATTTTTTTGCCGCAATCGTTCCGGGCCGGGGCGAATACTTGAAAAAGAACGACTGCCGGAACCGGACCCTCCCGACGAGACCGAGCGTGGCCTCGAAATCATCAGGACTCTCGCCGGGAAAGCCGACGATAAAATCGCTGCCGAACTCCATGTCGGGAATCTCGCCCTTTATACGCGATATCATGTCGACATATTCTTCCGCGCTGTAGGAACGGTTCATTCTTTTCAGGATCCGGTTTGATCCGGACTGGGCCGGGATGTGAAGAAAGCGCGTCGCCCTGCGACAGTCCCGGACCGCCTCGATAAAGTCGTCGCTCACGAGAGAAGGGTAGGAGGTCACGAAGTGAAGGCGCTTCAATCCCGGGAGGGCGCCCACCTTCTTCAGAAGCCCGGAAAAACGTGTTCCCCCACCATCATCATAACGATTCACGGCCTGGCCGAGGAGCGTGATCTCGCTGACGCCGTCCCGGATCAGCCGCCCGGCCTCCTCGACGATCTCGCCGGCCGGCCTCGACACCTCCTCCCCTCTCACATAGGGAACGATGCAGTAGGAACAGTACCTGCTGCATCCCCGCATCACGGAAAGAAAAGCCCGATGGGGAGCAGGCCGCTGATCGAGGCGGCGGTCGACCTGCGGGCGTTCGTTCCCGTCGACGGCGACGAGACGCTCTTCGCCCGCTCTGACACGCTCCACAAGGTCCGCGATGGCGGGAAAGTCGCGCGTCCCGCAGACGATGTCGAGATGGGGATGCTTTTGAAAGAGGGCGCTCACATGCTCCTGGGCCATGCAGCCCAGGATTCCGATGACGAGATCGGGATTCCGTCTCCGGAGGGGCTTGAGCGCGCCGAGCCGGGAGTGGACCCTGTTTTCGGCATGCTCTCTCACGCTGCAGGTCATGAAGAGCACAAGGCCGGCGTCATGGGGATCATCGGAGAAGGAGTAGCCGCGGTCGGCGAGAACAGAGCGCACAAGCTCCGCGTCCAGCTTGTTCATTTGACACCCGAAAACCTGGAGGTTGGCCGTCCGCTTCATTAAAAATTGTTCTTCTTGAGCCACTCTTCCCACTTCTTGACCGCTCTCTCCCTTTCCGACTTGGAAGCGCGGACGTCGAACTCGAGGCCCGATTCACCCGTCATTCGGATCAGCCAACGCTGTGCCTCTTCCCTCGCCGGCACATCCGGATCTCTCAGCACTTTCACCAGAACCGGAACCGCCGGAAGATAAAGAAATTCGCCGACGGTCTGTATGGCCCCGACCTGGACGAACTGGTCCGGGTCCTCGAGGAGGGGAAGGAGATAGGGCAGCGCTTCCTTGATCCGCTTGTCATACACTTCGTTAACGGCTTCGAAACGTTCCCCGTTGTCCTTCGAAGTCAGCCTGTTTTTCAGACGAACCAGTTCCTCCGACTCAGCGCTGTCCATTTCTCCGGTTTGAGCTGCAGAGGTTTTGCCGCCCTGCGCGCCCCCGCCCGAGACCACTCCCGAGCGGATAAGGTTATCGAGATTCCCCTCAACGATGAAGAGCTTGTCTTTCAACAACACCACTCTCTCTTCCAGGCCGGCCAAACGGTCCCCGAACTCCTTCTGTTTCATGTCCAGGGCATCCTGCTTGCCCCGCAGATTGGAAGCGCCCCTGAGATTTTCGTTCAGGCTGTTGAGCTCCACGCGAAGATCGCCCAGATCCCGTTTGAGCTGCTCCATATCGGTCTCGAAAGCGCCGACGGATGAAACCCCCTTCGCGGTTTCGTCCTTGAATGTGCCGTACCCGGCCTGAAACTCGTTCCATTTCCTGCTCATTTCGCCGAGGTTGTCACGGACCTGGATAAAATCGGCGAGAAGGGCGTACTCCGCATCCTTGTCGCCCCTCTCCCAAACCATGAGGAAAATCATTGCGGCCAGGAGGATGATCACCACGCCCAGCATCAGGACCGATACCTTGTCCGATCTTTTCCCGCCTTTGATTCCCTGGGCAACGGCGATGGGATTGTGATTCTGGCAATAGATCTTCCCGTTGACAGTGGTTGCCAGGTTGTCTTTGATGTCCTGAAGTGGAATGCTTTCATTGCAGACGTCGCAGAAATAGATCTTCATTTTTTCTCCGAATGAATCGTAATGTTGCAAACTCATTGAATATTTATATAAAAGAACAGAGTTCGGAAACCAGATTATATTGTTTTTTAGGAACCTGATCAGGAGCCTCACTTCATGGATGAACAGCCGGAACTGTTCCGCACCGAAACAGAGCAGTATCTCGACGCGCTCGGCCTCTGTTTTGAAATCAGTATCGTGGAACACATTTTCGCGAAAAAGCCGAACGATCCGGACATTATGGCTGCTCTGGCAGAACTTTACACCAAGAGCGGCCAGTTGGAATCAGGCCTCGAGCTCGATCGGAAACTGGTCGAAAAGGATTGGGACAATCCCATCACCCATTACAACCTGGCATGCTCCTATGCCCTTCTGGACATGAAACTCGAAAGCCTCGAAGAACTGGAAACCGCGATCAGGTTGGGTTATTCCGATGCCGACCATATGATCAACGATTCCGATCTCGACAACATCAAATCCGTTCCCCGGTTCCAGGAGCTCCTTAAAAACATCACCTCCTAACCCGAACATTTCACGCGACTTCTACTGCATGGCTGCAGGACGCGCTGATAACTGCGTTGCGTATCATGTTCCGATCCTCAACCTGTCAATTGACGGATCGAGAATGAATCGACCCGGATATGTCGCGCCGGAAGCCCCTATTTTCGGGCTTTCTGAGCGGATGAAAAAAAATAAAAACACCCAAAATGAGTTGACCCCCGCTTTTCTCCTCTGCTATAAGAGGGGAGACGCTATTGGGATGGCGCAATGGCGATTTCGCTTCTGAAAATTTTTCCAAGCGGTTAGTACAGGGAGGCGGAATTAATTCCAAAGCACGGAATAAACTCCAAAGCGCGGAAAAAATTCCAAGTCCTTGTCCTTATCATCAGTATCATTTCTTTAAGTTGACAGGGGGTTAAAATGAACAAATCGGGACTGACTGAAATCGTTCGCAAGAATCTCTGGAAAGATGCCACAAAGACCCAAGCCGAGCAGGCGATCAACGCCGTCCTTTACGGAGTCAAGTACGGCCTGAAAAAGGACAAAAACGTCCAGCTCGTCGGTTTCGGAACATTCAACACGAAGCACCGCAAAGCCCGTTGGGGCCGCAATCCTCTCACCGGCGAAAAAATCAAGATCAAGGCATCCAAGACCGTCGGTTTCAAGCCCGGCAAGAAGCTGAAAACATCCCTCTAGAACGTCCGATCAGTGACAGATGAAAAGAGCGCTGTTCATTGCAGCGCTCTTTTTTTACGGGTTGAACCTTCGGCCGGGACCGTGGTATAAATCCGCGCTTGTGTTAACCGAGTTAAATTGTATCTGTCCCGCGGCGTGAAACCTGCAGCGCCCACCAGGTCAAACCCGCTCGACTTCTTGTTCCGGGAGTTATCATGCATTTCATCAATTCACTCTTCCTGCTCCAGGGTGAAGCACAGTCCGGCGGTGGTCTCACCCAGTTCCTCTTTCTCATGGGAGGAATGATCCTCATTATGTACTTTGTGCTTTTCCGCCCCCAGATGAAAGAACAGAAAAAGCGGAAGGCAATGCTGGCCAGCATCAAGAAGCACGATCACGTTCTCACGAACGGAGGCATCCACGGCGTCGTGGTTTCCGTCAGCGACAACGACGTTGTTCTCAAAATCGATGAAAATTCAAACATCCGCGTGAAATTCTCGAGATCAGCCGTCAACAACATCCTCAGCCGGGAAAAAGAAGAAACTTCTTGATAGACCGATCTTCACCCGGCCCGTAACCCTTTCTCATCGAATCCGTCTGAATCCCTGTTCTTGTAGATGCCGTTTGTTTGTTGAACGGGGAAAGGAAGCGATCCCGACCGAAAAATGAATCATCGAACATTGCTCGGCCAGCGGGGAGAGAAAATCGTGGCCCGTCATCTGGCCGGCCTGGGCCTGAAAATCCTCGCACGGAACTATCGCACCGCCTGCGGTGAGCTCGACATCGTGGCCATGAACGATGATATCGTTCACTTTATTGAGGTCAAAACCCGGATCGGCGGTTCCGGTTTGAACCAGGCGCTTGGCTTTTCCCAAATTCGGCGGCTAAAAAAGATGGCGAAAATATTCCTTCACCGGTCGGAACTGGGAGGCCGGGATTATGCTTTTCGCGTGTTCTATATCTACTTCAGGTATGAAAACGACACCGACCCCGAAATGATCGAGGTGGAAGATCCCTTCTAACCCGGGTTATTTCACTCGATCGTCACGACCACCAGATTGGACAGATCATTACCGATCAGCGCCTGAGTGTAATAACGGTCTCCGGGAACCCACAAGACGGGCACCCTTTCAGGAAAAGCCACGACACCAAGATTGGATACAACTCCCTGGTCGATAATCTTGATCGGATATCCCAGATAGAGCTCGCCATACTGCAGCTGCTGGGGCGGATCCTGCAGAATCGAGCTGAGCCCCACAAGGACCGAGTCGCCCGGAAGCCCGATGACCTTGACAACTCCTCTCGCGCCGGGAGAGACGTTTTCGTCGGAAGGAACGTAGACGCTGTAGTAAAGGTGGGGATGAAACTCATCCGCTCCGATATCGATTGTTCCATCGACAATGCGGGGATCGCCCTCGAAATCATCGGTCAGGATATTGGGAGCCGAATTGTCGCCCACATTCTTGCAGGGAGAATCATAAGTGAGATGAAAATCGCCGACGCGATTGTGCGGCTGCACAAACCGAGGATCGGCATTGATGTTGCCCGTACCCGGCCATCCTCCCTGAACGTCACAGTATGTGATGTTCGGACTGCTCGATGAAAAAGCGTAAATATCCGGTTCCGCCGAGGCAAAATTGCCCCACACAACGGAGTTCGTAATCTCGGGCATGGAATTCTTGCCGCACCAGATCCCGCCTGCCATATCATCGGCTGTATTCCCCTTGATGACGCAATTCGTAATTGCGGGCGATGAATCCTCGAAGAAAACCCCTCCGCCGTCATCAACGGCCCGGTTCCTGTAAACGGTGTTGTTCGTCAGCGTGGCGTCTGAATTGCCGCGACAATAGATACCCCCGCCTTGGGGAGTGTTGGACGGAACTGCGCCCGCTACATTCCCGAATATTTTATTGTTGACGATCAGGGGAAGCGAGTTGTCACAGAAGATCCCGCCGCCGTCGTCATTGGTCATGTTCTCCGAGATCATGTTGTTCTCAATGGTGGCCCCGCTGTTGTCGCAGTATTTTCCACCGCCGTAGTCGTCGGCCGTGTTCGCCGAAACAATGTTTTCAATGATCACGGGGTCGGAAGATTTGTTGCAGTAGATCCCGCCCCCGTCGTCAACCGCCGTGTTCCCATAGATCTTGTTGCCCGTGATCAATGGATTGGAATTGTCGTAACAAAAAATACCCCCGCCGTCATCGTCGGCCCTATTGCCTGTAATCACGTTGTTACTGATCGTCGGGCTGGAGGAGTTGTGGCAATGGATCCCGCCTCCATCAACGGCCGCTCCATTGATCAGAGTAAAGCCGTCGAGGACCGAATCCGATCCTTCTCCATTCTTGAACTTGACCACGCTCTCAGCCTGGTTTCCGTCGAGAAAGGTCGCCCTTGCCCCAAGCTCGCTCCGGACTGTAATGGCTTTTCCGCTGAAATCGATATTTTCCGCATACATCCCCGGACGAACGACAATTGTATCGCCGTTGACAGCGGCATCGACGGCATCCTGAATCGCCGGATATGTGTCAGGAACGTAAATCGTGGCTGCAGAGCCGATGGACGGGAAGATGATGAGTATGGCAAGCACTATTAAGCATCGCATGGAATGACCTCCAATTCTGGCTGGCGATGGAATCTGGCAATAGTCCTCTTAATCCTATTTTAATCAATATGAATAGAAATAAAAGGGATTGACTGACATATTAGTATACATTAGGTTTAATTAAATATAAAGAAAATTAAATATAACACCCTTTTGTTTCAACGACTTCGCATCTTGCATCAGAATACAAATTCACCTATCACTATTATAAATACATAGTTAGCGTCATGTTAGGCAGGAGTGCTAAGGAAAATCATTCCATCCTTTTCCTGAATGATGTGGTGCGAGGAGGGGGATTCGAACCCCCAAGGGTTGCCCCACCAGATCCTAAATCTGACGCGTCTGCCAATTCCGCCATCCTCGCGATAGCTCAAAAGTAACGCAAGAGGTCTCTATTTTCAAGAAACGCGCGTTTCAAAGTTTCAACGCGTCTCAGAGCTTCAAATCGTTTTCTTCGTCGCGTTTGAGGCACTTTTGAAGATGGGAAAGCCTCTCTTCCACCCGGGCGAAGACCGTTCCTTCTTCGAACCGTCCCTCCTCATCGCGCTCTCCTGCCGGAACGCCGGTGAGAAGCTCGATTCCGTCTTCCACACGTTCCACGGCAAAAACGTGAAACCGTCCTTTCCTCATGGCCTCGATCACGGTGTCGTGCAGCATGAGATCTTCCACGTTCTGTTTGGGGATCAAAACCCCCTGATTCCCTGTCAGGCCACGATTCCGGCAAAGGCGGTAAAAACCCTCGATCTTTTCATTGACACCCCCGATCGGCTGGATATCGCCCTTCTGATTGACGGAACCCGTTACGGCAAGGTCCTGGCGGAGGGGAAGGCCGGAAAGAGCCGAAAGGAGAACGTATATTTCGGTTGACGAGGCGCTGTCCCCTTCCACGCCGGTATAGCTCTGTTCGAAACAGATCGACGCGCTCAACGCGAGAGGATGCTCGCGGGCAAAGTTTTCGCGAAGATATCCGGACAAGATCAGAACTCCCTTGTCATGGATCCTGCCGCTCAATTTGGCTTCCCGCTCGATGTTGATGATGCCCGATTTACCCACGGAAACCGACGCAGTAATGCGTGCGGTGACTCCAAAAGCGTAATTCCCCAGGTCGTAAACGGTCAGACCATTGACCTGCCCCACCCGTTTACCGGTCGCGTCGATGAGGATGATTCCGTCGTCGATGAGCTTGAAGTGTCTCTCCTCCGGCAGGGAATTGCGCGACTGGATTTCTTTCATTGCCTGGACAACGTGGGACGAATCGACTACGCGAAATCCCTCTTTCAAGGCCCAGAAGGAAGATTCCCGAACAAGATCGGCCACCTCGCTGAACTGAGTCGAGATTCGGGTACGCCGCCCGGCATGGCGCACCCCGAACTCCACCACACGAGCCACGCCGGAGGGATTGAACGGAAGAAGCCCCTCCTCGATGGAAAGCTTCCTCAAGAAGCGGGTGTAGAAGTTGAGATTTTCTTCGGTCAGTTTTATGTCGTCGCCGAAATCGGCCTTGACCTTGAAGACCTTTTGAAAGTCCTCATCCATGGAATAAAGACGGTGAAAGGATTCCGAATCCCCAATCATGATTACTTTGATGTTGAGAGGGATCGGTTCCACCTGGATGGCGACGGGAGACATCTGCATGTACGTGTCGTAACTCTGGACAACGATCTCTTTCGTCCTGAGAGACCGCTTGAGCGCTTTCCATACACCCGACTCGGAAAGCGTATCGAGAGTGTTGATCACGAGGTAGCCCCCGTTGGCCCGGAGGAGTGAACCGCTTCGAATCGTGGTGTGGTCAGAGTAATAGTTGCCGGAAAAATCACGTTCAGCACCGATCGCACCAAAGAGATTGGTGTATGTGGGAGAATGTTCGATAACGATGGGACATTCATCGCTTTCCGAGTTGTCCTGAACCACGTTGACCTCGAACTTCCTGAAGAAAAACTCCCGGTCTTTGACCATGACAGGGCCCGGCGCTCCGGGAGAAGATTCTTCATCACTCGCAAAGAGAGAGAGATTGTTGAGAACATCATCCTTGAGCTCGCGCAGAAAATGCGAGATCTTGAGGTTCTTGTATTTTTCATCCAGATCCCTGATGTAACCCGAAATGGCTTCTCCCCCGGTTTTCCTCTCGAGACGGTTCACTTTCTCCATCATTTCCCTGGCGAGTTTCCGTGATTCGCGCATAACGTGTTCGAGGCACTCGCGGTAGTTCGACACCTTGTCCCTGAGAGCGTCGGAAGTCTTCTTGTCGATCTTGCCCGTTTCCACGAGGGAATCCAACTCATTGATGGGCACGGGATTTTCATCGGTCTTGACCAGGATGTCGGATTGGACCGTGTCCTCGACCCTCACGTGAGCCATGACCAGCCCGTTCTGTTCGAGCTCCGATTTGAAAGCCTCCACAAAATCGTGCTGCCTTGTTTGATGAGATTCGATAAGCTCACGCCTCGATGAAAGGAACTCGTCTTCTTCCAGAGCCGCCGGAATTTTTGCTGTGAAAATGTGGAGAATGTGCTTCATGTCCCGTTTGAAATTTACACCGCCGCCTTTCTCGAGCGTCACGAGAACGGGACACATGGGATTCCTGAAATTGTGGACATAGCAGTAGTCGTTGAGACGCTCGCACCTGGGCTGAATATCTTTCAAAAGGTTCCGCACCGTGGTGAGACGCCCCGTTCCCTTGATCCCGCTGACAAAGATGTTGTAACCCGGAGACTGGATCTCCATCCCCAGCTTCAATGCACGAACCGCTCTCTTCTGGCCGATGATGCCCCGAATCGGTTCCAGATCGTCGGTTGTTTTAAAGCCGAAACGCTCGGGACGGCATTGCCATTTCCCTTTCTCGGCAGGGATTTCAAATTCTCTCAACCGGCTCTCTACCATAGAACCTTTCCTTTCAAAGAATCCCGCATGGGAACTGAATTTTTCACGATTCTCGGAACCTGCGGTACAATGGTTCATAATATACTGCAGACAGAGGACTGAAACAAAAAAAGGATTGGGGCCGATAGACAAAGGTCTTTTTCCGAATCGAGCGGTCCTTTTCAAAACCGGCGAAACAGAGGAGAAGCAAGCTGCCTTCCAGAGATGTTCAAGAACTGAGTGTGAGACACTCCTGCTCGGGAATGAACCTCTACCATTTCCTGCGCCGGGTCCTCCCCCGCTTCATGAGCCGTGACATCACCTGGCTGATCGCCGAGGGACGCGTCACCGTAAACGCCGAACCCGGCGACATTCGCACGATATTGAGAACCGGGGATTACGTTATTGTGAACACGAGCTCGTTGAAAGAACGAAAGCCGAAACAACGAACCGTCAAAACACTCGAGATCCTTTACCGCGACGATTCGGTCCTATGCGTCAACAAGCCCGCCGGGATTCCGGTTATCCCAGACAGGCGCCCCACAATATCCACGGCCGTTGAGATATGCCGGAAAATGCTGGCCCCGGAAGGGATCAATCCCAATCCCGTACACCGCTTGGACAAACAGACATCAGGGGTTCTCATGCTCGCTCTGAGGAAAAAATCCGTTCAGCCTCTGGGAGAGCTCTTTTCGCAAAGACGCATCCATAAAACCTATCTCGCTTTTGTCCGGGGTGTTCCGAGACCGCCCGAAGCCGTGGTCGATGCGCCTGTCGGGCCGGACTCCAGAAAAATGACGAGGATGGTCGTCAATATGGAAAACGGAAAGCCCGCCGTGACAAACTACTCCACACGAACCACCTGGCCGGGATACGCTTTCCTCGAGATTCGACCCGAAACCGGCCGGACCCACCAGATCAGAGTCCATCTGGCGCACATTAAACACCCGATTCTGTGCGACCCCGTTTACGGGGGAGGGGAAACATTCCACCTCTCCACACTCAAACCGCAATACAGGATCGGCAGGGGAAAACGGGAACGCCCCATCCTCAACCGGCTTGCCCTGCATGCGTGGAAACTGGCTTTCACGTCGCCCGGAACAAATGAGCGGGTCGAGGTTGAAGCCCCTCTCCCCAAAGACCTGTCGATTCTGAAACAAAAGCTCGACAAATTCGCCTAGCCCGGGCTTTCGGTTGACATTCCGGTGGAAGATCATAGAATCTCTCTTTCTTCCCGGACAAACATTGGAGGGAAGCACATCACTAGCGGAGGAACAGCGGTGAAAAAGAAAATACGCTCCAGCAAAACCAAGAAATGCAAAATGAGCGGATTCAGAACGCGGAACAAAACATCCAAGGGCAAGAAGATTCTGGCTCGGAAAAGAAGGAAGGGCCGCTCTATCTGATTTCCCCCTCCGCTCAACTTTATTCGTCGGGGTTTCGGGTCGTCGACATCCGAGCGAGCTCCCAGAGCTTGGCATATTTCAGAAAAACATAAAAAGCCCCGATAACGGCCACGATGAAGCCGCGGATCCCGTCGCGGAATCCCTGCTTGAGAATGTACATCCTCATAAACCGGCCGAAAGGATTGAAAACCATCCTGAACACGGACGCCCCCTGGCCGGCATCGAGCCGGCGTTTCGCCATGGTGCTCGTGTAGGCGTTCACTTTTTCCATGTGGTGTGAAATATCCCTGTAGTTGTAATGGTCGATCACCGCGCCCAACCTCCGAGTGGAGCCGTTCACGGTGACGTGGTCGTGAGGATCAACGCCCTCCCATTTCCCCTTCTCCTTGTCGAAAAGGCGAATCCTGTATTCGGGCCACCACCCCCCATGGTTGATCCAGTCACCCAAATAGTGAGTGCGGCGCGGAAATGCGTATCCGGCTATCCGCCCCTGATCCGCGGCCAGGGCTTTTTTCAGAAGGTCTTCACCGCCGGGCGCCAGGCGTTCATCGGCATCGAGGCAGAAAACCCAGCGATTCCGGGCGAGGCTGACGGCAAAATCTTTCTGCCTGACGTGTCCGAGAAAGTCCTGGTGAGCCACCCGGCAGCCGAAGCTCTCCGCTTTTTGCACCGTGTCGTCTTCGGAGCCGGAATCGACGACAATGTTTTCATCGGCCCAGGCAACGGAACGGAGACACTCCTCGATCATGTCCGCTTCGTTGAAGGTGATGATACAAGCCGATATCTTAGGTAGATCAGTCATATTTTTCATAAACCCGTCGCAGCATTTAACCCGGACTTATATGATATCATCTGGAGGTCATGGGAAAGACTCTTTCCCTGATCCCTGTACGAAATAACGGATCTCAACGGACAGAACCTCCTTGGATATTTCCGTCATCATTCCCGTCTATAACCGCGCCGCCATGCTCGCGGAAGCATTGCGGTCCGTTTGTGAACAGTCGCTCCCACCGGATGAGATCATCGTTGTCGATGACGGATCAACCGACGGCAGCGCGCGCGCCGCCGCTTCCTTTCCGGGAGTCACCGTCATTCGTCAGAAAAACCTCGGCGCCGCGGCGGCCCGCAACAAAGGCATCATGTCATCGCGGGGCCGGTTCATTGCCTTCCTCGATTCCGACGACCTCTGGCATGTGAACAAGCTGAAAAAACAGATGGATTTCATGAAACAAGAACCACTCGTGCCTCTCTCTCACACGGATGAAATCTGGATTCGCAACCAGAAGCGAGTCAACCGACGAGCACGACATAATAAAACCGGTGGGGCTGTTTTCAGAGCATGTCTCAAGACCTGTTTCATCGCCTGTTCAACGGTCATTGCCAGGCGGGATCTCTTCGACGGAGTCGGCGTCTTCGACGGAGTCGGCGTCTTCGACGGAGTCGGCGTCTTCGACGGAGTCGGCGT